>NZ_DOPX01000002.1 GCF_003514505.1 Proteiniclasticum sp.
TCTGCAAATTTATTCATGATACTCCCCCTTGTACACATCGCCTACACGTATAGCTCTTCAAAAATTCTTCTCAGCGCTTCTGATTCTCTTAGCTCCTGAAGTGTAATTTCTGCATGTCCTTTTGTATATCCGTTTCCAACCATCATTGTCACATCCTTTCTGCAAATTTATTCATGATACTCCCCCTTGTACACATCGCCTACACGTATAGCTCTTCAAAAATTCTTCTCAGCGCTTCTGATTCTCTTAGCTCCTGAAGTGTAATTTCTGCATGTCCTTTTGTATATCCGTTTCCAACCATCATTGTCACATCCTTGCCAACACCTTCAGCCCCCAGTGCTGCTTTGGTGAAGCTGGTGGCCATGGAGAAGAAATATACAATTCCTCCGTCCCGCACCGGTAAAATGGTGCTCATTTCTGTGTTTTCCACATTCACCACATTGATTGAGATGTCGTATTCTTTCCCATCATTATGAGCCAGTGCTTTGTTCAAAACATCCACAGGTTTTGTGGCATCTGACGCAAAGGCTTCATGACAGAACCTGTTTTTTCTCAGTATATCCAGGGCTTCTTCACGAAGATCTGAGCAGACCACATTTCCTGTGGGTCCCACCCTCTTCATGGCCTCATAGGCACACATCATCCCGGATTTTCCGCTGGCTCCAAGAATGAGTACAGAATCTCCTGGCTTCACCATTTTAGCCACCTGAGCAGGCGCACCGGCTACATCCAGTGCTGCTAAAGCCAGATTTTCCCCCATATCATCTGGCAGCTTTGCATAGATTCCAGATTCAAAGAGGATCGCTTTCCCCTTGATTTCCACCCGGTCAATCTCTGGCTGAATGGCAAGAATCTCATCAATCTTCAGAGGTGTCAGAGATAAGGAAACCAGTGTTGCAATTTTGTCTCCTTCCTTCAAGGCAATCTTCCCCTTGAGATCTTTTCCTATTCTCTCTATACGTCCGATGAGCATGCCACCTGAACCTGTTACGGGATTTTGCATTTTTCCTCGTTCGGAAACTATTTCCTGTATCTTTGCTGAAATCTTCTCCACATCATGCTCCGCTTCCCGTTCTATCTGCGTGAAGCTTGCAGAATCAATATTAAGAGCAATCACATCAATGAGAATCTCATTGTCATAAATCTCCATACTATTGTCGATCCTTCTTGCAGCCTGCGGCAGAACCCCCTGTGGCTCCAATACCCGGTGTGTTCCGAACTTGCATCCAGCTTTGTTTGTCATAGCCTTCTCCCCCACTTCCATTTACTCCGTCAGTCCTAGTATTCTTCTTGCATCTTTAGGTGTGGCAATCTCTCTGCCTAGAATTACTGAAAGATCGACAATCCTCTTCACAAAATCCGCACTGGATTCCGCCAGTTCTCCTTTTCTCAGGTAGATGTTGTCTTCAAACCCTACACGAACATGCCCTCCTAAGAGAATGGCCATGGTATTTAATGACAGCTGATGTCTGCCGATGCCGGAAACGGTGAACGTCGAATTCTTCGGCAAAGATTCTGTAAGATACAGAAGATCTCTTGGTTCTCCTGATATGCCTCCATTGACACCCATGACCAGATTGAAATGAAGAGGCTCCTCTATGAATCCTTTCTTCGAGAGCCGCAGCGCCATATCGATCATGCTCTTGTCAAACACCTCACACTCCGGCTTGATTCCTCTTTCTATCATTCTCTTTCCAAACTCTTTGATCATATTCTCTGTATTCACAAAGATCTCATCGCCACCGAAATTCAATGTTCCGCAGTCAAGAGTCGCCATTTCCGGGTGAAGCTCCAACGGCTGAAGCCTCTCATCTGCAGTCATCCCAACCGCCCCCCCGGTGCTTGGCTGAATGATCACATCAGGACAGACTTGGCGTATCGCTTCCATGCAAACCTGATATCTTGCCTTGCTCTGAGTAGGCGTGCCATCATCCTCACGAACATGAAGATGTATAATAGATGCACCTGCCTCATAGGCTTTTCGGGCTTCTTCCCTGATTTCTTCGACAGTATACGGTACATTGGGATTATGATCTTTTGTTACTTCCGCGCCGCAAATGGCCGCTGTGATGATGAGCTTCTCCATTATGCATGCACTCCTCTCTGTTTCTCCATGGGAGTAACGCAAGTTCCCACCGCTCTACAGACAACGATGGGTTCAGAAAGAACTTCACAGGCAGACTCGCTGATCTCAGGTCTTGGCACAATCACTTTTCTGGCTTCAAACTCCATCTTTCTTGAGGTTCTGCCTTCAGAAACAATTCTTCCCACTGCTTCTATATAGTCACCGGCATAGACCGGTGCAAGAAACTCCACTTTTTCGTAAGCTCTGAAGAGTCCCTCATCACCATCTCTTCTGATGAGGAGTTCTGTTGCCACATCACCAAAAAGCATCAGCATTTTGGCTCCATCCACCAGTCCTCCCCCATAGTGTGCATCATGGGCACTCATTCTTAAACGGATCACTGCTTCCATGTTCCTTCCTCCTTAAAATCTGATTTCTGCTGAAAAAAGACCAATAAAAAAAGCACTTTTATGTTTCTTATAAAACATAAATAGCGCTCCATGTAGTTCTACATGACAGTGATAGGCTTTGTGCCTTTTCACCAGGAAATACAGAATAGGCCCTCTTCTGTCTTCCTTCGGCAATCTGCTATTCATGGCAAAAGAAGGGCTTCATACTTTGCCATTACCTTCAGACCGCTCCTCTATTTGAAAGGTCGTCTTTATTCACTATGCAGTTACTTATTCATTATAATCTGTAATCGTTTAAAAAATCAATATATAGTCATTTTATTCACATGAATTTATTTATCTGTTATTTTTCTAATGAATATATTGTAAAAACAGTTGTAATATGCAGAATCTGTCATCACTTTTCATTTAGAAAAAACATTTTCTTTTGATATACAAAGAATTCCACTTTACCTCAATTGATTTCAATAGAAGAGGCAGATGAATTCACATCTGCCTCTGTCATTTTTGATCTTTCATTGGATCAATACCATAGTATTCGTTTCGTTTCCTATTAACAATCATCGCATCAAAAATTTCTGTCAGAATCCACTAAATACTGTCACCTCATATTACGTTGAAAAATGCATAACACTATTGAAAAGCATTTGTGAGCATCTCTTCCAGTTCATCTTTTGTCAGTACTATAGGATTTCCTTTCATGCTGCTTGCCCCCATGGACTTTTCTATGATTTCAGGAAAATCTTCTTTTTTCATACCAAAATCCTTGAACTTTGGGATGGAAAGATGGTTACAAAGATCCTTAACCCAGTTCATCCCATCCTCAATGGATGCATTGCGGTCTCCTGTTAAAATTTCAGATACCTCTTTATATCTTTCTAATGCTCTACTATCCTTTTCCCGATCTGCCAGTGCTTTCACATTGGTTTCAAAAGAATAGGGTAAAAGACCAGCACATACGATGCCGTGGGGGATTCCATACATCCCTCCGATGACTCCAGCAAACCCATGTACAACTCCAAGTTTTGCATTGGCCAAAGCAATCCCACCAAAGAGGCTTGCAAGAAGCATCTCTTCCCTAGCGTCTATATCCTCCCCTCTGTCAAAGGCTTTTCTTAATGAACGCGCGGCCAGTCTCATCCCTTCTTTACAAAATGCATCTGTCATAGGGTTGGATAAGTGTGACACAAACGGCTCTATCACCTGTGTCAGGGCATCAAGCCCCGTACTTGCCGTAACGGATTGAGGCATGCTCATGGTAAGAATGGGATCAAGAAGCACCAGATTCGGGTACATATATGGACTGCGCAAACTGACCTTAACCTTATGAAGATCTGAACTGATCACAGCATTTTTTGTTACTTCAGCCCCGGTTCCTGCTGTAGTTGGAATAGCTATACAAGGTGCAGATGGACTCTTTAGGCTCTTGCCTTCACCAATCACTTCTAAATAAGACAGGATTTCTCCCTCATTTGTCATCATAGCTGCAATGATTTTTCCCGCATCAATGGCGCTGCCTCCACCACAGGCAATGACCATATCGCACTTTTCACTTCTGGCAAGATCCAGCCCGACTTTCATGGTATCCAGGCTAGGTTCAGTGTAAACCTGAAATCTACTAGTCTCTATTCCCTCGTTTTTTAAATATTCTTCAATACTGTCCGCATTTTCTCCTCTGCCTCCGGTTACAATGAAAGCTTTCTTTCCGAAAGGCCGAGCAAGCTTTCCAATATCTTTCAATCCATTTCTTTCAAAGAGAATTCTGTCCGATGTCATAAACTCAAATTTATTCATGCTGCTTTCTCACCTTTATCCTTCCATGATTTTTACAAAAACCTGTCTGTTCCTAGGACCATCAAACTCACAGAAGAATATGCCCTGATATCCTCCAATAATCAGTTCTCCTTCATCAATAATCATTTCTAAAGAGAAATTGAACAGACTGGATTTGATATGCGCTGCAGCATTCCCTTCTTCATGGGTGTACTGATTTTCAAAAGGAATCAGATCATTGACGGATTTTAGAATATCATGCATGAGATTGGGATCAGAGAACTCTGTTATGGTCACTGCACCTGTTGTGTGAGGTACAAACAGCAAGCATATGCCAGACTTCACTCCACTCTTCCGGACAGTCTCTTGAACCTCATGGGTGATGTCTATCATATCGGTTCGGCCACGGGATGCTACTTTTAATTTTTCCATAATTGTCCTCCAACTTTAATTTATATTTATTTACATTTCCTTCATACCCATAATACCACTATTGTTATCTTTCATGGATAATGTTCTTCTGGAAGGTCGTAAATAATTTAAGAACAATTACAATCGGCACGAACTCCTAAACCCACTCATCTGTTTTATTTATTTATTTTTAAACGCAAAAAAGTCCTCAGTATAAACTGAGGACTAATGGCTCCGCGAAGAGGACTCGAACCTCCAGCCTATCGGTTAACAGCCGAGTGCTCCACCATTGAGCTATCGCGGAATAATACATCTGGCGACGACCTACTTT
>NZ_DOPX01000006.1 GCF_003514505.1 Proteiniclasticum sp.
AGAACTGTGTTTGCTTGTTTTCGCCGCTCTCATCAAGCGACTTGTCTATAATAGCATGGTTCGAAATACTAAGTCAACAGCTTTTTTGAAAAAATCTAAAGAAATTATCAAGAGTGTATTCAATAAGTTCTAAATCCATCTAAACCCATTCAGCCTCAGTTCATGAACAAAAACTAAAATTAATCTACTTTCTACAAAATCATACCTTCCTCTTATGAAACTATACTATAATATACTTATCAGTACTTTATTGGAGGAAAATACTTTGAATTTATATAACGCAATTACGGCATTAAGTCTGGTTATTAACTTCCTGATTTCACTGACCATCATCTTTAAGAACAGAGAGAAGCCTGAGAAGTCCATTGGATGGCTTCTGATTTTCATGCTCATTCCCTTTCTGGGCTTGATTCTTTACTTCTTTCTAGGACGCAACTGGAAATCAAGGAACTTAAAAGAAAGACTCTCACCCGAAATGATTGATTTTGTAAAAACAAGTCTGGAGGAGTACGCTGGACCTTATAAAGACATGGCTAAAATGGTCACCATCGGAAATGGCAGCCCCATGTTCTCTTATAACAACATCACTCTATATAAAGATGGCGTGGAGAAATTTGAAGCCCTTATTCATGATCTTGAATCAGCCACACATCACATTCATATGGAATACTACATTGTAAAATCTGATGACATCGGTCGACGTATCTTTGATACCCTGATCCGAAAATCCAAAGAAGGTGTTAAAGTCCGCTTTATTATGGATAAAGTTGGCGGCAGACGATTCGATAAAGAATATCTAAAAGAAATTAGAGCTGCAGGTATAGAGCTTGTGACTTACAGTGCTCATTTTGCAAGTATCAGCAAATACATAGATACTTCCATCAATTACCGAAACCACCGGAAAATCATTATCATTGATGGAAAGATTGGATACCTGGGTGGCAATAACATAGGAGATGAGTATACTGGGAAATCAAAATTCGGTTACTGGCGAGATACTCATGCACGAATTGAAGGTGAGTTTGTATTAGGACTTCAGGCTTTATTCTTCGATGATTTTTTCTCTGTGCTTTCTTTTAATGAAGAGGCTAAGAAATGGGAGTACGATAAACAAAGGCAAAAGTATAAAAGAGAAGAAGATCTCTCACTTTATTTCCCGAAAAACACCATCGAAAATTATCTTCCTATGCAGCTTGTCTATAATGGTCCAGGTACTCCCTATTCAACAGTTGAACAGCTTTTTCTAAAGATGATTACCAGCGCAAAAGAAAAAATATATATCAGCTCCCCTTATTTCATACCTTCTGATTCTCTAATGCAAGCACTTAAGGTTGCAGTTCTTTCTGGGATAGATGTCAAGATCGTTTTTCCAGAGCAGTATGATCATCCCCCTGTGGGTCACGCTTCGATGACCTATATCAAAGAACTGCTTGATGTAGGAGTTGAGTTCTATTTATACGACAAAGAATCCTTTTATCATAACAAAGCCATGGTTGTGGATACCCAAATTTCAACTTTCGGAACTGCAAACTTCGATGTAAGAAGTTTATACTACAATTATGAAGTAAATGCAGTAGTTTACGATGAACTTACTTCTGCAAAAATGGAAGGGCTTTTCTATGATGATGCTGCAGCAAGCAGAATGCTCACTTTAGAGGAGTACAATCGCGGAAGTATTTTTACCCACTTGAAAGAAAGCTTCTTTAGAATATTCTCTTTACTGTTTTAATTTAAAGAACCCGCAGTATATCTGCGGGTTCTTTTGACTTTTATGCTTCTAAAAGCTTCTTGGCATCCACATATGCTGCAATGCCATCAGCAACTTTCTTTGCTTCTTTCATGGCCTTTACAACAGTTGCAGGCTGATGTACTACATCTCCGCCAGCAAATACACCTCGTAGCGTAGTCATACCATACGGTTTTTCTCTGGTGATCACATATCCTTTGCTGTCTACTTCAATTCCTTCCGTGGTTGATACAATACGCCTTGCTGGCTTTGATCCAATGGCAACAAGAACAACATCTGCATCATGAATGAGTTCTCCCTGAGGCGTATTAACGCGTAGACCTGTAACTACTCCGTCTTTTCCATTATATGCAATAGGAGCACTTTCAAAATAAAACTGTACTCCTTCCTTCAGCGCATCCTCATACTCAGACTTTGTTGCTGGCATATCTTCTTCCTTGCGTCGATAAATCACCTTAACCTCTTTTGCTCCAATTCTAACTGCTGTCCGAGCGGCATCCATGGCTACATTGCCAGATCCGATAACAATGACTCTGCTTCCATCTTTGACAAGCACCTCATCTATGGGCAGCTTCCCTTCATTGGCAAGCATAGAAGTTCTTAAGAAATAGGAGGATAACTCCACTCCCTTCAGTTCTTTGCCAGGGATGTCCAACTGATTGGATAGTGCTGTACCCGTCCCAATAAATACTGCATCAAATCCTCTTTCGAAAAGATCATCCACTGTGAAACCTTCACCAGCTACCATATTGTTCATGAATGTTACACCATAAGACTCAATTTTCTTTATTTCACGTCTGACGACATCTTTAGGCAGTCTAAAATCGGGTATTCCATAAAGGAGTATTCCGCCAGGCTCTTCCTGAGCTTCATACACTACAACATTGAAGCCTCCTTTTGCTAAGTCACCTGCAATGGTCAGCCCTGCGGGACCTGATCCTATTACGGCAACTTTTCCTCTCGTTTTTCTTGGGATTTTTTCATTGATCAGTCCCATGGAATGATCAAAATCTGCAACAAACCGTTCAAGTTTACCAATATGTATCGATTTACCTGCTTTTGCAAGAATACAATGCCCTTCACATTGCAGATCATGAGGACATACCCTGCCGCAAATCGCAGGCAGATTTGTCTTTCTTGCTAAAATCTCTCTGGCTTCTCCAAAATTCCCCTTAGAAATTTCTCTAATAAAATTTGGTATTTCATTCTCTATAGGACACCCAGTGATGCATGTAGGATTTTTGCAGTCCAAGCAGCGCTTTGCTTCTTTGACGGCCTCTTGCATGGTGTACCCTTGTTCAACATCGATTAAATATAGTCCATTATTCTCCATAGTTTCCTCCAAAGCCTCAAAACTTCTATCTTATTTTGTCATTCATGATATTTATTGTCAATCTTATCCGTTTTTTTTAAGAAATAGAAAAGAGATTAACGATGATATTAGAATCAGCCGTCAATCTCTGCCCGTAAATTTATAGAAAAAGCTTTACTCTTCTGGAAAGAGTTTGATCACAATAAGCTCTGGTGGATTATTCACACGTAGCGGAAATGCACTGTTCCCGATTCCTCTTGAAATAATCATAAAGGTATTCTTCATCTTATGCATTCCTGAAGTGAGCATTGGAAAAAAGCCCTGATTGGGTGCAAGAATCCCCCCAAACAGCGGAAGTCTCACCTGTCCACCATGGGCATGGCCAGAAAGAACCAGATCAAATGAATACTCAGCATACAGATCTAAAAGCTCTGGTCTATGTGAAAGAAGTATAGTGTACTTATGATCATATTGAGGTAAAGTATCCAGCTGTTTTTTCATAATGATACCTTCGGACTCTCCGCTTTTCCTTCTGGTAAATGCTGGATCCCGTACACCGTAGAGATAAATAGGAGCAGCTTCTTTGTTTGGTATTGTCATTCTATCATTCAATACTTCAATACCACTCTCCCTAAGCCTGTTTTCAAGAACTTCATACTCTGGCACCCTGCTTTCATGATTACCTGAAACATAATATACCGGTGCTATTTTCCGCATCTCTTTCATCAAAAGCAGTGCCACATCAAGATCTGTGGTTCTGGAGTCTATAAGGTCTCCTGTGACAGCAATGAGATCTGGTTTATTTTCTTTTATTTTATCCACAAGAACTTTGTTATTTTCACCAAATAGCGTGTTGTGATAATCAGAAACATGTACAATTGTATACCCTGATATGGATGAAGGTATCTTTTCATTTCTGATCTCATGATGTGTAACTTTCAGATGTTTATTTTCCTTCAGAATCCATATCCCTAACCCTATCATCAGAGCTGCACCTATGAGTGTCTTTTTACCCATTTTACACACCTCTCTATCTTTCATGAGACTTTTCAAAGAGTCCACTATTACTAGTTAATTCAATATACAAAAAAGCCCTAAGCTTGCGCTTAGAGCAGTGTAACTGGCGACGACCTACTTTCCCACAGGGCTTCCCCTGCAGTATCATGGGCTCCTTGAGGCTTAACCGTCGTGTTCGGAATGGGAACGGGTGTAACCCTCAGAGATATAGACACCAGATATTTAGTTTTAGAAAGATCTGCATCTTTCAAAACTGCATACAGAGAGATTGTAAAGAATTAGAGATTGTTCTTTTTTTTGATTAAGCCCTCGATCTATTAGTATGAGTAAGCTGAATACATTACTGCACTTACACCTCTCACCTATCAACCTTGTGTTCTTCAAGGGATCTTACTGACTTACGTCATGGGAAATCTTATCTTAGGGTAGGCTTCACGCTTAGATGCTTTCA
>NZ_DOPX01000011.1 GCF_003514505.1 Proteiniclasticum sp.
GCTTTCTGGCGCAATTCCTGTAATGTGATTATTAGGACTTACGAAAACATCCGCAGGTTACAATGAAAGGTTGTTCCTGCGGATGTTTCTATGGTCTTATACTATTTTCAACTTATGCTTCAAAGAAATTTTCTTCCTTCAATAAATACATTTTGAACTTCCAGGTCTTCTGAGAGTATCAGAAGATCTGCATCATAGTTCAATGCAATTTTTCCTTTTACTTTGTCTATTCCTGAGAACTTTGCGCCGTTGTAGGAAGCCATTTTAATTACTTCATAAAGTGGCAGAGCTGTATTTTTATATACATTCTGCACGGCTTTATCCATGGTCAGAATGGAACCGGCGAGAGCTCCGGATTCAAGTCGTGCTGCACCTTCTTTCGAGATAACCTTCTGGCCTCCTAACGAATATGTGCCATCTGGCATGCCGCATGCCATCATGGCATCTGTAATAAGAAGGGTCTTATCAGATCCCTTCACCTTATACGCTGTTCTCAGTGAAGGATAACTCACATGAATACCATCGGAAATGGTTTCTGTGGTGACATCTGTATCAAATATTGCGCCAACAACACCAGGGGTTCGATGTGTAAAAGGACTCATGGCGTTGAACAGGTGTGTAGAGTGGTTAAATCCGTGATGGATTCCATCCATGGCTTGCTCATAACTTGCTACAGTATGTCCCATGGAAACATTGACACCATGTTGTCGTAGATAAGGGGCGAGTGTAAGGGCTCCTTCTACTTCTGGAGCCATGGTGATGTTTTTAATCAGGTCAATATGTTCTCCCACCATATCAAGGAAAGATTCTATGGATGGGCGGATTACATAATTGGGATTCTGTGCCCCTATGGCATGCTCACTGATGAAGGGACCTTCTAGATGGATTCCTGCAATGGTTGCACCAGTGACATTTCCTTTGGCCTCTTTAATTGCTTCTACTGCTTTACGGATTTCTTCTACAGAAACGGTCATTGTAGTGGGGAGGAAACTTGTAGTTCCGTGTTTTGCGATGGTATTTGAAATGGTCTCTAATGCTTCAAATGTTCCTTCCATCGTATCGTGGTTTCCCGCTCCGTGAATGTGGATATCCACATATCCTGGAGAAAGGTACCTGCCATTACCTTCGATGATTTCATCATCGCTGAAATCAGGATTCATCGAGACGATCTTCCCATCCATGATCTGGATAGACATTTTTTCGATCCGATCTGTAAATATGACGTTAAAGTCCTTAAATATCATGTGTACACCTCTTAACTTCTGTTTAAACCATTATGTGGTTTACTTTTATTATACATCAGAATTTTTCAATTAAAACTTTATTCATGTGAATAACTTTATTGTTTTATCCCATAATAGGGTTGTCTGCAAAAAGTGGAAACTGTCGCTCATATCGATTATGATAAAGCTATGAATGATTTGAAAGGAACTAGTGAATCTTTATGGAGCGTTTAGAAGGAGTAGTCCGGGACATAGTATTTCAGAATGAGGAGAGTGCGTTTTGCATCATCAGGATTGAGGATGAGCAAGAGGTGCATACAGCGTTGGGGACATTTCCCTATATATCCGTAGGGCAAACTTTGGTCCTGCATGGTGAATCTGTCCTCCATGCAACCTTCGGAAAACAGTTCAAATGTGAGTCTTATGAGGAAGTTGTTCCCAGCACCATGGCGGGCATCGAAAAGTATTTATCTTCTGGAGCGGTTGCAGGAATTGGCCCCATCACTGCAAAAAAACTAGTGGAGAAGTTTGGTGCTGAGATTTTCAGTATTATTGAAAATGAGCCTGAGAAGCTTAAAGAGCTGGATGGCATCGGAGACAAGAAAGTCAGGCTGATTTACGAATCATATATCAAAGGGCGTGAGGTGAAGAACATCATGGTGTTCCTCCAAAGTTACGGAGTCACACCCAAACAGGCACTCAAGATCTATAGGGTTTTTGGTAACGAGTCTGTGGCAAAGGTCAAAGAGAATCCGTATATACTTTCGGATGAGGTGCCAAGCATTGGTTTTAAGACAGCAGATAAAATTGCCAGAAATCTGGGGATTACCTTAGATTCGCCCTTTCGGATTCAAAGCGGAATCAAGTATATCATCAACGAGTACTGTGCTCAAGGAAGCACTTTTATACCGAAGGAGATGCTTCTTGAAAAAGGTCAAAGTATTCTTGAAGTCAGAAGAGAGGAGCTGGAGGAGAACATTCTCCACGAAGTCATGAAATCTAAGCTGATGCTGGAAAGAATAGGCGATGTAGAAGGTGTTTTTACCATGCCTTATCTTTACGCTGAGATATCAGTGACAAAACATATGCTTGGTCTTTTGCTGGAAGGTGTTGAAGGACTTGACATTCCTGTGAAAGACTATATTCAGGATTTTGAGAAAAAGAATGGCATTTCATTTCATGACAAGCAGATTGAGGCAATCACAGGTGCTGCAGAAAACGGTATTGAGATTATCACTGGTGGTCCTGGTACTGGGAAAACTACAATCATCAAATGCATCCTGAATATTTTTGAGCGTGCGGGTAAGAAGGTGCTGATGGGTGCACCCACCGGCAGAGCTGCCAAAAGAATGTCGGAAGCCACCGGACGTGAGTCAAAAACCATTCACCGCCTAATAGATTTAAGTGTTTCGTCAGAGGAGGATGAAGTGCTTTTCGACGAAGATGAAACATTGAACTGTGATGTGGTTATTATCGATGAAGCTTCTATGATTGATGTAATGCTTATGAATAATCTTCTGAAAGCCATCAAGCCCAAGACGAGGCTGATTCTTGTCGGAGACGTGGATCAGCTTCCTTCTGTAGGGGCGGGTAAGGTTTTGGAGGACATTATTGACAGTGGTGCTTTCCCTGTGGTTAAGCTTCAGTTTATCTACAGACAGGGGAAAGAATCCTTTATCACAACAAATGCGCATAGGATTAATACAGGTGTAATGCCAGTTCTAAATGCGAAAGAAAGTGATTTTTTCTTTATTCAGGGAAATGATTCTGAAGACTCACTGCAGAAAGTGATTGAGCTTGTGACCACTAGGCTTCCGAAATTTAATGAAAAGTGGGACAGAGTTAAAGATTTTCAGATACTCACTCCAATGAGAAAAGGAGAGCTTGGTGTGTATAACCTCAATCTGGTGCTCCAGAAAGCGCTGAATCCAAGAAGGAAAAAGTATAGCTTCACCGATTTGCAGATTGGTGATAAAGTGATGCAGACGAAAAACAACTATATGATCAAGTGGAGAAAAGTAAAAAGGACTTTTGGGGAACCACCTGAAGGACAGGGGATTTTTAATGGTGATATCGGCTATGTTACAGATATTAATGAGGAAGATAATACCGTATCGGTGCTTTTTGATGAGGATAAGATTGTGGAATTTGAATCTCAGGACTTGGATGAACTGGAACTTGCTTATGCGGTAACCATCCATAAGAGTCAGGGAAGTGAGTTCAAAGTAGTTCTTGTCCCACTCTTCATGGGGCCTCCTCTATTGATGAGCAGAAACCTGATCTATACTGCTGTAACGAGGGCTAGAGAACTCATTGTTTTGGTGGGATCTCAGAAAGCATTGTCTTATATGATTAAAAATACAAAAACTTATGATAGGCATACATCGCTTAAGTATAGAATCATGAGTGTCATGGATAATGTAGGGGAATAGAATAATAGTGGAGGTCTTTATGAAAGTTGAAAAGAAGCAGCAGCTCTTGCGTTGGTATATGGAAGGTGAACAGAAAGCCATAAACATCAAAACAGTTCCCTATATGGGGATTGAACCATTGAAAGAACTGGTGAACAAGGTTCTTTATGATGGAGGACGGGTTCTTTACATTACTGGAGAAATGAAAGAACATGTGCTTATTTCCCAATATATGAGAAATTTGGGGTTTTCTTCCATTTCACTGCACCAGGATCTTGAGATCAATGAGAAGGAATCGCTGGTCATCTGTGATTATTTCCAAGCGTTGCGAATCAGGGAACAGTATGATCTTGTGGTTTATGATGACGTCAATTCATTTCCGATTCATAAAAAGCCTGAAATGCAGCATCTGATTGGATTTATTTTTCCGAGATGCAAAAAAGTGGTTGCCTATTCTTTTGAAACAGTTTTTATGGGAATGGATGTGCTGGAAGTCCCTATGGCAGGCCGAAGTGGATTTGTTTCTGAGCCTAGAGTGATTGAGACACGGCTGAATCTTGATGAATTCGTGCCCACTTCGGTGTATGAATACCTTCTCTGGTTTGTATATGAAAAGAAAAAAGTTCTGTTTCTTACTGCTGATAAAAAGGTCAAAAGAAAAGTTGCCAGATTTCTTTCGAAGGTTGATGAATCGCTGGAAAGCTGTATTTTTGATGTGGATGAGATTGGTACGAAGACCATGAAGGAACTGGTCAAGGATCTTGAAAAACCGTATATTTTCATTACCGATGATCTGGATGACTATTTGGATGTGGAAACCAATTTTGAAATCATCATTCATGGTTCGGACTCTTCCAGATACAGCTATAGAGAACTTCTCTTCCTCTGTTTAAGAACAGGATTCTATGAAGAGATGAATGGGGAAGTAATCATGTTGTGTCAACATATAACAAGAGATATGGAGAGGACAAAGGAACTGACAAGACATTTCAATAAAGTGCTTTGGGAAGAAGGGTTTGAATAGGATTGTCCGGTTTTTTCAGAATCTGCTGTTTCCTTATGACAAGTGCCCTGTCTGTGAAGAGTTCACAGATGGGCTTTGTGCTTCTTGTAAGAAGAAGCTGGTGTTCTTAAAGGAGGAAGGGCTACTGGAAAAGAAGAAGGGGATGTCCATCCTTGAATATAATGAGGAGGGAAAAGCTCTGCTGATGGCATATAAGAAACAAGGATCGTTTTATGCCGGTGAAGATATGGTGAATCTTCTGCTCTATGCTCACAGAGACTTCATCAGCTCTTTTCAACTCATCACATTTGCCCCGAGTTCTTATCGCTCTACTCAAAATCTGGGATTTGATCATGGTGCATTTATGGCGGAAAGACTATCCAAAGAAACTGGAGTTCCGTGGAAGGCGCTCTTTCGACCTTCAAAAACGGAGCAAAAAAAACTAGATATGGAAAGCCGGAAAGAAAATGCGAATCATATTAAGCTTCGACGTGACCCGTTGGCGCCTTTGAAAGGGAAGAGGGTCCTGATTGTGGACGATGTCTTCACCACTGGAAGCACCGTAGGGAAATGTGTGAAGCTTCTCGAGAATCAAGGGATTCAGCCATATTATATAACTGTTTTCAAACTGATGTGAGCTGTTCCTTTTCATACAGCTCTTGAATATCTTCCTTCAGATTGATATAATGTAAAATTGAAAGTTATGTTTGTAGTTGCTCGGGGATACCCCTGATAGTCCATGCCAGTCGCAGGCAAAAGGATCCACGTAAGTCAGTCAAAGCACTGACAATCATGGTGCGGCTTAGAAGTAAGTCCTGCCAGAAATGAGAGGGTAAGTAGTGAGAGGTTAATTCCGGGTAGCAAAAGCTCCAGCAGGCGAGTGTGGGGTCAAAGACTAGGTCAGATAACTTTCACGCACGATTGTGCAGTTAAGCAGCCGTTGGCTGCTTAATTTTTTCGTGTAAATAACTCTATGTGGTATTTATCATAAATAGGGCTATAATTATAGTGGTGACCGTACACAAAGTGCGGAGAAGGATGGGTGATGAAAATGGATACGATTTTGTTCTATTTGTTTGTGGTTTATTCAATTATCCCCAATATTTATTTCCGGTATTTTTCAAAATGCGTTCTGAAAAAGATTCCTGTGGAAGGGAAGAGGATAGCAGTGACGTTTGATGATGGACCAGATCCGAGATATACGCCACAGCTGCTGGATCTCTTGAAGAAGTATAGGATTAGAGCCACCTTTTTTGTGCTAGGTGAAAAGGTTAAGGCGAACCCGGACATTGTCGAAAGAATCGTCAGAGAAGGGCATGTGATTGGTCTTCATGCAAATAAACATATTGGCGCTCCGATTCGTTCCTACAAAGCGATGAAAAAGGATTTTCACGATTCCATTGAGGTATTGCGGGGGATGGGTATTACAGTAAATTTATATAGACCGCCCTGGGGGCTTGTCAATATTGTTTCCTCAAAATTCATACATCAGTATGATTTTAAACCAGTATTATGGTCTCTTCATGCATCAGACTGGAGTAAGTATGTGGATGAGGAGTATATTGAAAAGACTTTACTGAAAAAAGTCAGGCCTGGAGATATTGTGCTCCTTCACGACGGAAGAGGTGCAAAAGATGCGCCGCAGAGAACGATCAACGCATTGGAGATTGCTTTGCCGGAGTTGCAGAAAATGGGGTATGAGTTTGTTGTTCCTGAACATGATGCGCCTGTAAGAGTGTAGGAGAGAGAATGGATATACTGAAGAAAGTTATTGGTTTTTATGATGCAAGTCTTGTCAGAATGCTGGGTTGGAAGCGTGTTCCGGGAAGCAGCATTGGGTTTTTATATTTGGTTCCTAAAGTGCACAGAGGAAAGAATGTGATCATTGAGGATGGTACAGTCATAAAGCGTGGTGACTGTTACTATGAAATTCATATGGTGAACACAAACTTGAAGAATCTCGATACAAGTTATGGAAATCTTTTTACGATGCTTGCGGAAGAGTTGAAACTGATCGGCAAACATATGGAAAAACCAGAAAATAGAAAGTATAAAGCTGTCTTAGGCATTACACTTCTTCATCGATTGGCTCGGCGAGCCGGGTTTACAATCATCGAGATTGAATCACCCGTAAGACGGAAGATGGTGAGCCTTGGTGAGAATATTCTTAGGAGCACCTTAAGAAAAGAAAAAGCAAAAAAAGATGGTAAAAAAAGAATTGCCAAGGAATGCTGGATATCCCAATCTCAGTTATTTGAGATGATAAAGGAATAACTGAAGTAAAAAGGAGAGATCAATGAATCAGATCTCTCCTTTTTTAATACAATTATACAACACAACTGATTTTCTGTACTATAAATTTCATGTTGTTTTATAACAGTGGGTATTTAACAGGACGAAGAATTGTATCATAATGAAGGTGGAAAGATTCTTACGGTTTGCGTGTGATGTGAAAAAGTGAGAGGATAAAAGAAAAAAGTTGTAATAAAATAATAATTATTTTTTGTCAAGCTGTATTGAAATGTGAGACAAAATCACTATAATAATCATGAATTCTAGAATACTGTACTATTTTTGTATCAATAACAAGGGGTGTTGTTATAATAATCATCAAAACAGGAGTTTGTCAAGAGAGTTTTCGATTAAAGCAAGATTATCGGAGAAAAAACTTATTGACTAGGTATTAACAAAAAGATGAACCTATTGTATAATACATTTGTAAGAGAAAACAGATTAAGCTAAAAAGTTAAATGTGTTATAAAAACTAGGAGGATATAAGATGATAACTCAATGGAACGGATTTAATGAGGGCAACTGGACAAATGAAATAGATGTTAGAGATTTTATTCAGAAGAACTTCACACTATATGAAGGAGATGCATCTTTTTTAGCAGGCCCTACAGAAAACACAAAAAAAGTATGGGAAAAAGCTGGGCAGCTGATTGTTGAAGAAATTAAGCAAGGTGTTCTTGGGGTAGACGAAGAGAACATTGCAGGGATCAATAACTTCAAACCAGGATACATTATCAAAGAAGCAGAGACCATCGTAGGTCTTCAGACAGATGCACCATTGAAGAGAATCATCAATCCTTACGGTGGATTCAGAATGGTAGAGCAGTCTCTGGAAGCTTATGATTTCACAGCATCCGACTCAATCTTGAAAGAGTTTCCTAAATATAGAAAGACACACAATGAAGGTGTTTTCCATGCATACAATAAGGAAATGAGAGCAGCAAGAAGTACGGGTCTTATTACTGGACTTCCAGATGCTTATGGAAGAGGAAGAATCATCGGTGATTACAGAAGAGTGGCTCTTTATGGAATAGATCGTCTGATTCTTGAAAAGAAAAAGGATCTTGAAAACCTTAAGGGACCCATGCTGGATGCACTAATCCGACAGAGAGAAGAAGTCAATGAGCAAATTCGAGCATTGAATGAAATGAAAGAAATGGCAGCTTCTTACGGATTTGACATTTCTCAGCCAGCGAAGGATGCAAAGGAAGCAGTTCAGTTTGTGTATTTTGGATATCTGGCAGCTGTAAAAGAAAACAACGGAGCGGCGATGTCTCTTGGAAGAACAAGTACTTTCCTGGATTGCTATATCGAAAGAGATTTACGAAATGGTACCATTGACGAAGCGGTAGCTCAAGAGATCATCGATCAGTTTGTCATTAAGCTGAGAATGGTCAGACACCTGAGAACGCCAGAATACGATGATCTGTTTGCAGGAGATCCAACTTGGGTAACTGAAGCGATCGGTGGTGTTGGTCTTGATGGACGACCACTGGTGACCAAGTCATCCTTCAGATTCCTGCATACACTGATCAATCTTGGAACAGCTCCAGAACCCAATATGACGGTTCTATGGGCTCAGTCTCTTCCTGAGAACTTCAAGAAGTTCTGTGCGGATATGTCCATCCAGACAGATTCCATTCAGTATGAGAATGATGATATCATGAGACCTCTTTATGGGGATGACTATGCAATCGCATGCTGTGTGTCTGCAATGTCCATCGGGAAGCAGATGCAGTTCTTCGGAGCAAGGTGCAATCTGGCAAAATCACTTCTCTATGCTCTAAATGGTGGTGTTGACGAAAAATCAGGAAAGAAAGTCATCGAAGGTCTTACACCTATTACTGACGAAGTACTGCAGTATGATACAGTACTCGAAAACTACAATAAGGTTCTCGAATATGTAGCGGAACTTTATGTCAATACCATGAATATTATCCACTATATGCATGACAAATATGCTTATGAAGCTGGCCAGATGGCACTTCATGACACAGAAGTGGGCAGACTCATGGCGTTTGGTGTTGCAGGACTTTCAGTAGCTGCTGATTCACTTGCTGCGATCAAATATGCAAAAGTAATGCCAAAACGCAATGAAAATGGAATCACAGTGGATTTTGATATCGAAGGGGACTTCCCCAAATATGGAAATGATGATGACCGTGTGGATGACATCGCAGTCAGTCTGGTGGAAAAGTTCTCCAGCGAACTGAAGAGACATCAGACCTATAGAGACGCAAAACATACATTGTCTGTTCTGACCATCACATCCAATGTGGTGTACGGTAAGAAAACCGGTGCAACACCAGATGGAAGAAAAGCAGGAGAACCATTTGCGCCAGGAGCAAACCCAATGCACGGAAGAGACCTGGAAGGTGCTTTAGCATCTCTGAACAGTGTGGCTAAGATTCCATACTGCAGCACGTGTGAAGATGGTGTATCCAATACATTCTCGATTGTTCCGGATGCCCTTGGAAAGTCTGGAGATGAAAGAATCAACAATCTGGCATCTGTACTTGATGGGTATTTCTCACAGGATGCGCATCACTTGAATGTGAATGTATTCAACAGAGAAAAGCTTGAAGATGCCATGGCGCACCCAGAAAAGTATCCAACTCTGACCATCAGAGTTTCAGGATACGCAGTTAATTTCAACAGACTATCTAAAGAGCAGCAGATGGAAGTCATTTCAAGAACTTTCCATGAAGCTATGTAGTCTAGACTGATCAAATACTAGAAGGAGTGAGGACTTTGAAAGGCAGAATCCATTCAATAGAAAGCATGGGTCTTGTAGATGGACCAGGAATCAGAACTGTGGTGTTTTTGCAGGGCTGTAAATTGAGATGCCTCTATTGCCATAATCCAGATACCTGGACTATGGGTGGCGGAACCCAAGTAGAAGCCTCCGACCTTATCAAGAAGATTAAAAGATATCGTCCGTATTTTGAAAAATCAGGTGGTGGAGTTACCTTTTCCGGCGGAGAACCGCTGCTGCAGCCTGAGTTCCTATTGGAATCTCTCAAGGCTTGTAAAGAACTTGGCATCCATACTGCACTGGATACTGCGGGATACGGATTTGGCGAGTATGAAGAGATACTGAAGTACACAGATCTAGTTTTGTTTGATATTAAGCATGAAGATCCGAAGCAGTATTTATTCATCGCAGGTCAGAAAGAAGATAGGTCTTTGAAGTTTTTGGAAGCCGTTCAAAATGCAGGGACCAAAATGTGGATCAGACATGTTGTGGTGCCTGGCATCACAGACAGCGAGGAACATATCGTTCAGCTGGCTCAAAAAATCAAAACGCTTCAAAATGTAGAAAAAGTTGAACTTCTTCCTTATCATTCCATGGGAGAGAACAAATACGAGGTTATGAACATCAAGTATAAGCTTGAAGGTGTAGAGCAAATGGACCGTAAAAGAACTCAAGAGCTCACAGCACTACTTCATAAAGAGCTTGGTCAAGACTTTGTTGAAAGAGTGGAAGAGAAGAGTAAAGGTACTACATTATATAGAATAAGCTAGTGAAAAGCAGGGGAAACCAGATTTGGTTTATTCCCTGCTTTTTTGACGGAAATGTAAAGCGCCAGGCAATTGCCTGGCGCTTAAAGGGATTTTACTCTTCAACCTCGAACTGGTCTTTGCCAACTCCGCAAAGTGGACATACCCAATCTTCTGGTAGATCCTCGAAGCTTGTTCCTGGAGCGATTCCGTTGTCCTCGTCGCCTACTGCTGGATCATAAACATATCCGCAAACTATACAAACGTAACTCTTCATCATATTCCCTCCTAATTCAAATAAGTGTTATAGAATCATAACCTAATTTGATTATAGTGTAGAAATCACAAGCTTTCAATAGATTTTCTTCGATTTGATGTTTCGTAATGCGGGTTAATCTAGTATACTAAACAAGCGTGAGGTGAAAACATATGTTGGAATTAGAAAAGGAAAATATAAATAATCAAAATCATTTTTATAAAATACTACTTACCATTGCTATCCCGATCATTGTGCAGAATTTCCTGTCCTCCTCCTTGAATATGGTGGACAATCTGATGATTGGCAATCTTGGAGAAGCATCGATCGCTGCGGTTGGACAAGCGAACCAGCTTTTCTTTCTTTTTACTCTGATGTCGTTCGGTCTCAACAGTGGAGGAGCTATTTTTTTCTCCCAGTTTCATGGGAGCGGTGATTACAAGAGTTTCAAGAAGTACATGGGTATGACCATGGCTTTAGGTGGGCTGATTGCGGCTTTTTTTACAATCATTGCTGTGATCATTCCAGAAAGAGTTATGGGACTCTACTCTGAGGATCCAGAGGTTCTTAAAGCCTCTGTAGAATACCTTAGAATCGTTGGGTTCAGTTATATTTTGAGTAATCTTTCGGTGACAATGATTTTTGCGCTTCGATCAACAGGTCAAGCTTTTGTACCTATGTTTTCCAGTATCCTGGGATTAGGGACGAATACGCTGCTCAACTATCTTTTGATTAATGGAGCTTTTGGTTTCCCGCGATTGGAAGTTAGAGGAGCTGCCCTTGCCACGCTCATAGCGAGAATCATTGAGTTTTCAGTGCTCTTCTATATTGTTTTTCTGAAGAGCAATCTTTTGAATGGAACATTTAAAGAGCTTACATCGTTTAAGAAACCAAATATCTCGAATTTTCTGAGAGTCGCTGCACCTGTTCTATTGAATGAGACATTCTGGTCCCTTGGCATTGTGGTGTACAATTATTCCTATTCAAAACTGGGAGTATCCTCATTTGCTGCAATTCAGATTCAGAATACGATAACCCAGCTTTTCTATGTGTTTTCCTTTGGTATCTGCAATGCGGCAGCGATTATCACGGGGAATCTCATTGGGAAAGGTGATATAGAACGGTTAAAGGTGTATGCAAGTAAAATTATCAAGCTCACATTCCTTATCGGGGTAATCACATCGCTTCTATTAACTGTGTCCAAAAATCCGATTCTCTCGCTTTATCGCCTGGAAGAAGGCACGAGAGACACAACATTCAAGCTGCTGACTTATATTTCTTTTATCGTTCCTGTCAGATTTTTAAATGTACTTTTTGTTGTGGGACTTTTTCGTGGCGGGGGAGATACCAGATATTCTCTTTTTGCTGAAACTGCGAGTTTGTGGCTTGTGGGAGTTCCGCTGGTATCACTGGCGGCTTTGGTGCTGAAGCTTCCAGTAGAAAGGGTATTCGTTTTAAGTTTTTTTGAGGAAATGGTCAAACTTCTGATATGTTTGCCTCGCTATAAAAGCAAGAAGTGGATTCACCGTGTTGTATAAAGTATAAAGAAAAGCTCTTGGGCATTTTTCCCAAGAGCTTCTTTTTATGATTTTATTCTGCCAAGAGCTTCTGAGAAAGTCTCGAGCATACTGATTGATGAGTTCAATGTAAGGTTGTTTCGGTCTGTGATTGGATTGAATTCTACAAAATCGATGCTTTTTACAAGACCTGTCTCAATGATAGAGGAAACCAGCTGTTTGCTCTCTTCGAATTCTAAACCGTCTTCTACAGGAGTTCCTGTTCCGGGTACGTGTCGAGCATCCAGAGAATCAATATCGTAGGACAGATGGATGCGTTGGATTCCGCTCTCTGTAATTTTATGTAGAAGCTCTTGGATGGCTTTTTCCATGCCTCTCTCTCTGATGTCGGTCATTCTCCAAGTGTGGATCCCATGTTCTTTAATGATGACCTCTTCCCCTTCATCTACGCTTCTCAGACCGAGGATATAAATATTCTCAGGTTTTACTTTTTGACCTTTCACATAGAGTTCTGTGAGCAGTTCATCACCAAGTCCTGCAGAAGCACCTAAAGGCATTCCGTGGATATTCCCGGATGGACTCGTCTCAGTGATGTTGAGGTCTGCATGAGCATCGATCCAAATCACGGCAAACTCGTCTTCTGTGGCAGACTTGACGCCAGCCAAGGAACCTAATCCCAAGGAGTGATCTCCTCCGACAACAAAGGGAAGATTGCCTTCCTGAATTGCATTTTGAACAGTCTCAGCAAGCCTTTCGTTTCCGGATACGACTTCATTCAGATACTTCATAGATGTATGTGAAGCATACTTCTTTGAAGGATCCACCTGATCTACTTTGATATTTCCTCTGTCTATTACATACTCATTGTTCTTTTTAAAGAGGTCTACAAGGCCTACTTCTCTTAATTTGTCTGGCCCAAATTCAACGCCAGGTCGGTCACAACCATAAAACATTGGAAACCCAATGATTTCAATTTTCATATGAACACCTCCGTGTAATTACAATTCATTATATATCAGATGTTTTTATATTACCATTAATTTGGGATAAAAATCTTTATGCAATTATGTGTATAAACGTTCATTTTAAAGGGTTTGAAAGGGGTTGAAACTAAATAAGACGATTTCAAAACGATTACATGACAACGATTTCGTTGAATGAAGATTTGCATAAATCGTCTAAAGATTTAGTCCGTTTTCAATAACTTCAATTGCGGAAGTCCACTGTATTGTGATGATGATACAGGGTATAATGAAGTATAGATTTTGAGGAGGAGTATGTGATGGTTATAAAGAACGATCAAGTGAAGGAAGTAGTCTGCGGTGAAGGAATCAGACGAAAGGTTCTAGCCTACAATCAGGAGATGATGATGTGTGAAATCACCTTTTCAAAAGGTGCAGTAGGAGAGATGCACTCGCACCCTCACACACAAACAACGTACGTTATGGAAGGGGTTTTTGAGTTCACCATTGGTGAGGAAAAAAGCGTAGTGTATAAAGGTGACAGCTTACTCATGCCTGCGGGTGTGCCCCATGGGACAGTGGCGTTGGAAGATGGTGTGCTTCTGGATGTATTCAGCCCGATGAGAGAGGATTTCCTATAAAATCCTCTCTTTTGCAGTTCGATACAACAAAGAATTCCTAAGTAAAGAAGAATGCATAGAGGTGCTGGCTTCTTCATAAAGCAGGGAGAATACTGCCTGATGCTAGGAAACCAAGAAGAACAGGTAAAAATTGAATCATTTTTTTCCTGTTCTTTTATATGGTATGATTCCCTTCACTTTGTCCAAATGGATACATGAAATCCAAAAACAATGCATTTCCCGCCTATGGTACACATGGAGGAGATGCATTGTTTGTTCAGGATAAAGCTTTTTTACGATAAAACCACTTTATGGATGATGGCGCCTTCTTCTAAAGAATAGGAGTATGTACCAAGGTTGAGCTCTTTTAGCAAACCATCTAGAAAGCTTTTACGTAGTTCATGGTAAAGGGCGGGGGAAAGTCCAGCATTTTCATAATAGGGAGCATGAAGATCCTTGAGGGTCGAAAAGACCAGATGATGCTCACTGGCGTCTACGAGCTTATTTACTTTGTCACAGGGCATTCCATCCAACAAAACAGACTGGAGCAGCTGATACAGCTCCTCTCCGTTTTGTACAGAAACACCAGGTTTTAAAGTAGTTCCCAGATTGTGTCCAAATTCATTATACGCTTCATGTAGTGCGGACAGATTGGTATCGTTCATTATTTCAGCCAGCAGTTCACTGAGTCTTTTTTCATTAGCTATGAGATGACCCTCCAGCCAGCCATGAATATTGTTATGATCAATCTGATCTGAGAGCATTGCATCAGTTGTGGGAGTACCATGATGATTTTCCAGATCATTCAGCTTCTTTTCCATACCGAATTTTCCAGCAAGGTAAGATTCTATCTGTTCCTGAAGGTGTATTCTCTGGTGCTGTATGAAATGGATGGGAGCAAGTTTTTCTTTCATTTTAACCTCCTGAAATGTTGTTCTGTATTCAGTATATCGGCAAAAGTGCAATAGAAAAATGATGGATATCAAATTTCATGAATTATAGATACCGAAGCGAATGAGAACAAAATAATGAAATTATGCTGAAAGTAAGGTATACTTCACTAAGGAATAAATTTAGATAGGTGATGAAATGAGATTAAGAAAAAAATGGTGGGCCAGACCAGAAATGGCAGAAGATGAGAAGTCCATTCTCAACCCCTATGATCAGAAGGGAAAATGGAAGGAAATATTTGGCAATGATCATCCGATTCATGTGGAGCTTGGCTGTGGTAAAGGACAGTTCATCAGTACACTTGCAAAGGAAAACCCTGACATCAACTACATTGCCATTGATTTAAAAGATGAGGTACTGGTGTTTGTATTACGGAAAATCAATGAGCTTGGATTGACCAATGTTAGGATCATTCCGATGTTTATTGAAAGGATAGATGAAATTTTCACTGAAAATGAAGTATCGAAACTCTACATCAATTTCTGCAATCCGTGGCCTAAAGCCAGCCATAATAAAAGAAGGCTGACGCATCCAAGATTTCTTAAAAAGTACAAGGGATTTATTAGACCTGGTACAGAAGTCTGGTTTAAAACCGATGATGATGATCTGTTTGCGGCTTCCTTGGACTACTTTAATGAAGAGGGATTTCGTGAGATGTACCGGACCTTTGATCTCGAGGAGTCTGGATTCAGTGAGAATATTAAAACGGAATATGAAGAGAAGTTCAGCTCTTTTGGAGTGAAAATCAAGTTTGGTATTTTCAAGCTCCAGGAGGGGGAGTAGAATGATGAGTGTTGAAGAAATAAGAGAAGATCTGGATCGATTTCTAAAGGGATATTATAAGAACGCATTCATTGAATATCTTGATGTACCTGGGAAGGTTCTGGAGCTTCGTCTGGTTCTGGATGAATCAGAAAGAAAGTATGTAAAGCTGTTTTATGACGACAATAAAAAGATGTTTACAGAAGCAGCTGCGGAGACAGAGAAGGATCTGGCAAGTATCGATGCGGTATATTTACGCATCGATGAAGATGGGATCTTTTTCGGCAAATCCTCTTTTGATCTCACCGCTTCGAATGCCGCTGTTTATTATCTGCTCAGCAGGTATTTAGAAGAGATGGTTGAAAAACTCCCTGGAAAACTAGAAGAGTATGAAACGAAAATGCTCCTGCAATAGAAACACCCTGGTGTGAAAAATCACACCAGGGTGTTTCTATTATTACTCAAATACTTTTTTCGCTTCTTCGAGAATCTTAGAATAGTTGGGTTCATGACCAATTTCATTTAGATACTCAGCGTAGATTACGCGGTTCTCTTCATCTAAAACAAATGCAGCTCTAGCCAGGATGCCCAGTTCTTCCACATAGGTTCCTGTGACTTCACCAAAGACTCTGAACTTATGGTCCGAGAGCATGGTGATATAGTCGCCTGCATTTTCCTTGACCCATCTCTTCAGGGTAAAGGGGAGGTCCATGGAAACGGCGAATACTTTGTAAGAAGGCAGATTCTCCAGCTGATCATTGAAAGTCAATAATTCCAGAGAACAGACTGAAGTATCCACAGAGGGGAAGGTCAGTAGTATTTTAGGACCACTGAGATCTCTAGAGTCCACATCTTTCAGGGACAAATCCGTCAGCATAAAGTCAGGCAACAGATCACCTTCTTTGAGCTGTGTGCCAAAAAGATGGACTTCGTTTCCACCAAATGTTACTTTCATGAAAATCACTCCTCGTATAACATGTTTATGTAAATCGTACTACGTATTTTTCTTCCAAAAACAGAGGCATATAGGATTCTTTGGATTTTCTCAGTCCAGGAATGCCCAAATCCTGTTCCCGGTTGGTGTAGAGGATTCCATCTCCGAACTCTTCCAGAGCAGTTTTGGCAAGAAATGCATAAAGACCGTTGAAGGTTTTCTGCGCTTTTTCAATATGGTTTAGTATCACCTCATCTTGAATCACTTCAAGAATTGTGAACCCCTGGCATACCCCATCAATAAACACGGATATTCCCTTCAGATCGAAAGAAGCCATGTTCAGAAACAGATCACGGATGCCAAGAAGTTCATGGTACAGTTGAGGAGAGTACTCATTTTCTTCAAACCACTTTTCTGCAAGCTCGATACATTCTTTGACTGAATCTTCTATATATTTTATAGTGTACTCGTGATTTCTTATAAATTGGTTAAAGTGATTTTTCTTTTTATGAAGTGCTTTTCCCTGATATGTTCTAAGCTGTTCTACACTATAAATATATTCCTGCTGATCTCTATGAAGTTCATAAGTGAAGGTGAAAGGCAATGTCTTGAGATCTTCCAGCTGAGATTTTTCCACATCTCTTAATACCTTATCGTGACCATTCTGTTCCATGTGTGCAAAAAGCATAGTGTAGGCTTCTTTTGCATGGAGAGCGTCCTTATAGACAGGAGCCATGAAGTAGGGCTCTTCGGTGCCTTTTTTGATGAATAGATAGTTTTCTGAAGCAAAGTACATGGTATTATTGAATTTACGCCACAAGTAAAGGTTTGTGAACTGATAACTTGAATTTCTATAAGGGAACGGGTTCAAAAACTTGTCCCAAACATTCTTTGCATCTAGTGTCAATGGTAAAAAATCCATGAAAAAACTCCTTATTCAGCATGATACGTATTATTTTTTTTCATAAGACAAGATCAGATTTTTTTTGTAGAGCTCATAGAATACAGGGCTGAGCTTTGATGCGTCATGGAGCTCGAAGTGTATGTCATCTGAAGCCAACAGCGTTATCTCAATGGTATCCTCGAGAATACTGCATTTTTTGAGGTGCAGCTCCTTTTGGTCAGACTGCAGCAATCTTTCTGCGAGGCTTAAACAGATGCCGATATCATAAACCATTTCCAGATCCATTCTATTGATGATCTGCCCGTACTGAAGAAGAGGAGCTTCTTTGTGGATGCCATTGGTGAAAGTGGCAGTAAGTCCACAAAGAATGATCTGGCGGTGATCGAGGCCTCTCAGTTCAGAGTTTATAATGATGTAGAAGTTGTGCTTATCATGATTGTAGTATCTAACAGAAAGACCAACATCTCGAAGTCTGGAACTTACTAAAAGTATGTCCTGTGCATCCTTCCATTCCTTACGCACACCATGTAAAGACTCATAGAGCTCTGAGGTGAGTACAAACAGATTCTTTGACTTTGTTTTGTTAACGGAATGTCTGCTGAGGATATTGGAGATGGATTGCTCCAGCATAGGGGGCAGCATGCCAAACCTCTTTTGGATATGTTCCAGGAGGAACCCTTCGCGGATTCCCGATCCGCTGACACGGATCCGTTCAATGCCGGTTTCCTGAAGCAGCAAGTCCACGATGGCTAAAGCAGAGGGCAGGATATCTGCTCGATCTTTATCCAGACCAGGCACTTGAATTCTTTGAGCCAGATTTTTCGACATAAGGGATTTGTAATGCCAATGGATATCCTGATTTTCCAGGGTGTATTCGTGAATGATATCCAGTGGATATCTTCGTTTTTTTCGGTCAATCTTAGAGATTGCTCTGGCAGATCCTCCAACAATGACCATATCCTCATAGGTATAGCGTTTCAGCCAAGGGATTTTCCGGATCTCTTCAATGAGATGTTTCTCCAGTCCTATATGGTTTTCTTTCAAAATATGATTCTCAAGACTGAATTTTTCCGTCAATGAAACGGGTCCAACAGGAATATGATACCGATCTTTTAAAATACCGTTTTCCACAAATCCGATCTGGGTGGAAACTCCGCTGATATCCACAATGAGAGATCTGGTAAGGTTCATAGAATGAGATAGTGCCAGATAATCATAATGAAGCTCTTCTTCACAGGTTAAGCTGACGATTTCCTCGCCAATCTCATCAACGATTCTTTGTTGGATGGTGGAAGTGTTGTCGATTCTCTGGAAAAATTCTGAAAAGACAATGAGGATTTTATCTGCTGACACAGAATCTGAAAATTCCTTGAAGTGCTTCAGGATGGTGAGCAAGTGTTCTATTTTTTCTTGTTTTATGACATTCTCCACATGGGTGTTTTGTCCAAGCTTCAGATCTTCTCTATAGGATTCAAGAAGCATGTAGCTTTGATCAGCTTTAATCTGCCAAAGAGCATAACGGATTGTATTTCCACCTATATAAATCAATGCGAATTTTTCCATTTCTTTTCCCTCGCTTTTTTCTAGTGTATTCATTATACTACAATAGATTTTACAAGAAGCAGTTCTGTGTAAATTTTACAGAAGACGCAAGGTAATAATAGGGACTTCTTTTGGCTGGCCAGTATCCAGAGTATGGACGAATGAAGCGTACTGTAGTAAAATGGATAAGATATAGATGGATATAGAAGTCAGAGCGTCCCTTTTGGGACAACAAGGAGGAAGAACGATGGATTACAAAGCAGTCATAGCAAACAAGATCAGCAGTGTGCTGAATATCGGGCAGGAAGATGTCATGAGACTTTTGGAGATTCCACCGAGACCAGAGATGGGAGACTATGCTTTTCCGTGTTTCTCCCTGGCAAAGACCTTAAGAAAAGCACCGAATGCCATTGCCAGCGAACTGAAGGATCAGCTTCAGATCAAAGAAGTGGAACGAATTGAGGTTTTAGGACCGTATCTGAATTTTTTCCTGGATAAAACTGAGTTTTTGTCAGGCGCTGTAAGTGAGATTCTCTCAAAACGTGAAGCGTTTGGACACTCGGATACTGGGGAGGGAAAAACAGTCCTTGTGGAGTACTCCTCTCCCAATATTGCGAAGCCATTTCATGTAGGGCATCTTTTTACAACAGTAATCGGAAACTCTCTTTCCAGAATCTTTAAATCTCAAGGATATAAGACAGAGAGAATCAATCATCTGGGGGACTGGGGCACACAGTTCGGAAAACTGATCTCAGGGTACGAACGATGGGTGGATCTTGAAAAACTGAAAGAGACGCCGATTGAAGAGCTGAACAGAATCTATGTGAAGTTTCATGAAGAAGCGGAGAAAGAGCCAAGCCTGAATGATGAAGCCAGAGCCCATTTCAAGAATCTGGAGGACGGAAAAGAGTATGAAGTAAAACTCTGGAAGGAGTTCAGAGAACTTTCACTCATGGTTTTTGAAAGAGTCTATAAAGAACTGGGCGTCGAGTTCGATTCTTATGCTGGTGAGAGTTTTTATGGGGATAAAATGGATGAGGTTGTGGATATTCTGGAAGAAAAAGGAATTCTTACAGAAAGCAACGGAGCTCAGGTGGTTATGCTGGATGAGTATAATATGCCGCCTACCATCATCAAAAAAGCCGATGGAGCCACCATATACGCCACAAGAGATCTTGCGGCGGCTATATATAGAAAAAGGACCTATGATTTTTATAAGAATATCTATGTTGTTGGCACACCACAGTCCCTTCATTTCAGACAGGTTTTCAAAACACTTGAACTTGCTGGGTTTGAATGGGCTAAGGATTGTGTGCATGTAGGGTTTGGTCTGGTGAAGTTCCCAGGTAAAATGATGTCTTCCCGAAAGGGGGATGTGGTTCTGCTGGACGATCTTCTGAAAGAAGCTGTGATTACAGCGGAGAAGATTATTCTTGATAAGAATCCAAATCTGAAAGAGAAAGAAGATGTTGCCCGTAAAGTCGGCATTGGCGCCATCATCTTCACGTACCTTAAAAACGGCAGAGAGAAGGATATTATATTTGACTGGGATGAAATCCTTTCTTTTGATGGAGAGACAGGACCATATGTTCAGTATACCTACGCACGAGCAAAGAGCATTCTAAGAAAAAATGACACATATCATGATGCGGATTTAACTGTGCTCACTGGCACAGAAGAGTTTGAACTGTCTAAAACCCTGGCATCCTTCTCCAACGCGGTAACTCAAGCAATGGAAAAATACGAGCCTTCTGTCATCACCAGATATGTGCTCCAGGTAGCCAAGGATTTCAATAAGTTCTATAACAACTGTCCAATAAATTCAGCAGAGACCAGTGTTAAAAAAGCAAGACTCCAGCTGGTGGAGGCCACAACGGTGGTCATCAAGAATGCCCTGGCGCTTCTTGGCATTGAAACTGTAGAAGAGATGTAATAAATGACAAGATAGACACAGCTTTTTAAAGCTGTGTCTTCTTTGACGGAGTCTTCAGAAGGGGGACCGCTTTAGATTTCTCCAATTTTAGCCAGTCAACCATAGGCTTTAAAGTATACTGGATTCAGTTCCTGACATTTGAGAAAGGGGTGAAAGATATGATCACCGTAGAAAATTTGACAAAAGAGTTTAAGATCAATAAGAAGTATCCTGGGTTCAAAGGCGCCATTAAATCCTTTTTTTCTAGAGAATATACCATAACCAAAGCTGTAGATGATATCAGTTTTACAATAAACAAAGGAGAAATCGTCGGATATATTGGAGCCAATGGGGCAGGGAAATCAACTACAATCAAGATGATGACTGGGATTCTGACGCCTACAGCAGGTACAGTGACTGTCAACGGACGAGTACCTTATGAGAACAGGCAGATTAACGCAAGAGACATTGGTGTGGTATTTGGACAGAAGACGCAGCTATGGTGGGATCTTCCTCTATCAGAGACGTTTACATTGCTAAAGGATATTTATGAAGTTCCGGAAGAAGAGTACAAGAAGCAGATGACATTTCTGAGTGAAGTGCTGGAGCTCAATGACTTCATGCTGCAGCCAGTGAGAACTCTTTCTTTGGGACAGAGAATGAGAGGTGATTTGGCCGCTGCGCTGATTCACAATCCGAAAGTCATCTATTTGGATGAACCTACCATCGGTCTCGATGTGGTGGTGAAGGAAAATGTCAGAAAAGCCATCAAGAAGATCAATGAAGTATACGGGACAACCATCATACTCACAACCCATGATCTTATGGATATTGAAGAGCTCTCCAGCAGAATCATCATCATTGACCGTGGCAGGATGCTCTATGACGGAAATCTTGCGCATATTAAGGAAACTTATGGCTCACAAGCTGAAATAGAAATCATCACCAAAGAGGTCATTCAGCAGGAGAAACTGTCCATGGCTTCACACCTGGAAAGAAAAGGATGTACTGTAACATCAGAAGAAAACCGCTTAAATATCAAATACAATAAAAATCAATTGTCCAGTACTGAGATATTGAAAGATCTTATGGGGATGTTGGATGTGACAGACTTTAAAATCAAGGAAGTTTCCATTGAAGATATCGTAAAAAGAATATACAGGAATGAGGTGTAGAGGTGAAGAAGCTTAAGATGTATCTCCCTTTTACATTCAATACATTCCAGATGCTTCTCAGCTATAAAGCCAATGTGATCATCTTCATGATGGGGGAATGGCTGATGCTTATGGTGAGCTTCTTTCTTTGGAAAGCGATCTTTGCCAGCTCACCGGATCAGATTCTCAATGGCTTTACCTTGGAGGAAATGTATGCCTATATTATGTTTTCGTTTTTAACAGGTCTGATGACATCGGTAGACATTTCTTTTGATATCTCCAGGGAAGTGAAAGACGGCACCATTGCCATCAATCTCATCAGACCCATCAGCTATGAAATGAGGATGCTTTTCCAGGCGCTGGGGGGAGTGCTGTACAATTTCATCGTGATTTTTGTTGCGGCTTTCCTGGTGGTCAATGTTCTGCTTTATCAGGCGACTGGAATACTCTATATACAGCAGCTGCCTCTTTTTGCGCTGAGTCTTAGTATTGGTCTGATGATCAATTTTTATTTCAGCTATACCTTTGGTCTTCTTTCATTCAAGGTGACCAATATGTGGGGCGTCAGTCAGATCATGGGTGCTTTGTCACAGCTTCTCTCCGGTGCCCTGATTCCGCTGGTGTTTTTCCCTGATCTGGTTCAAAAAATAATCCAGGTTCTTCCTTTCAGTTCCATCATCTACACACCAGTGATGATTTATCTGGGAAAGCTCTCTGGAGAGGATACAATATATTTCATTCTCCTGCAGCTGTTCTGGCTGATGGCTATGGTGCTGCTGTCCAGAACTGTCTGGAAAGCGGTGGTAAAGTCTTTAACCATACTAGGAGGTTGAAATGAGAAGATATAGTAAACTTTATCTGCAGTTTCTGAAGCAGTACATCAAGGTGCTGATCGAGTATCGTGCTGACTTTATTTTTGGTCTGGTTGGGTTTATTCTGGTTCAGTTTTCAGGTGTGGTCTTTATTCAACTGATTTTCAGAAGCATTCCTGCTTTATCTGGATGGACCTTTCATGAGGTGCTCTTTATCTATGGATTTGCTCAGATTCCCAGGGGCATCGATCATGTTTTCACAGATAACCTTTGGATATTAAGTGGGCGGATTCTTCTGGAAGGTGGATTTGACAAATATCTTCTTAGACCCATCAATCCATTATTTCACTTGCTGTCTGAACGCTTTCAGCCAGATGGATTTGGTGAGATTATCATAGGAAGCATCCTGGTTGGATACAGTGGCGTGCACCTGGGCATGGACATCACACTGGAGAAAGGAATCCTCTTTTTGACTGCCGTGTTCTTTGCCACCATTATTTATACGGCCATCAAGCTTGCGGTATCAAGCATTTCCTTCTGGATCAAGTTTGCCCAGTCGTATCTCTATATGACCTATCAGATGAGCACATTTACGAAATACCCCATGACCATTTATCCCAAGGCGATTCGCGGACTTCTGACTTTTGTGATACCCTTTGCCTTTACAGGATACTATCCAGGGGCCTACTTTTTAGGGAAGGCTGGTTTTATTCAAGGTATCGGCATGACAATCCTCGTCAGCATCCTCAGCATCCTGGCTGCGTATCAGATCTGGCTGAAGGGTCTAACCAAATACGAAAGTTCAGGATCTTGAAGAAAGAGTAATATAATAATGGACATGCCGGACTAAATCCCTGAGAAGCGACAGATATCGTGCGCTTCTCACTTTTTTTTGTAATGCTGAAATCGTTCTATTCTGACGAATATAAAGTCAAAGGCACTATTATTCTTTCGTTCTTCACATTTGCGCTCAGATTATTTACCACGCCGGTTTTGCTGTGATAAGATAACCACGTTGTTAAATTTTTTACTAGGAGAGTGAAATATGAGAAAAGACCTGCTGTATACACTAAAACCTCATGAACTGACCAAGGAACATCTGACAAGAAGCCTCAACAACCATCCAGAGGTGCAGTTTGTTTCGTTGGCAGCCGTAGACCTGATTGGACATGAAACAGATACAAAAATACCGGTTCGTTTATTTCTGGAGGATCTGGACACATTTCTCTACGGTTTTGCCGCTCAGACAGACGGGTCCTCTGTATTCCTTCCAAAGATTGCCACACTGAATAATGCGAAAGTTGATATGAAAGCAGATCCATCTGTCAACTGGTTCGTTGAGTATAATGAAACTCTTATGGATCTTGAAACTGGAAAGCCTGTGGGCACACTGAAAATCCCGTGCTTCCTCTATCACGATGGAGTTGCAGTTGACTCGAGACATATACTGCAGGAAGCTGAAACTGTCATGAAGAAGGATATCCTGGAAGCATTTCAATCGCCCTCACTCCAGAAAGAGTTTGGGTTCACCGCCGAGGATATCGACGAAGTCTGCCTCACCACGGCCACAGAACTGGAGTTTTGGGTGAAGTCACCCAACACATCCGGAGATATTGAAGCTCTCAGCACTTCACAGGAACTGAAGGAACAGTACTGGAGCAAAACAAGAGGTGCAGTGAGGAGTGCTCTTGAGGAAACCTTGATTCTCATGGACAGATATGGTATTGAACCTGAAATGGGACATAAGGAAGTGGGAGGTGTGCGGGCGAAGCTGAATGATCATGGACGATTTGAAGGGGTTTTAGAGCAGCTTGAGATCGACTGGAAGTTCTCTTCACCCAAACAGACTGCCGACTACGAGCTCTTTGTGAAGAATCTGGTGCGGGAAGTTTTCATCAGATATGGACTGGAAGTTACCTTTCTGGCCAAACCTCTGGATAAGATTGCGGGCAGTGGAGAACACACGCACTTCAGCGTCGCGGTTAAGCTGAAGGACGGAAAGAGAGTGAATCTTTTCCACAGTACACGAGAGGACTTTCTAAGTTCCATCGGTTATGGAGCCATCATGGGCGTGCTGATAAATTACGAGGTCATCAATCCTTTTGTGACCTCATCCAATGAAGCTTTCAAGAGACTGAAAAAAGGATACGAAGCACCCATCAGTATCGTTTGCTCCCTGGGATATGAACCTGCGGTGCCCTCAAGAAACAGAACGATTCTGATCGGTCTTATCCGAGATGAGAAAAATCCTCTTGCCACTAGATTTGAACTAAGAGCACCAAATCCTCATACCAACACATATCTTTGCATGGCTTCCATGTTTATGGCCATGAAAGATGGTATCAGCTATGCTGTTCTGAAAGAGCCGGAAGAGCTGCTGAAAGAACTTTCCAAAACGCCGGAAGAGTCCTTTGACTACTTAGGAAAAGGAAGGGCTTACAGAACGGAAAAAGATGTCTTTGATGATTTTACGGATGAAGAAAGAGAAAGATATTTTGGTGTTGCTCCTGAAACAGTATATGAAAACATCAAGGGATTCTTCCAGTATCCAGAAAAAACACAAATTCTAAAAGCTGATAATGTGTTCAGTGAAAAAATCATAGACAGCTACATTGATGGTCTATTATATAAATGGTATACAGAAATAGATCACAGGATAATTCCAACTTTCATACAGGAGATCCGAAGTTTCAAGAAGTTCCATAAAGACGGAGTTTTCCTTGATGACCGGGCCAACTGGGATAAAGTCGAAAGACTGAAGATTTCACTGATGAAAAACACGGATAAAGGAAAAGGCGTATTCAACTATATGCGTCAGGCAGTGGAGCAGAAAGAGTGGGACACACTTTCCGAGACACAAAAGCTGATGTACGACAAGATGGATGAACTGAGACTTGCCTATAAAGAATACAAAGAAAACCTGCTGGATCTTCAATAGAAAAGCAGCCTCCTGTCATCAGGGGGCTGCTTTTCTACGCCATTTAATTTGTGAAAAAAATCCCAGGATGGTATTTGCTGTAATTCCGCATGAGAGCGAGAATGCTCCATATGAATTTCGCTCATGGACTTTGTTAAGTTTTGACAGTGTGAGATATGAGTTGTATAATAAAAGTTGAGAAATTAGATTGCATACAATCAAATAACGTAAAAGGAAGAGCAGAATGGTAAAGTATAGACTGAAAATTACCGATATCCTGATAGAATCGGAAGATACATGGACATTTCTCTTGGAAATGCCGGAGGATTTTAACTGGGAGGAAGGTTCCCATGCACATATTGGCATTGAGGGATATGATTTTAATGCGCCAAAAGGTACGTTTGTCAGGCATATGTCCATCATGACGTTGCCTGAAGAAGGGAAGATCGGGTTCACCACCAGAAAACGTGGAGAGCTTTCTGTGTTTAAAGAGACACTGTTCAATATGAAGGTAGGGCAGGAGCTCCTGGTGTTTAAACCTGGCTCCAGAATGGCACTGAGACGTGAAAACCGTCCTCTGGTTCTTCTTTCCATGGGGGTAGGCATAGCAACCATGAGGCCGCTTATTCTGCAGCATCATAACAATCCAATGGGAATCAAAGAAGTATACCAGATCAATGTGGATGCTGGTGGAAGTTTCCTTTATCAGAAGGAGTTTGAATCCATGGCTGACAGCAGTGTTAAGCATACATGGCTGAGAGGCAGAAACGGGCTGGATGAGGTTCTGGAACGTGTGCTTTCAATTGAGTCCCCCATTTTCTACCTCGTGGGCAGTGATGCATTTGTCATTCAGCGCACTCATTGGCTCATGGAGCATGGTGTAGCATTTCAGGATATTGTTGTGGATAAAAAGGAGCAGTTCATCAGCAGAATGCTCATGATGAGCCCCAAAGATTTTCAGATGATTTTATAACAGAACGGATCCGTTCTGATACAAGGCGCAGAAGAAGAGAGGAATAGCTTTCCTTTCTTCTTTTCTCGTTAATAAAAGCTCTGATATAATAGATCTAGTTGTGGATCAAAAAATAACCCATTACAGGAGGCATTTTGTGAATTATTTTTATGGAAAAAGTCAGTTTAACAGTCTTAGAAGGGCTCAAGAAAAGTATTACCTTTTGACGAACCAGAGAGGGGGGTATTCTTCTTTGTCTATTTCAGGCTCAGCTTCAAGGAATGAGCAGGTGCTTCTGATGGCATCAGTGAAAGCCCCCAATCATTGGGTACAGTTCATCTCCAATATGGAAGAGATTGTTACAGTAGAAGAGAAAGAGTGCAGCCTTCTTTCCCAGGAGTTTGTTGGATACACGAAAAATGCGGAAGGCTTCAGATATCAGGACAGTTTTGAGATGGCTGATTTTCCGACCTATCGGTATCGGGTTTTTGGAGTGGAGCTTGAGAAGAGAGTTGTCATGAAACATGAAGAGAATCTTCTGCTGCTCTCCTACAGTATGGCGAACCGTAGTGCGAATCCAGTAAAAATTCGGCTGAAACCATGGTTCAGGTTCACGAAAAAAGGCGACATGCCTTTACAGGGGCAGACGCTCGAGATGAAAGAAGGCTACATGTCAAGTAATGGTTACAGCCTGATGTATAAAACAGATGGCCAGGTACAGATGGAGGAGCTTTCCTGGCAGAAAGATCTGTATTTTGAAGATGATGCGAAAGATGAGAGAGATTCTGTAGGAAGCGCATTTTCCACACACTCCTATGTCTATGAGCTCATGCCGGGAGAAGTTCGGGAGGCTTTTGTGATGTATGGGCTGCAAGAGATCCATGAGTCACCTTCGGAAATCATAGAAAAAGAGATTGCAAGAAAAAGAAAGCTGCTGAAAAGAGCTGGTGCGCGTTCAGCCTTGGCAGAGGAACTTGTTCTTGCAGCAGATGCTTTTGTTGTAGACCGCGATTCAACTGGCGGGAAAACCATTCTAGCGGGGTATCCATTCTTCGGAGATTGGGGCCGAGATACGATGATTGCCGTCATGGGGTGCTGCATTGCCACAGGAAGAAAAGAAGACACGGAAAATATATTCCGTTCTTTCATGAAGTACATGAGAAAAGGAATTATGCCCAATATGTTCCCAGAAGGGGATGAAGCTCCTATGTACAATACCGTGGATGCCTCCCTGCTCTTTATTTATGCTGTTCAAATGTACTATGACCAGTTTGGTGATCTGGACTTTGTGCGGGAAGCATATCCAGAAATGAAAGAGATTGTTGAATGGTATAAAAAGGGAACTGATTTCCATATCAGAATGGAGGAAGACGGACTGATTTCTGCTGGAAAAGATCTGGAACAGGTGACCTGGATGGACATCAGAATCCATGACGTTCTACCGACTCCAAGGCACGGAAAACCTGTAGAGATTAATGCCTACTGGTATAATGCTCTGAAGATTTTAGCTTCTTTCTCCAGGTTACTGCAGCTGGGTGATGACTCTGCCTACGAGGATCTTTCAGAGAAAGTGAAGGAATCTTTTTTAAGTCAGTTCTGGAATGAGAAAGAGCAGTGTCTCAAAGATGTTCTATCCGGGACTTCTGCCGATGAGCAAGTCAGGCTGAATCAGATTTGGGCTGTTTCTTTACCCTACAGCATCTTACCTAAAGATAAAGAAAAACTAGTGGTAGAAAAAGTCTATGCAGAATTGTATACCCCATATGGACTTCGATCCCTATCCCCAAAAGATCCTGAGTTTAAATCATCCTATGGCGGTTCCTTATGGAACAGAGATATGGCATACCATCAAGGAACGGTCTGGGCGTTTCCATTGGGGGCATATTACCTTTCTTATCTGAAGGTGCATGATTACAGTGAAACGGCCAAAACAAAAGTCAGACGGGATCTGGCGCTTTTGAAAGGGACTCTCCAGGAAGGATGTTTAGGCCAGATTGCGGAAATATTCGATGGTCTGGAACCTAATGAATCCAAAGGGTGTTTTGCTCAGGCGTGGAGTGTGGGGGAGCTGCTGCGCGCTGTAAAAGCGGCGGAGTGAGGTATAATAATGCGTGAAAAAGATTAAAAATGCGAAAATGGATGTCTGATAAAGAGAGAAAGAGATTGAGGAAGAACAAAAGACCTCTTTGAAGATGGCAGGGTTTTATTTTTTCAGTAAATTCTGTTAATATAAAGATGAGCTCCAAGGAATACCTAAAACAGACATCCAATGGAACCCATCTTTAGAAACAGAATAAAAGAATCCGCTTAATCACCGTAGATCGTTAATCTGCTATACCTGAAAAGAGAAAGAGACCATAGACTTACCATTAGTCCAATACATTGAAGCCAAATACACATAGAACCAAAAAATCTAAGTGAATTGCATGCAGAGATGAAAAAGACCATTAGTAGATTTAAGTAACAAGTACCTTAGCAGATGAAGTCATTAAGCAGGAACCACTTTTAGGAAACAAAGAAAATGGTGGAAAGAAAGATGAACGTTGAGAAAGGTTCGTTGGAGCTTTTCCATTGCAGTAAAAAGAGAACTCCTTTCAATCGGGAGTTCTCTTTTTTTTATCGGATCTTTAATTCATAGATGTCTGGAAGGTTTCGGTATTTTTCCTCATAATCCAGTCCGTAACCGACCACAAAGGTATCGGGCATGGTGAAGAGACTGTAATGAACTTCCACATTGAGCAGGCGCTTTTGAGGATTATCAAGCAATGTGAGCACCTTCAGACTCTTTGGAGAAAAAGACTCAATATGCTGCAAGATGGTTCCTAAGGTAAGACCAGTACCTATGACATCTTCCAGCAGGAGCACATGTTTCCCTTTTATGGGGATGGAAAGATCTTTTACATAGGTGATGATTCGATTTCTTTCAGTATCTCTTTTCACTCCGATGGATAAAAAATCAATGAGAACGGGCCTTTGGAGTGCTCTTGTGAAATCACTCAGAAAGTAGACAGACCCTTTTAATATGGCCAGAATAACCAGGTCTTCTTCTGGTGGGTATTTCTCCTGAATGATTCTTGCCATTTCTTGGATTCTCTTTGCAATCTCATCCTCTGTATAGAGAATTTTTCCTAACTTACTCATCAATTGCCTCCCATTTGGCAAATCTTTCTAAAAGATTATGAAACTCATTCTTATAGACGATGCTGACATTGATTTTAGGATAAAGCTTCTTCATAAGACTGAGTTTTTTCTTTTTGTCCTTTGTATACTTCTGGTTCATAACGGTGAGTTCGATATAGGTATCAAATTTAGGTAGGTAAAAATCTGGAGAAAAGGCTTTCGTGATATTGCCTTCAAGATCCCACTCCAGGGGGAAGGTTCGAGGCTCATAGTCCCATTCAAAATCGTAAAGATCCAGGACTTTGGCAAACTCCTCCTCGGAGGTGTTCTTGAATATCACTGAGCCGTTTTTTGATGCTTCCGGAGCAGGCTGATCCAGATGATAGTAATTTTTTAAGAGGGATAGAGCTTGGACCAATGTGATATTGTCTGTATTTACAATCAGATCATAAAGAAGTGAATTGGACCAGTCTTCATGGTAGAGAAGATGGATATATTTCTTATGCCTCCTGTCTGTAAGCTCTAAGATCCTTTTTGCATCATCCTCAACAAGATTATGCTCCTTCATGAGCCGTTGGGTTCTTCTTGCGATACTTCCATGGATTTTGATATGTCCTGCAGAGGCGTGTTTTCGAAAAATGATCTGAGCGCCGAGTCCGCTGATGATGGCAGGTGTTTCAGAAACTGCAGATTTCAGTTTGTTTTCTATGAATTCCTGAAACGTTATGCCGGAGGAAGAGGATTTCAGAAAATAACCAGGGCTTTCTTCCAGCATATGGAGTTCATGTTTGGTAGCAATCTCAGGCAGCCAGTTCCTTAGAGCATACTCTCGATTGAAATAGGAAATATCAAGATCATGAGCCAGTTCTTTTGCAATCTGATCTCCCATACTGCCTGTTTCTCTAGAGAAGGTCAAAAGACTTTTCATGAAAAGTTCCTCCTGTTCATTCTGTTACTTCATTTTATCATAAAACCAGTCATCTGTTGCAGGGATCCATAGGTCCTGATTATAAGACCAGAAAAAGGGTGAAAGAGCATTGACAAACCATCCCTATAGTGTAATTCATAAAAGATTGTGGTATGATTAAAGTTATATAAAACGGTGATTTTACCGCGGAATTCTACTATTTTGGAGGTACATTATGGGGATCAAGGCTGTCGTTTTTGACCTGGATGGAGTTTTGGTCGACACGGACAGATTCCATTATCTTGCATGGAAAAAAGTGCTGCAGGATTTAGGGAAAGACTTTACAGCAGAAGATAATGAGCAAATCAAAGGGGTGGCCAGATTCAGAGCCCTGGAAATCCTGCTCAAAATGAAAAACATCGAAATGAGCGAAGTGGAGAAAATGCGGATACTCCGTAAAAAGAACAATCTTTATCTGGAGCATGTGACGGATATTGATGATTCTGATATTCTTCCTGGAGTGGAAGAGTTTCTGGAGCTTCTGAAATTCAAAGGTCTTATTACTGCAATCGCTTCAACCAGTGACAACACATCAATTATTCTGGAGCTGACAGGTTTGAAGAAATACTTTGATGTGGTCATTGACGGACACCGGGTTAGAGCACCAAAGCCAGATCCTGAAGTTTACTTGGAAACTGCTGGTGAGCTTAAACTGTCTCCTGCAGAGTGTGCAGTATTTGAAGATTCAAAAGCAGGAGTGTTATCAGGAAAAAGAGCAGGGATGAAGGTTGTGGCAGTGAGTGAAAGACCGATTCTTGAGGCAGACAAGTGGGTCAGCAGCCTGGAGGGCCTGACAGAAGCGATACTGAGATTCTAATCTTTTAGTGAAAGGATGGTCAATGATATGCAAACAGCAGCATTTTTTGATATTGACGGAACCTTATATCGAGAAGTATTTATGAAAGAATTATTCAAAAGAATGATCCGGAGCGAGATTATCCGGGAAGAGGAGTGGTATAAAGAGGTCAAGCCCTATTACGACCAGTATGACCGCAGGGTGGGTTCCTACGATGATTATCTTCTTCGTATGGCGACTATTTATACCGAGGCCATCAAAGGATACCATCGGAGTTTTATTGAGCATATCATTCATAATGTGGTCCGGGATATGGGCTTAAGAAACTATCTCTTCACAAGAAACCGCATCAAATGGCACAAGAGCCAAGGACACAAAGTGCTGACAATATCAGGAAGTCCGATTGAACTTGTAAAAGAAATGGCAAAGCTTCATGATTTTGATGACTACAGAGGTTCTATCTATCCCATGGATGATAAAGAGCGTTATACAGGCGAAGTCATTCCCATGTGGGACAGCAAATCTAAGCAGAAAGCCATTTATGATTTCAAAGAAAAGTATGATATTGATCTGGACGCCTCCTATGCCTATGGAGATACAGCTGGAGATTTCTCCATGTTTCAGCTGGTAGGACATCCAGTTTTAGTGAACCCGACCAAGGAGCTTGTGAATCTGGTTCTGAACGATCCAGAGGTGAAACACAAGGCGGAGGTCGCAGTGGAGAGAAAAGACCTGATTTATCGGGTAAAGATTGAGGAGCTTGTATTAGACTAAGAAATGAGGGATGCACATTGCTGAAACAGCAGGAAGTCATTCCAGTGGTAGTGCAAGGCAGTGAACAGACGTTGAAATTTCATGGTAAAGAAATTATCAGAAACGCCATATTTTTTGATCTTGAACATTATTTATACAAAGAGCCCATTGCCATTGGTGTATTTGGGGCAGCGGTCTATGACGAAGCAGAAAAAGCCGTCATAACCACCCAGTATATGATTGAGAACAAAAGAGATGCCAGAGCTATCCTGGAACTGACAAAAGAATATTTTATCAATCAGAAAAATAATGGGAAACAGTATCTGGTAACTTTTTCCGGGAATAATGATTTTTTAGTGATCAACCATTTGTATCAGAAGTATGATATTTCATACAGTTTTGAAGAGGAGTTTGAACTGATTGATCTTCAGAAGGAATATGAACACAAATTCCAGAAGAACATTGGGTTGAAAAATCTTGAAAAACTGCATCAGATAGACCGTGGCGGAGAACTGATCTCAGGAATGACTCTTGCAAAAACATTCTCGAAAATCATCAAAGACCAGGGGTATTTCGACCGTATGCCTCTAGAGAAAGTGGAAAAGATTCTAAAATATAATGAAGAGGATGTAGTGAATCTTTTTAACATCATGAATCGTTGGGAAAGTGTGACCATGGATGATGTGCTGATTCTTGAAGAAAAGCTGCATAGAGAAAAAATGGAGAAGCTTGCATTAAAAGCTCTTCTGGAAGAGCAGATAGAACTGGAAAAGGAAGAGAGCAACCAACCATTTAAAGGACAAAAAGAGGAATTAGGATATTCATCTTAACGGATGATGACTGTAAGAGTGTGAAGAGCCATGATGTAATCCTTATAGGATTTTCATGGTTTTTTTTGAATACAATAGAGTTCTTTCAGGTATGAAGATGTAGGAACGTGTTATTTAATTATGGCGAGGTGGAATATGGGATTTAATTTCAGAAAGAGAATACGTATTGGGAAATTTCTCAGCTTAAACATCGGTAAGTCAGGAGTGAGTCTTTCTGCAGGAAGAAGAGGGTTTAGACAGAGCTTTAATACAAAAGGTCAGGCTAGAACAACAATTGGTATTCCCGGCACTGGACTCTCCTACAGCAAAACAATTAATGCAAAGAAACTGATAAACACTGCAGGAGAGAAGAAAAAACTGAATGCCGCATCACGAAACTTCTCCTACGAAGAGGAAGTCAGACAGTTCAACGAAGATTTGGAATATCTGGTCACATTGCATCATGAGGCGGATTATCTAATAGATATTGGAAGAAATTTCAGTTCAGAAGATAGCAAGCCCTATGAACCAGGAGAAGATGGGCCGTATGTAAGAGAAGCCAAGAGGATTATTGAAGAGAATAAGCCAGGGTTTTTTAAGAGGATTTTTTCCGGGAAACAATATCGGCACGATTCAGAAGAGATGCTGAATCATGCAGAGGCTGCGGACAAGGAGCTTCTTTCCAAATGGGAGAGAAATAAGAGGATATCCGGTGAACTATTGAATATGAAAGAAGCTTCTCCTGTTGAAGTTCTAAAAAAAGTAGAACTGGAAAAGGACATGGAGTTTATTGAAGATCTGGACTGCTCTCTGGATTCGGATGGATGCTTGAATGTGGATATGACCATCAATCCAGAGTCTGTGGTGCCTAAGGAGTACATTACCTTGACTCCAACGGGAAAACTCTCGAGAAGAGAATATTCAAAAACGGACTACTATAGTATTGTCAGCCAATTTGTTGCTGCTTTGGCATTGCGTACTGGAAGAAATGTGTTTCATCTGGTTTCTCCAGATGAGATACGTCTGCACGTACACGAAATGAAAATAAGTAATGTTTCAGGACTAAAATCGGAAGAGCTCATACTGTCTGTCCTTTTGGACAAGGAAACATTTCATCAGATCAATTTTGAGGATATACAGCCTTTTGAAGCTCTTACTCAGTTCAGACACGAAGTAGATTTCTTGAAAACAAAAGGATTTAAAGAAGTTTCACGATTGAAATAAGTTTAGAAGTATTTCAGAGCGTTATGGATTGAAAAACAGGTAAAATAGAACAAATTTTAACAGTTGTGAGTTACAACATAAAAAAAAGCAAGAAGTTTGTGAAAAAGATGCTTTTTCTAAACGTTTTCTTTTTATAAACTGCAATAAAAAAAATAAATATGATTTTTATGAAAATTGACTTTGAAAATAAATTATGGCACATTGTATTAGTTAGACTTTTGTTTGAGCAGCCAGTTAAAAAGCAGAAGAAATGATAATTTGTTAATTATCAGACTAGTCTATGGGAAGGAGGGAAATCATGAAGAAACTCATTAAGGATATCGTTGAACTGGATAAAGCAGCAAGAAATGAACTTCAGCAGATTAAAGAAGAGTTGGATGAAGTTCCTGCATATGTTGCAAGTCAGAGACCTTTAATCGAGGAAAAATACAAAAGAGATACTGAGCGGCATTTGATCGAACTAAAAGAAAAGTTGCAGGCTGAGTATAATGATAAAGTGATTCAGACATCGGTGAAGTACGAAAAATCTTTAGAGAAACTTAGAAATCAGTATAAATATAACCGGGAGCGATGGCTGAAGGAGATATTTGAAAACTGTATTGACAGCTAGCTCATGAGGAGGAGGGAGAAAAACCATGGGGATTGTGAATAGTCCTGCTCTTGCTGCTAAAGCAAAATCAATGTATGGCAACAGATTGAAAAAAGAAGATTATGATGAACTCCTTAGAAAAAGCACAGTGCCTGAGATTGCGGGTTACCTCAAAAATGAGACAGAGTATGGTACGACGATGCGCGATATCTATGAGAATCGTATACATCGCGGACAGCTGGAACAGCTGATCAGACAGAACATGTATGAAAAGATTGAAAGACTTCTCAAGTTCTCTATGCTGACAAATCATGAGTTTTATAGATTGAATATTATGAAACGCGAGATTGAAGTCATCCTTCTGATACTTCGAGCAATCATTCAGGATGAAGAACATGAGGATGTTCAATATACCACTCTCATTTCAGAGATTCCATTGGCTCTTTCAGATTATTTCTCCTATGATATAGATAAAATATCTGAAACATCTTCATTTGAGGATATTCTAGATATATTACAGGGGACTCCATATCGAGCCGTGCTTAAAAAATACATCGATAAGAAGGAAGAGAAGCTGGACTTACCTGCAATCGAACAAGAGCTTTTCAGCGCATATTATCAAAGTGTTTTTAGAATCATTGAGAAGAACTTCAGTGGAAGAGTAAAAAAAGAACTGTTGGATATTTATAAAACGCAGATCGAGCTCATGAATATTGTCAAAATATATCGAATGAAGAAATTCTTCAAGGTTTCCAATGAGTATATTGAGAAGACAATGGTTCGAATGAAATCCAGAATGAGTGATTCGTTTATAAAACATCTTATTGCTCAGCCTGATGCAGAAAGTGTGCTGAGAGTTTTAGAGTCATCTAAGTACAATATGTATGTTGATGACAAAGAGTATACTTACATAGAGTATTACTCGGATCAAATAAAATATCATTTGGCGAAAAGATATATGAGATTCTCCATAGATTCTCCAGTAATCTATACCGTTTATGTGATATTGATGGAACTGGAAATCTCAAATATAACGAATATTATTGAGGCAGTTAGATACGGAACTCAAAGGAGTGAAGTAGAAAGTCTGCTGATTTACTAAGGAAGGAGGAAAAAGTATGGCAATTGCTAAAATGAAACTGGTCAATATTTTTGCGGATAATGAGCATTTAGATGAAGTTCTTGCAAAATTCATTGAACTTGACAATTTTCATCCAGAGCCTGCTTCAAAGCTAGTAGGAGCTGTGCATGGTTTGACATCAATGTACTATGACAATCCATATTTAAAGATGTTGAACAGAATCAACGAAATTGTCGACAAGATGCATCTTGAAATCGAGCCGAAACAAGTAGATGTACAGGAGTGCGATTTAAGCAGAATTGAGCGGTTTATTGAAAAAACATACCATAAGTTTGAGGAGATCACCTCGAATGAAAATGAGATCAAACAGCTGATTCAGGAAGACCAAGATGCCTTAAAACAAGTCAGAAACATCAAATCATTGGATATTTCACTTGATGATTTGTTTTCATGCCGTTATCTCATTAGTAGAGTCGGGAGACTGCCTCTAGACAGTGAAGAAAAGCTGAAGTTTTATGACAACAGACCATTTATATGGAATTCATTCAGTAAGGACAGCAATTACAGCTGGGGTATTTACATAACAACCAATGAATTCGAACGAGAGGTGGACAACGTATTCTCTTCTTTATACTTTGACAGAATCCATATACCTGATTTTGTACATGGAACACCTGAAGAGGCTGAGGAGAATTTACTTAAGGAAATCGAAAGTTTAAATAAGGATTTGCTGAAACTTAAAGAAAGTGAACAAGAGCTTCTTGAAAGAACAAGAGACAGGTATTCGCTATTCACCGCAGTGCTTACGAAAGTCAGTATGATTTTTGAAGCTAGAAGGTTTGTGGTGGGCTTAGGCGGAAGATTCTCCATCACTGGGTTTATGGCCAAAGATGATCTGGATCATCTTCACAAGTTGTTTGAGAGTATACCTTCTGTTGAAATTGAAGTACGACCAGCGAACAATGATAAAAGACTTACTCCACCAACCAAGTTAAAGAATGGATGGTTTTCAGAGCCCTTCGGTATGTTTGTTGAAATGTACGGAGTTGCAGATTATAAAGGGATAGACCCAACTCCATTTGTCGCACTGACTTACACTCTGCTCTTCGGAATTATGTTTGGGGATGTCGGACAAGGACTGGTGCTTTCTCTCCTTGGATGGGTTATGTATAAATTCAAGGGTATGAGATTAGGTGCGGTTGGTATAAGGATCGGTATTTCTTCTGCAATTTTCGGATTCCTGTATGGATCGGTATTTGGTAATGAGCATCTCTTGGATCCGTTCTTTATCAATGTGCTGGGTCTGCCAGGCAAACCAATCCATACCATGGAGCCTAGTTTCACGATGACACTCCTGCTCTCTGCCATTGCCATTGGTGCAGTTCTGATTATTTCTACCATAGGTATTAATATCTATGTGAATTATAAGAAAAAGCACACTGTGGAAATGTTCCTGTCGCATAATGGTGTGGCTGGGCTGGTGTTTTATAGCTTTGTGATCATTGGAGCAGGATTGATGCTTGGTGGTATAGCAAATCCATTTAATACCGTGACGTTGATTCTCTTTGTAGGGGTACCGTTACTGCTTATGTTCCTGAAGGAAGCAATCGAACGAAAGGTGCATGGAGAAGCCATGTTCCCCAATGGATTTGGCGGATTTTTCACAGAAGCGTTTTTTGAGCTCTTTGAAATTGTGCTTTCCTATATCACAAACACTATGTCTTATATGAGAGTAGCTGGATTTGTGCTTTCCCATGCAGGTATGATGCTGGTTGTATCAAGCCTTATGGAAATGACTGGAAATGCGGGACCTATTGTGTTTATTTTTGGTAATATTTTCGTAATGGCTCTGGAAGGCCTCATTGTAGGTATTCAGGTGCTCAGACTGGAGTTTTATGAAATGTTCTCCAGATACTATACTGGTGATGGAATTCCGTTTAAAACTTTGAAAGAATATTTATAGTGGAGGATAAAAAATGTTAAATATGATCGAATTGTTAGTTCCAATGGTACTTATTGTGTTAATCTCTCTTCCTTTAATCAAGGTGTTTAAGGGTAATATGAGTGCTCAGTCCGCAAAAACCAGGCTGATTACCCATATAGTGATGTTCTTTGTTGTAGTGATTGGCTCAGTGCTTTTCTCCGTAGGAGATTTCTCAGTACTCGCAGCTGAAGAAACAGCAGCGGCTGGTGAATCCATCACAGGAACCATCGCACAGGGATTAGGCTTTATCAGTGCTGCACTTGCTACAGGAATGTCCGCTCTGGGCGCTGGTATCGCAGTTGCAGCAGCAGCACCTGCAGCGATTGGTGCATTCTCTGAGAATGAAAAGAACTTTGGTAAATCTCTGATTTTCGTTGCCCTTGGTGAAGGTGTTGCGATTTACGGATTGTTGATCTCTATTCTTATTATTAACAAGCTGTAAGATAAGGAGGTTTTCATGAGATTTTTTCTAATAAGTGACAATATTGATACTCAAATGGGGATGCGGATGGCAGGAATTGAAGGTGTTGTCGTTCACGAACGTCGTGAAGTGCTTGAAGAGCTGGAAAAGGCAATGCATCAGGAAGATATTGCCATAGTCCTTATTACAACGAAACTCATTGAAACCTGCGCAGATGTTATTTCTGAATTAAAACTAAGACAGCTCAAACCATTGATCGTTGAAATACCAGACCGTCATGGCCAACACAAGATTGGAGAAACCATAGACAAGTATGTTAGTGATGCAATTGGTGTGAAACTATGAGGTGAAGAATATGAAATATAATACAATCGCAGAGCTGGAAACCTATTTTAGAAATGAAATCGGTAGATTATCTCAAAAGGAAATGGATGATGCCAGAAATGAGATTCAAAGGATCAAGAATAGAAGCATAAAACAAATTGAGGATTATGAAGCGAAGAATACTGAAGTGTATTTGGAGCATGAAGTTAAAAGTATAGAAAGTGAACATGCGATTGCCATCAGTAAACTCATTGATGAGAATCAGAGAAAGCTGATGCGTATGAGAAATGAGCTGATTGGTGAGCTGTTTGGCGAACTGAAGTCAAAATTGAAAGAGTATACAGCTACGGAAGAGTATCTTAGCAAGATGAAGGCTAAGATCGAAGCGGTCAGTGCAGAACATGGTTCAAAAGCAAATCTGCTGATATCAGAAAAAGACATGAAGTATGCGGAAGAACTGATAGCATGCTTTAAGGGAGAAGCTCAGGTGAAGGCGAAGAAAGACATTGAAATCGGTGGCTTCATCATTGAGTTCTATGAAGAAAATATATTCATTGATGAAACCTATGATGCAAAGCTTAAAGAGCAGCATAATAAGTTCTATGCAAATTCTGAACTGATTCTAAACTGATATGTGGGTGTTGCATGCAATGCAAAGAGGTGATTAAGTGAGTGAAAATTTAATATATTCAATTAATGGACCTGTAATCACTGTGAAAGATTCTTCTGATTTTGAAATGTTGGAAATGGTTTATGTTGGCCATAAGAAACTTATGGGAGAAGTAATTTCCATTACGAACAAATTCACGACGATTCAGGTGTATGAGAGTACAACCAGTCTAAAACCAGGTGAGCCTGTTTTCCCAACGGGAATGCCGATATCTGTAAAATTAGGACCTGGAATTATTAAGAATATCTTTGATGGTATTGAAAGACCACTGAAGGATATTTCTCAGCTGTCCGGTGCTTTTATTGAACCGGGAAGCAATGTGGAGTCTCTAGATAACCATAGAGAATGGGATGTGACGATGAAAGTTCAAGAAGGGGAAGAGCTTAGTCCAGGTCAGATTTTTGCGACTGTACCTGAAACAAACCTAATTGAGCATAGGCTCATGATACCTCCACATCTCTACGGAACTGCAGTTTATGTGGCAGAGAATGGCAAGCGGAAGATCCATGACTGCATACTTAAGCTTAAGGATGATACTGGTGCTGTTCATGAACTGACACTAGTTCAAAAGTGGCCAATTAAAACTCCTAGACCTGTAAAAGAGAGACTGCCAATATCGATACCTCTAATTACAGGGCAGAGAGTCATTGATACGCTGTTTCCCATCGCTAAAGGTGGAACTGCTGCTGTACCAGGTGGTTTCGGAACAGGAAAAACAATGACACAGCATCAGCTGGCAAAGTGGTGTGATGCAGATATTATTGTGTATGTGGGATGTGGTGAAAGAGGAAATGAGATGACTCAAGTTCTTGAAGAGTTCTCAGAACTGATTGACCCTAAATCCAACAGACCTCTTTTAGAAAGGACCGTCCTGATTGCCAATACTTCTAACATGCCAGTGGCCGCTCGTGAAGCAAGTATTTATACTGGAATCACTTTGGCGGAGTACTACCGAGATATGGGATATCATGTGGCAATGATGGCGGATTCTACTTCACGCTGGGCAGAAGCACTTCGTGAAATCAGCGGAAGACTTGAAGAAATGCCTGCAGAGGAAGGATTCCCTGCTTATTTGCCAAGCAGAATCTCACAGTTCTATGAAAGAGCTGGTTATGTAAAAAATACAAATTACTCCGAAGGGTCTGTATCCATCATTGGGGCAGTATCTCCTCAGGGTGCCGACTTTTCAGAACCCGTAACTCAGAATACAAAAAGGTTTGTCAGATGCTTCTGGGCTCTTGATAAACAGCTCGCCTATATTCGACATTATTCTGCAATCAATTGGAATTTGTCTTACTCCGAATATGTGGGGGACTTGTCCAGATGGTACAATAAAAACCTTGGACCGAAGTTTCTTACACATAGGAATGAGATTATGACTCTTCTTGCGGAAGAAAACAAACTTATGGAAATTGTAAAGCTCATCGGCAGTGATGTTCTTCCGGATGATCAGAAACTGATTATTGAAATTTCTAAGGTGATTAGAGTTGGATTCCTTCAGCAGAATGCATTCCATAAAGATGACACTTACGTGCCTTTAGAAAAACAGCTGAAGATGATGGAAGTAATCCTTTATCTGAACAGAAAAGCCAAAGAATACATCAGCTCAGATAAATCATTGAATATGCTGATACGGACAGGAATCTTTGAAAATGTAACGCGAATGAAATATGATGTACCGAACGATAATCTTGGAAAACTTGATGAGTACTACGGTATCATTGACAAAGCTGTCGCTAAAGCACAGTAGTCGAAAGGAGGAAAGCAGTTGAGCCTTCAGTATTTGGGACTTAGCGAAATCAACGGTCCTCTCATTGTGTTAGACAATGTGAAGGATGTTGGTTATGAAGAATTAGTAGAAATTACAATGAAGGATGGCACGGAGAAAACAGGCCGTGTCGTTCAGATAGATGGGCAACGTGTGGTTGTCCAGGTTTTTGAAGGGACCAATGGTCTCTCTTTGAAAAATACCACCTCAAGGTTCACAGGCAAACCCATGGAATTGCCTTTATCAAAGGAAATTCTTGGTAGAGTGTTTAATGGATCGGGTAAGCCTATTGATGGTCTTGGTAAGATTTTTGCCGATAAAATGATGGATATTAATGGCTTGCCACTAAATCCTGTATCTAGAATCTATCCAAGAAACTATATCAATACAGGAATCAGCAGCATTGACGCCCTTACCACTCTAATCCGTGGACAGAAACTCCCCATATTCACAGGTTCAGGAATGCCTCATAATGAGCTGGCGGTTCAGATTGTGAAGCAGGCGAAAATATCCGAAGGAGATGGAAAAAACTTCGCGGTTGTTTTCGCAGCCATGGGAGTGAAGAATGATGTTGCTGATTACTTCAAACGGTCATTGGAAGAAGCGGGTGTCATGGAAAATGTGGTGATGTTCCTGAATCTTTCCAATGATCCGATCATAGAACGTATTCTTGCACCTCGTTGTGCACTTACAGCAGCAGAATATCTGGCTTATGAGCATGATATGCACATCCTGGTTATTTTAACGGATATTACTTCTTATAGCGAGGCGCTCCGTGAGTTCTCCAACAGTAAAGGAGAGATTCCAGGAAGAAAAGGATATCCGGGATATCTGTACTCAGATTTATCATCTCTTTATGAGAGAGCGGGGATTATTGAAAATGCGAAAGGATCTGTAACCCAGATCCCGATCCTAACGATGCCGAATGATGATATTACCCATCCAATTCCAGACTTAACAGGGTATATTACCGAAGGACAGATTGTACTGGATCGAGACTTGAATCAGCTGGGGATCTATCCGCCTGTAGGCGTTCTGCCTTCTCTATCCAGACTGATGAAGGACGGCATAGGTGATGGCTATACGAGGAAAGATCACTCTTCTGTAGCAAACCAGCTTTTTGCATGTTATGCAAAAGTACAAGATGCAAGAAGCTTGGCATCTGTTATTGGTGAAGATGAGTTAAGCGATCTGGATAAGCAGTATATGGAATTTGGCAAACTCTTTGAAGGTCAGTTTCTTAACCAGGGTATGAATACAAACAGAGATATTTTAGAAACTCTGGAGCTTGGATGGGATCTGCTTTCGATGCTTCCTAAACAGGAGCTGGATAGAATTGATTCTGAAGTCCTCGATCAGTATTATAATCGAGAACGGAGCATGAAAAGATTTAAGCTTGCTGAAAGGTCTATCATCCGTGAACTAGCGATGGATGGTGAGTAATTATGGCTAACAATCAGGTTTTTCCAACAAAGGGAAATCTCATCGCACTGAAGAAATCCAGTTCTCTGGCAGAGTTGGGATATGAACTCATGGATCGAAAACGGAATATTCTCATCAGGGAGATCATGATTCATTTGGATGAAATAAAGAGTTTGAGAGACCAGATTTCAGTTACGTTCAACAAAGCCTATATCGCATTGCAAGAGGCCAACACCACTCTTGGTATCATCTCTGATCTCGCGGAAATGGTGCCTATTGATGATGGAATATCCATTACCTACCGAAGTGTCATGGGTGTTGAAATACCTATGGTTTCTCACGAGAAGCCACAAATGAAGCTCACTTATGGTATGGAAAGAGCTAATACTAAGTTTGACTATGCGTATAGAATGTTTCAAGAAGTGAAGGAGCTATCCATAAAACTTGCTGATATTGAAAACTCCGTATACCGATTAGCGAATGCAATCAGAAAATCACAGAAGCGTGCAAATGCACTGAAAAATATCGTGATTCCTGAGTTTCAGCAGAACATCAAATTCATTACAGAAGCTTTGGAAGAAAAGGAACGCGAAGAGTTTACAAGGCAGAAAGTCATCAAGAACAAAAAAGACAGGAAAATATAGAAAAAAAGCTCTCTGCAGGGATTCACTATGGTGATGGCCTCGACAGGGAGCTTTTTTAGACGTCTTTTGAAAGAGGACAGCCCACAAAGCACATTAAAACTAAGTTAAAATTAGCAAAAGGTATTTACAAATCTCTAAGGAGGTGGTATTTTAATAACGTACCTGTTAGCACTCGCTAGTTATGAGTGCTAATAAAAGGAGGGGAGATAGAGTGTCAACAGAAGTGGATCGAAGAAAACTAGAAATACTGAAGGCGATTGTCACAGATTATATCATGACAGGAGAGCCTGTGGGTTCTAGAACCTTAGAGAAAAAATATAAGTTAGGGATCAGTTCTGCTACCATCCGAAATGAGATGGCAGATTTGGAAGAACTAGGATATTTGGACCAATTGCACTCTTCTTCTGGCAGAGTTCCCTCTGCAAAGGGCTACCGAATGTACATTGACAAACTCATGACATTGGAATCCTTGAGTCCTGATGAGGTGCGCTTTATTGAAGATAAAATCATCACCATGGCTGCTTTTGAAATGGATAAGATTATGAAACAGACAGCGATGATGCTCTCAGAACTGACGAATCTGGCGGTTGTTGCTAAGAAGCCCAGTCTTTCAAAAGCTCATGTGAAAAATATTCAGCTGATCCAAGTGGAGAAGAATACAATTCTTGCAGTAATCATGGTGGACCATGGATCCATCACACACAAGCTCATCAAGCTGAATCACACACCAGAGCCGGAAGTGCTGACAAATATTTGCAATCTCCTGAATCTGAAGCTGAAAGATATGACCATAGAAGATATTAATCTTCATATTGTCAACAGCTTGAAAAATGATCTGGAAGGATATGATGAGCTGTTTCTGTCGATTTTGTCCGCTGTATATGACAGTCTGAATGAAGAAGCTTCTGAAGATCAGTATTTTGTGGATGGAACTTCAAAAATCCTGAACTATCCTGAGTTTTCAGACATCAACAAAATGAAGGATTTCCTGGGACTTCTGGAGCAGCCTGAACTTCTCTTTCATGATATGGAAGATCTGGGTGAGGAAATGATGATTACCTTAGGGGATGAGCTGGCGCTTCCTGAAGCAAAAGATTTTACAATCATCACCACAAGTTATCGAATCAATGATGAAAATGTTGGCACCATCAATCTGATTGGCCCGAGAAGGCTGGATTATCAGAAGGTTGTGTCTATCATAAATAATGTGAAGAAAGAGCTGAAAAAGAAGCTCAATGAGGAGGATGTAAATGACGGAGGATAAGAATAAGATTCCTGAGGATTTGAAGAAAGAGGAAGCAGTTCATGAGGAGAATCCCACGGAAACTTTAGAGGAGGAAGCAAATGAAGCGGAATCCAGTGAACAGCCTACTGAAGAAAAAGTTGAGAATACGATAGATATGAAAGAACTGTTCAGAAAGAAAAAAGAAATGCTGGAAAGCATCAAGAAACTGGAAAATGAAAACAGTGCATTGAAAGACAGGCTTGCAAGAATCAGTGCTGAATATGACAACTATAGAAAGAGAACTCAGAAAGAGAAGGAAGGGATTTATGCAGACAGCATCGTAGATGTTGTGAAAGAGCTTCTTCCAGTTCTGGACAATCTGGAAATGTCTCTAAAAGTGGAGGCTCAGGATGTGGAAGCGCTGAAAAAAGGTGTTTCGATGACACTGACTCAGTTTCAGGATTCACTTCTGAAACTTAAGGTCACAGAGATTTCTACGGAAACTCCATTTGATCCAAACCTTCATGAGGCAGTGATGCATGTGGAGGATCCAAGCTATTCAGAGAAAGAAATTGTCGATGTTTTCTTAAAAGGATATCAGAGAGAAGAAAAAATTATTAGATACAGCGTCGTTAAGGTCGCTAATTAGGAGGAAATATAAAATGGCAAAAGTTATAGGAATTGACTTAGGAACAACAAACTCAGTAGTTGCAGTTATGGAAGGTGGAGATCCAGTGATCATCACAAGTTCAGAAGGTGGTAGAACAACACCATCTGTAGTATCTTTCCAGGCCAATGGGGAGAGACTTGTGGGGCAGGTTGCGAAGAGACAGGCAATCACAAATCCAGATAAGACCATTGCTTCAGCAAAAAGATACATGGGAACTGACAAGAAGTTCAATATTGATGGTAAAGATTACACACCACAGGAAATCTCAGCGATGGTCCTTGGGAAGCTGAAAGCGGACGCTGAAGCGTACCTGGGCGAAAAAGTAACACAGGCTGTTATTACAGTTCCAGCGTACTTCAATGACTCCCAAAGACAGGCAACCAAAGATGCGGGTAAGATCGCTGGCCTTGAAGTGCTTAGAATCATCAACGAGCCAACCGCTGCATCTTTAGCATATGGTCTGGATAAAGTGGATGAAGCTCATAAGATTCTTGTATATGACCTGGGAGGCGGAACCTTCGACGTTTCTATCCTGGATCTTGGAGATGGTGTGTTCGAGGTTCTTTCAACCAACGGTAACACAAAGCTTGGCGGAGATGATTTTGATGAAAGAGTCATGAATTATATTGCCGATGAGTTCAAAAAGAGCAATGGCATCGATTTAAGGTCTGACAAGATGGCACTTCAGAGACTGAAGGAAGCTGCAGAGAAGGCAAAGGTAGAACTTTCCTCTTCTATGACCACTTCCATCAATCTGCCATTTATCACAGCGGATGCAACAGGTCCAAAGCATATCGATATGACTCTGACAAGAGCGAAGTTCAATGAGCTGACAGCAGACCTTGTAAAGGCCACCATCGAGCCTATGAAGAAATCCCTGAATGATGCGGGACTTACACTGAACGATATCGATAAGGTAATACTAGTAGGTGGATCCACAAGAATTCCTGCAGTCATTGACGCCATTAAGGATTTCACAGGAAAAGAGCCTTCTAAGGGAGTAAATGCTGATGAGGTTGTTGCACTGGGTGCTGCGATTCAGGCTGGTGTTCTTACTGGAGAAGTGAAGGATATCCTTCTTCTTGATGTAACTCCACTGACTCTTGGTCTTGAAACCTATGGGGGTGTTGCTACACCAATCATCGAAAGAAACACCACAATTCCTACAAAGAAGAGCCAGATCTTCACCACTGCTGCAGATGGACAGACTTCTGTGGAAGTTCACGTTGTGCAGGGTGAAAGACAGATGGCTGCAGACAACAAGACCCTTGGAAGATTCACACTTTCAGGAATTGCACCTGCAAAGAGAGGGATTCCACAGATCGAAGTTACCTTCGACATTGATGCCAATGGTATCGTAAAAGTAACTGCTGTAGATAAGGCAACAAATAAAGAAGCCAATATCACCATTACTGCATCAACGAATCTATCCGATGAAGAAATCGATAAGGCAGTGAAGGAAGCGGAGAGATTTGCTGAAGAAGATAAGAAGAAGAAAGAAGAAGTAGAAACCAAGAACAATGCGGATCAGGCTGTTTATCAGACTGAACAGACTCTGGAAGAACTGAAAGAGAAGATCAGTGAAGAAGATAAGGCAAAGATCACTGAAAAGCTTGAAGTGCTGAAGAACATCAAAGATGGCAGCGATATGGATGCCATCAAGAAAGCGACAGAAGAACTGACCAATGAGTTCTACGCAGTTTCTTCCAAGATTTATCAGGCAGAGGCAGCACAGAATCAGGGAGCACCAGGAGCTGAAGATGCTGGGCAGGCTGGACCTCAGGGAGATAATGTAGTTGACGCAGATTTCAAGGTTGAGGATGACAAATAAAGAGGGTATAATACTCTAGTACTTGGATGAGGGGTGGGCAGATGCTGCTCTTCCCTTATTCAGCTGTAATCCGTATTCTATGCCTTGGCTGAAGGCAGTGCATACTAATAGGTGGTGTAAGAATGGCGAAAAAAGACTTGTATGAAGTCCTTGGACTTCAAAAAGGTGCCGATGAAAAACAGATTAAGAGTGCTTTCAGAAAACTTGCGATTAAATATCATCCAGATAAAAATCCAGGGGACAAGGAAGCGGAAGAAAAGTTCAAAGAAATAAACGAGGCGTATCAGATTCTATCTGATCCTCAGAAAAAAGCGCAATATGATCAGTTCGGTACAACAGACTTTAATGCTGGTGGTGCTGGAGCTGGATACAATGCTCAGGACTTTGGAGATTTTGGAGACATCTTCGAATCGTTCTTTGGTGGAGGATTTGGCGGTGGACAAAGAAGAAGGACTGGCCCAAGACGAGGTGCGGATCTGGAATACCGTATGGATCTCAGCTTTGAAGAAGCTGTTTTCGGTGTGGAAAAAGATATACACATCACAAGAACCGAGGACTGTGATATTTGTCATGGCAGCGGAGCAAAGCAAGGAACATCCAAAGAGACGTGTAAAACCTGTCATGGGCAAGGAACTGTCCGGGTACAGAGGCAGACACTCTTCGGCAATATGATTCAGGAAGCTCCATGCCAAACTTGTGGCGGGACAGGCGAAATCATCACTGAACCTTGCGAACAGTGCCGTGGAAAGGGTCAGGTTCGTCAGAGAAGGAAAATCAGTGTAAAAGTACCTGCAGGAGTAGACACAGGAAATGTGATGCCGTTAAGAGGCCAGGGGGACAAGGGTGCAAAAGGCGGTCCTTCAGGGGATCTTCATGTTGTCATCCAAGTGAAACCACATAAGTTCTTTATCCGTAAAGGGGATGATATTTATGTGGACACACACATCAATATTGCGGAGGCTGCACTTGGAAAAGAAGTGCGTGTTCCAACCATTGATGGTGATGTATCCTATGATATTCCATCTGGAACTCAGTCAGGAACTCTCTTCAGGCTGAAAGGCAAGGGAGTAACGATGGTCAACTCCAGAAGTGGAGCACGAGGAGATCAGTATGTGAATGTCATCGTGGATGTGCCCAAAAAACTCAATGATGCTCAAAAAGAAGCTCTATACCAGTTCCTGGAAGCATCCGGTCAGATCGTGGACCGTGAGAATAGAGAAGATAAAAAAGATAAAAAAGACAAGAAGAAATTCGGTATATTCTAGTCAGGATCATTGGAAACAGAAAAGTCTCAGGAAAACCTGGGGCTTTTTTTGAGGTGTTTCTTTTCATTCTGTGAGAATGTAATATAATAGATTGAAGAAGTGAAGTAACTGCACTAGAGAGTTTTTTATGGATTTGAAAAAAACTTTCAGGTGAATAGAGCGAGCGTAAAGCGATAGGAGAGTAACATGAGTACATGGAATGAAATCAAAATTGTTCTTCAGGAAGAAGATCTGGAGTTTATTCAAGGGGTTCTTTATACAATGGATGTAAAAGGGGTATCCATTGAAGATCCCAGTGATATTTTAGGCAGGGAACAAAGTCCTCTCACTTGGGATTTTGCAGACATCAATATTTTTGAGTATGGAAAAGACAAAGCGGTGGTCCGGGCTTATTTCAACATTGATGTGGATGTTGCTGAGATTGTGAGAGAAATTGAAGAGAAAGTTCAGGAAGCCAAATCGTATGGGGTAGAGTTCCATGAGTATGAAATTTTCTCGGAAGAAGTCAATGAGAATGACTGGGCGAATGAATGGAAGAAATATTATAAACCTACGAAGATCGGAGAACGTTTTGTTGTGAAGCCTCTCTGGGAGGAGTATGAGCCTAAGGGTGATGAAATCATCCTGCATATGGATCCTGGTATGGCATTTGGTACAGGGACCCATGAGACAACCAGAATGTGTCTGGAAGCCATAGAAGATTACATGAAAAAAGATACCACAGTCTTTGACATTGGTACAGGATCGGGTATTTTAGCCATCGGAGCCTCCAAGCTGGGTGCTTCGAAAGTGGTAGGTGTGGATCTTGATATTGTAGCAGTAGATTCAGCAAAGGAAAATGTGGGATATAATTCCCTTGAAAATGTGGAAATTCTTCATGGAAATCTCATGGATGTGGTGGATGGAACAGCAGACATCATCGTGGCAAATATCATCGCAGAGATCATTTTAGTACTGATTCCTGATGTGAAGAAGAAGCTTCATGCAGATGGTGTGTTCATATCTTCAGGAATAATCCGTGAAAAAGAAGAGATGGTCAGAAATGGACTGATGGAAAATGGATTCATGGTGAAGGAAGTAAGATACGAAGGAGAGTGGGTCTGCATCATTGCGGAGGTGTCTCATGCATAAGTTTTTCACGGATGAACTGGACGATGTTTTTGCCTATATCAGAGGAGATGACCATAAACATCTCAGCCGTGTGCTCAGACTGAAAGAACAGGATGAAATACTTATAAATGATCTCAAAGGACAGGATTATCTTGGTAGAATCGAAACTATAGATAAAAACGAAACCAAAGTGGAGCTGCGTGAAAAAGTTCCAGAGAGCAATGAAAGCTCACTTAAGGTCACCCTTTTTCAAGGACTTCCAAAAGCAGGAAAAATGGATCTTATCGTTCAGAAATGCACAGAGCTTGGTGTTCAGAGAATCGTCCCTGTTGTGACTGAGCGTGTGGTCGTCAAAAACTCATCTGAGTTCAAAAAACTGGATCGACTAAAGAGAATCTGTCTGGAAGCTGCAAAGCAATCAAAGCGCAGCGTGCTTCCGGAGATCACAGAACCCATGAGCTTCGCAGAGCTCCTGATGGAGATGAAGAAGCTGGATGTCTTTGTGGTGCCTTATGAGAATCAGGAAGAGTACGGTTTTCTGACACTGAAAAAAGAACTGGCAAACATCAGTTCCATGGGGATATTTGTGGGACCGGAAGGTGGGTTCACTGAGAAAGAAATTGATCTCTTAAAAGACAAGGGGGCTAAGATTCTAACTCTGGGCAACCGGATCTTAAGAACGGAAACTGCAGGATTTACAGCTGTGGCCATAGCCCAGCTTTTGTATGGAGATATGGGAGGAAAATAATTGATGAAAGTCGCATTTCAGACCCTTGGCTGCCGAGTCAATGTTTATGATTCGGAGGCCATGATTGAAATGTTCAAGAAAGACGGGTATGAGCTGGTTGATTTTAATGAAACAGCAGATGTATATGTCATCAATACCTGTACCGTGACGAACATGGGAGATAAAAAGTCCAGGCAGTACATCAGTCGAGCCAAGAGGAAGAATCCTCAAGCCACTGTGGCTGTCGTAGGTTGCTATTCACAGGTGAGCAAAGAGGATGTGATGGAAATCCCAGGGGTTGATGTCATTCTGGGATCAAGGAACAAAAGTGATATTGTCTATCATGTGAATCAGGCTAGAGCAGAGAAACGTCAAATCGTAGAGGTTACAGATAAACTGATTCTGAACTCAAAGTTTGAAGATTTAGGTGTGACTGGATACGAGGGAAAGACGAGAGCGTTTTTAAAGATTCAGGATGGATGCAACAGGTTCTGCACCTACTGCATTATCCCTTATGCAAGAGGTGGGCTATCCAGTAAGAATCCCGATAAAGTTCTTGATGAAATCAGGAAACTGTCTGAAGAAGGATACACTGAAGTGATTCTTTCTGGAATTCACATTGCCTCTTATGGACATGATCTTCAGGAAAAATGGGATCTTCTGGATCTTCTGGATCAGATTGAAGAGATTGATGGCATCAGAAGAGTCAGAATTGGCTCCATTGAGCCTATGTTCTTCAAAGAAGGGAGAATGGATCGTATCGTCAAGATGAGAAAGCTCTGTCCTCATTTTCATCTCTCTCTTCAATCGGGATCAGACCATACACTGCAGAGGATGAACCGCCGCTATACAGCTAGCGATTTTGAAGAGGTTGTATCAGAGCTCAGGCAGAAGATGCCTGATGTTTCGATTACCACGGATGTAATTGTTGGATTTCCAGGCGAGTCTGAAGAGGAGTTCCAGGAGACATTTGATTTTCTGGACCGCATGAATCTAACAAAGGTGCATACCTTTAAATACAGCCAGAGAAAAGGGACACCAGCATATCAGATGAAAGAACAGGTTTCGGGTGAGATTAAAGATATTCGAAGCAAACGTATTATGACTCAAAGCAATGAAAAAGAAGCAATATTTCTTGAGTCATATCTTGGGAGATCACTTACGGTTCTTTATGAGGAAGGAAAAGGCGGTATTCATTTCGGATATTCAGCGAACTATCTGAAGATCAGAGTAGAGAGCAATGTGGATATTCAAGGAAAGTATCTGGAAACGAAGATAGTGGGCTTGAAGGAGGATTACTTGATCGGTGAAATCATCTAAACAGACTTACCACTGAGGAGATTTATTTGATATACTGAATCAAGAAGTAAAATTTGAAAGGCGGATCGATATGGATTGTTTATTTTGTAAGATCATACAAGGAGAAATCCCATCTGCTAAGATTTATGAAGATGAGTTTGTCTATGCATTCAGGGACATTGATCCTAAAGCACCTACCCATGTGCTGATTGTACCCAAAAAGCATATTTCGTCGGTGAATGAGCTGGAAGCTGAAGATACCGCTTTGCTTGGAAATGTGTATAAAGCTGTGCAAACCGTAGCTGTAGCGGAAGGCATTGATAAAACAGGGTATCGGGTTGTTGTGAACACTCTATCTGATGGAGGGCAGACTGTGGCACATCTTCATTTCCATCTCCTGGGAGGAAGAAGTCTCACTTGGCCACCTGGCTAAAAACGTTGACTGTTTTGAAAATATGTACTATAATTACTAGTGTGTTATTTTGCCCGAAAGGCTGATATTTATATTTTTAACTAGCGGAGGGAGGGATAATGAATGTCAGAAATCAAAGTTGGAGAGAATGAATCTTTAGAGAACGCACTGAGACGCTTCAAGAAGAAGTGTGCAAGATCCGGAATTCTTGGTGAAGTAAGAAAGAGAGAACATTACGAGAAGCCAAGTGTAAAGAAGAAGCTTAAGTCCGAAGCAGCAAGAAAGAGAAAGTTCAAGTAGTTTTCTTTTTTTAGAAAAGGTGTGATCAAACTATGATCAAAGAACAGATTCAGAATGATTGGAAAGAAGCTCTGAAAAGCAAGGATAAGGGAAAAGCCAGTGTTTTAAGCATGGCAAAATCTGCAATCCTCTATGCTGAAAAAGAAGCTCAAACCTCACTTTCTGAAGAACAAATCATTGAGATTCTCGCTAGAGAAGTGAAAATGAGAAGAGATGCTGTAGCTGAGTTTGAAAAAGGTCAAAGAGCTGACCTGGTTGAACAAAGCAATTTCGAAATAGAAACTTTATTAAGTTATCTACCAAAGCAGTTAAAAGAAGATGAAATAATTGAATTGGTTGAGAATACAGCTAAAGAAATCGGAGCAAATAACATGAAAGACATGGGGAAACTCATGGCAGCACTCAAGCCGTTGATTACAGGAAAAGCCGATGGCAAACTTGTGAGCACTCTGGTGAAGAATTATTTAACGAAATAAAAAATGGCTCATCTTGTTTCTGTGAAATAAGATGAGTTTTTTTGTCTCTAAACAAGGTGTAAGAAACCTGGAAAAAGGATATAATAAAGGGAAAATACCTGAGAAAGGGGAACTTATGGAAAGAGCATTGTTACTAGAAAAGACAGAGGAAGGTTCTGTGCTGAAGTATCGGAATATTGAGCTTCCGAATCTTTCAGATGGAGAAGTGAGAATCAGGGTGTCCTATACAGGCATCAACTATAAAGACAGACTTGCGGTAGATGCATCAAGCAAGGTGGTGAGAAAGTACCCTATGGTACCTGGGATTGACTTTTCAGGTGTTGTTGAGGACAGTAAATCAAGAGACTTTGCTGTTGGAGATCAAGTGTTTGTCACAGGATATGGCTATGGTACGGATCAGCCAGGAGGCTACCAGGAAACTGTCATTGTAAAGCAGGAACATTTGATGAGGCTTCCTGAAGAAATGTCTTTGAAAGATGTGATGATTTATGGTACAGCCGGTTTCACAGCAGCTCTATCAGTGGATGCCATTGAAAAAGCTCTTGGAAGCCTTGATGGGAAAAGGGTTCTTGTCACTGGCGGAAGTGGAGGTGTTTCTTCTCATGGGGTTCTGATTCTCTGTGCATTAGGTGCAGAAGTCACTGTGGCGAGCAGAACTTTGGAGAATGAAGAATATCTAGAATCTTTAGGTGCTCGGGAAGTGATCTTATTTGACAGTTTGCTTGAGAAAAGAAGAGCGTTGTCTGTGGAGAAGTGGGATGGGGTACTGGATACAACGGGAGGAGAAGCTTTAGGGAACATACTTACGGAAGTGAAGTACGGAGGAATAGTCTGCGCCAGCGGGAATTTATCCGGTATCAGGTTCGAGAGTACAGTATTTCCATTTATTTTAAGGGGAATTACCTTAAAAGGAATTGATAGTGTTATGGTGGATCATGCCATGAGAAATGAGATTTTTAGAAAACTGGCCACCACATGGTCTTCTGTGGGTCTTGAAAGAATGCTGAAGAAAGTCATTTCTTTCAAGGAGCTGCATGAGGAACTTCTTCAGTCATCAGTAGGTGTTGGTAGAGTTCTGGTTGATATGAGTATGTGATTTCTATCAGTAGTATTTCAGAGCATAGTTTGATAAACTGAAACTATAATAGAGTGAAGGTGTAAGGGAAGGAGTAATCCAGACCCTCACTGCAATACACGGAATATCCTGATAATCAGAACATACGATAACATAAGGAGTGGCAATGAGAATAGAAAGAAAAACCTGGTGGCGGTATGGCGTTTTTATGGTATCCATCATCGTGACATTTATTATCCTTCTGACTAGTATCGTGAATAAGAAGTATGATCTTAAGGTTGGAGATATTGCACCTGTTGATTTTAGAGCGAATGTGGATTTGGTGGATGAAGTGACAACCAAAGCCCTCATTGAAGATGCAGTAGCCTCTGTGCAGAATCAGTATACCCAGGAACTGGAAGTAAGAAGAAATGCGCTGAAAGAGAGCAATGACTTTTTCAATGGGATCATCAACTCCAGAAATCCTATGGTTTCATTGGATGAAATTGCCACAGTTCTTTCAGAACGGGGAACCTATGGAATTAGTGAAGATGGGTACTTTGCGCTTCTCTCCATTGACAATAGCGATTTGAGGTATGCGTTAAATACCATTAACAACGGAATTAATAAAATATACGAGACTCCGTTGGAAGAAGACGATGAGAGTAAAATCACACGGTCAAAAACTGAAATGACAGATATAGTGGATAGTTTCAGCTTTAATGAGGCAGCGAAAAATGCCATTAAGCAGTTTGTAGTGACCTTAGTGAAACCGAATTATTTTTATGATGAGGAAGCAACGGCGAGGTTGAAAGAAGAAGCTGAAAATAGTATTACGCCTGTTCTCATCAAGAAAAACCAGACAATAGTAAAGGAGGGGGATCCGGTCAATGCAAATCAGCTGGAGATTCTCTCTGAGCTTGGGTATCTAAGCGAAAGCGGGTTCAATGCCCTTCCATATAGCGGTTTGGTCGTTGCAGTACTGGTCATCCATCTGATTATTGTTTTTTATCTCAAGCGTTTTTATAAAGCGATCTATGAAGATACAAAAAAGATTGCGCTGATCTTCCTTCTTATGAATCTTGCACTGGCCTTGGCAAGAGCTATGGTGATCATCAGTCCGTTTATTGTTCCTTACACATTTCTTCCAATGCTACTGACCATTCTTGTGAAAAAACGAGTGGGTCAAAGCTTGGCTCTTTACAGTGCTGTTTTTCTCAGTATTGTGACGGGGTTCAATGTGCAGGTTCTTCTGCTTCTGATGCTGACATCTATTCTCAGTGTGATTTTTATCAATAAAGTGGAAGAGAGAAATGATATTTTAAAGTCAAGTTTCTATATTTCTGTAGTAACTTTTGTGGTGTCGCTCTCCTTGGGATTCCTGCTGTCCAATTCTGTTATGGATTCTATAAGGAACTCATTGTTTGCGGCAAGTGGTGTTATTTTATCTGGAATACTTGTGATTGGGTTTTTGCCGCTCATTGAGAATACCTTTAATGTGGTAACGGAGATTAAGCTTCTGGAACTGGCAAATCCAAATCATCCATTATTAAAGAGGCTACAGATGGAGGCCCCGGGGACATATCACCACAGCATTATGGTGGGGAATCTTGCAGAAGCTGCGGCTGAAGAGCTGCACGCAAACAGCATCCTCCTTCGGGTTGCTGCATACTATCATGATATCGGAAAGCTCTCAAGGCCCCAATTCTTTAAAGAGAATCAGATTGGATCGAAGAATCCACATGATGAAATATCACCGAACCTATCTACATTGATCATCATCAATCATGTGAAGATTGGTTTGGAAATGGCTGAAAAAGCGAAATTGCCGCAGGAAATCAAAGATCTGATTGCCCAGCACCATGGTACAACTCTGGTGAAGTATTTTTATCTGACCATGAAGAACAATGCCGAAGATCCTGATTCTGTGAAAGAAGAGGATTATCGCTACCCCGGACCGAAACCAAAGACCAGGGAAGCGGGGATTATGATGCTTGCTGACAGCGTTGAGGCGGCAGTAAGAAGTATTTCGGACCCGACGCAAGGAAAAGTGGAAGCCATGGTATATAAGATATTTAAAGACAAATTGGAGGATGGACAGCTAGATGAGTGCGACATTACCTTCAGTGATGTATCAAAGATCAGAAAGAACTTTTTGAAAACTTTTAGCTCTATTTATCATGAAAGAATAGAGTATCCGGAAGATAAGCGAAAAAAGCCAACAGTTAGGAGAAAACAATGATTATTATTGAAAATGAACAAGATCAGATTGAAGTTCCACAATCCCTGCTGGAAGCCATCAAAGAAGCGATTTTATTTACTTTGAAAGATCAGGGGGTTGAAGAAGAAGCGGAGATCAGTATGCTTCTTGTGGATAACGATGCAATAAAAGAAATGAACAAAGAATATAGAAACATTGATAAGGAGACGGATGTTCTTTCTTTTCCGATGATTTCCTATGAAGAAGGAAAAGTTTTTCGTGATGAATATCTGAACCATCAGTTTGGTCCGGAGTATTATGACGGAGAGGCTCTGCTTCTTGGGGATGTGGTGCTGTCCATGGAAAAAGCCAATGAACAGGCTCTTGAGTTTGGCCATTCACTAAAAAGAGAAGCGTGCTATCTTACGATACATTCCATCTTGCATCTTCTGGGATATGATCATATGACAGACATGGACAAACAAAGAATGCGAGAAGCAGAAGAGCGTATTCTTCATGCTCTAGACATATCCCGTGAATAAGGTGGTGCTATAATGGATTTTAAAGGCCTGCTGGACAGTTTTAATTATGCAATCTCCGGGTTCATCTATGCCGTAAGAACCCAACGGAATATGAAGATTCATATGGTAGCAGCAATCTTAGTGATATTATTCTCACTATTTACCAATATTACAAAGGTGGAGCTTCTGATTCTTTTTGTCAGTATGACCATGGTGATGGCCGCTGAACTTCTGAACACTGCCATAGAAAGTGCCATTGATGCCACGACGAATCACTATCATCCACTGGCGAAAATTGCTAAGAATACTGCAGCGGCAGCTGTGCTTCTGACAGCTGTAAATGCACTGGCTGTGGGGTATTTTATATTTTGGGAAGAGATCACCACATTTACTTACAGGGGGGTACAGCTTGTCAAACATTCAAGTCCGTATCTTGTCATTGTCATACTGGTTATCGTGGCTCTTTCTGTAATTCTCACGAAAGCTGTAGTGGGGGAAGGTACACCCTTAAAAGGAGGTATGCCATCTGGGCATGCGGCTGTGGCGTTCAGTTTGGCAACGGTCATCAGCTATCTGTCAGACTCCACCATAGCAATTACACTCAGTTTTATCATGGCACTCATTGTAGCCCAGTCAAGAGTGGATTCCAAAGTGCATTCAATAAAAGAAGTGTTTGTTGGAGGGTTGTTGGGATTTCTCATCACAATTCTCTTATTTAGAGTTTTCGGTTACTAAAATAAAGAAATGAGGGATAATATGTACAAAAAATTGATAGAGGCAGCTCTCGAAGCAAGAGAAAATGCCTATGTTCCATATTCAGGGTTCAAAGTTGGGTCCGCAGTACTTATGGAAGATGATTCCATTTTCAGTGGCTGTAACATTGAAAATGCATCCTATGGTGCTACAAACTGTGCAGAACGCACTGCAATATTCAATGCTGTGTCCCATGGACGCCATAAGATTAAAGCCATAGCGGTTGTTGGAGATATCCATAATTTTACTTATCCATGCGGAATCTGCAGACAAGTGATTGTAGAATTCGCTGAGAGCAAAGAAATTCCGATTATTATTATAAAAAGCAAAGAAGAGTACATTGTAAAAACAATGGAAGATATTTTGCCTGGTGCTTTTACTAAGATTGACCTCGATAAAGAGAAGGAAGTTAAAAATGTTTAAATCAGGATTTATTACAGTTGTGGGCAGACCTAATGTGGGGAAGTCGACACTCATCAACCATTTAATGGGGGCTAAACTTTCCATTGTTTCCAATAAACCCCAAACAACAAGAAAAAATATGAATGCAATTTATACAGATGACGATGCTCAAATCATTTTTGTGGACACTCCAGGAATTCATAAAGCAAAGAATAAACTGGGTGAATATATGGTCCATGTTGCCAAAGAAAGCCTAAGTCAAGTGGATTTGGTGATTTTCATTACAACTGCTTCAGGAGAGATTCATCCTGGCGATGCGCTTATACTGGAAGAACTGAAAGGACTCAAGACACCTAAGTTCCTTCTGGTGAACAAGATTGATGAGTTCACACAGGACAGAGTAGCTAAAACCTTAGAGCTTTATGGAAAAGCGGCGGAGTTTGATGAGATCATTCCAATATCGGCACTGAAAGGAAAGAATACCGAGGATATTCTAGCTCTGGTGAAGAAGTATCTGCCTGAAGGTCCAATGTACTATCCTGAAGATATGGTAGCAGATGTCCATTTAAGATTCATGGCGGCTGAAACCATCCGTGAAAAGGCATTGAAACTTCTTCAGCAGGAGATACCACATGGCATTGCTGTTGAGATTACAACAATGCAGGAGAAAGAAAATGGAAACTGGTATATTGAGGCAGATATCATCTGTGAGAAAGACTCCCATAAGGGAATTATTATCGGCAAAGGTGGCCAGACACTAAAGAAGATTGGGACTTGGGCTCGAGAAGATATGGAAGTATATCTGGAAGGCAAAGTGGATCTGAAGACTTTTGTGAAAGTTCGTAAGGAATGGAGAGACAATCAGGCGCTCCTGAAGGAGCTCGGGTATAAAGAATAATGCAGGTGAAGGCTAAAGGCATTGTGATCAAAACCATGGATTACAAAGAGAAGGATAAGATTCTATGGATTTTTACAGAAGAACTGGGTAAAGTCTCTGTGTTGTGTAAAGGTGCACGATCTCCCAAATACCGGTACCAGTTCATGACACGTCCCATGATTTTTGGTGACTTTTTGCTGTTTAAAGGGAAATCCCTATATAATTTTAATGAAGGTACTCTGATACACGGTTTTTCGGATGTTACCTCATCTTTAGAGCTTCTGACTTATGCATCCTATTTTTTGGAAATGATTGATATTGTGACATTGGACGAGGAAGCGCAGCCTTATCTATACAGGAATCTGGTGACAGCGCTTTATCTCTTGGAGTCTGAGGCCATTGACGTTGAAGTCATTACACTGGTTTACGAAATCAAACTCATCACACTGACGGGATACCGGATTGGACGTCAATCAGTGCCTTTTGCCGTTTCAAACGAAGCACTACAAGCAGCGGAGTTCTTTTTAAGGAATGAATATGCAAAGAGTGCAGAGTATGAGATGGATCATACGGTCAAGTCAGAGCTCCAAAGAATCACATCCTTTATCATTAAAGACAGTTATCAGCGTAAACCTAAAAGTCTGGATTTACTGAAGTATATGTAAAGACCATAAGGAGGTAAAAAATGGAACTGCAGAATGAAATGCTTACAAAAGTCGATGAGGTCAGGAAAAGAAAGAAAGTGACTTACGAAGAAGCAAAAAATGCGTTAGAACAAAGCGGGAATGATGTGCTTGAAGCTGTGATCTATCTCGAAAACATGAAAGAAGAAAGATTTGATGAGATTCGGGATTATAAAGACAAGACGGTGGAGAGCATTCGAAAGACCACATCAGAGATGGTGGATTTTTCCTATAAAGGGCAATCCGTGGAAGCGCCTTTGCCTGTGGTAGCCATTGGTACCTTGCTGCTGGCCCGCAAACCTAAGATTCTATTGGGGGCGGTGGGTGCACTGTTCCTGTTTGGAGTTGATGTGAAAGTCAAATCAGACCGTAGAGAGATAGAGCTGACAAAACCTTTAAGAACAAAGTTCTTTGGGATGGCCAACGCCTTTGGACTTTCAAAGGTTTCAGTTTCAAGGAAGATGGATGATTTCACCAGTAAAATTCACTTCAGGAAGGAAGAGAAACAAGAAGATGATTTTGGTGGATATTTCTCTTCAGATCTATACTAAATTTTCATAAACTTCATCTTTACTTAAGACTTCTCTGTTATGATGGAGAAGTCTTATAATTTGTCGATTTATTGTATATTGTAGCACAGTTTGTAATCGTATCCATGGTTTGTATCGTCCGAAATTAATGAATAGGTCAGTTGAAAAAGTAACTTCC
>NZ_DOPX01000004.1 GCF_003514505.1 Proteiniclasticum sp.
CTGTTTAATTTTCAAAGAACTGTGTTTACTTGTTTTTGTCGCTTTCATCAGGCGACTTCTATATAATATCATTCAGGCAAATTAGTGTCAACAGGTTTTTTTGATTTTTTTGCGAAAATGTTCATATTTTATGAAGCTCTGTCGATACTCCTTGGAACTCAATTGAGTTGCTCACTGATATTTTACGCTGTTTTTTCAAAACTCACCTTGTTCATCACCGCAAAGCACCCTCCATCTGTCGAAACCAACCTAAAGAATACTTTGAAGTACTTGTAATTATACAACAAATCACCAAAGAAACAAGTAGCACACTTCATGATTATTCTCATTTATTTTACATTGTTTTCGACACAAGCCCTCTCCAGTTCATTATAATAGAGTTAATAAAACTTGTTGGAGGTAATTATGGGAATAGTAACAAAAACAGGGGATCAAGGTACCACTGGAACCCTCGGTGGAAAAAGAATCCCCAAATCATCTTCATTAATAGAACTGAATGGACAGATCGATGAAGTGAATGCTTCACTTGGATATCTGAACTCTCTTATAGAAGAAGGAAAGGACTTCGAGAAAAAGCAGGAGCTGATGGAATTCATCCGTTTCATACAAAACGGACTGTATAACTTAGGAACAGAGATCTCTTCAGGATTTACCATTGTTAGATTCAACGAAACACATCCAGCACTGCTGGAAGCGAAAATCGACGAACTTACAGCTCTTATGCCACCTCAGACCAAATTCATCCTTTTCTCAGGCGCAAAAGAAGCTACTTATGCTCACGTAGTACGCTCCGTATCCAGAAGATGCGAAAGACAATTTGTACGCTATCTGTTAGAGGAGAATGTGGATCCGTTTCCACAGTGTTATAAATTCTTGAACAGACTCTCCGATTACCTATTCACAGTTGCTAGATTCCTAAACCAGGAACTGGGCGGAGAAGAGATCGAAACATCCCCTTGGGCTTAACAGAGAGAACCCCACCGATTCTATTCGTAGAACCAGTGGGGTTTTCTCATTCCTGTCCTTTTTCTATCATCGTTTCTGCAATGACATCCATGGGGTCAATACTCGGTCTTGATAGAGAATTCTTCCTGAGCACCAGACCAATTTCTGTACATCCTAGAATAACAATCTCCGCCCCTTTGGAAATCACATGTTCTCCTGCTTTTTCCAGAAGTTCCACTGGTCTGCCAGTGGTAACACCGGATTTAATACCAGTACCCTCGCCATAGATCGCCTCCATCACAAGCTGTTCCTGCACATCCTCATCCGGATACACGATTTCCACATTTTGGAGAAACTGATTGAAGATTCTTGTGGACTTTGTCCCAGTGGTTGCCAGGACTCCCACTTTTTTGACTCCCGGATAGTTTTTATGGATATATATGTTTAGCTCCTCCAATGCATGGAGTATCTTAAGCTCCGTCCCCTCAACAATCTCTTTATAAAAATAATGTGACGTGATACAAGGTATGCAAGCAAGCTCAACCCCCATCTTCAGTAAATTATTGGCCGTCTTGATGATTTCAGGCACTGGACTTTCTCCCAACCCAAGAATCGCGCGCGTGCGATCCGGTATTTTGGGGTTGCTGTCAATGATAATCCTGAAATGATCCTGATCCCTCTTCACTTTAGTCGCTTTGATCATCTTCATATAAATCTGAGCACTGGCTTCTGGCCCCATGCCCCCTATGATTCCTAATATCTTATCTCTCATACTCTAAAGAAGCTTGCCGCTTCCCCTTCAACTCCTCTGTCAGGACATATCAGAAACCCGGTCTCTCAGCACGGAAAACAGGCTCTCTCTATCCTCTTCTATTCCTTTACGATAAATATATTCCAATGCAATCCTTGCGCCGTGATCCATCCCTTGAGAACCAGCCAGAAGAATCACATCCCCTTTCTCCGCTTTATCAATGGCATACTCAATAGCCGGTCTAAGCTCTTCATATAGATGAACCTCCAGACCAGAATGCTCCAGCATACTTTCATAGGTTCTGATTTCTTCTTTCGTCACCCGATCCTTATCCGTCACAAATTCTACGCTTTTTGTCCCAATGATTTCATCCATATGAAGCTTTTCTTTCCACTTCAGAAGCGTCTCCAGATTTTCACGGTTGACAACAGGACCTCTATTCCCCCGGATCGCATAGACCAGATGCAGTTTCTCATACTCAAGTTTCACAAGACTTTCCAAAGTCATATCGATGTTGCTGGTATTGGCAAAGTGATCATCAATGATGATAAAATCACCATCATAAATATACTGGAATCTTCTCTCCACACCACCAAATGTTTCCATAGCCTTCACACACACTTTGGCATCCACTCCATCAGCCATGGCTATGGCCATGGCTGAAAGAGCATTCACCACAGAGTGGAACCCTGGAACTTTCAGCGACACCGGATATTCTCCTTGTGGTACCCACCTGTTCAGCCCTTCAAATCCCTCTTGGACAACTAATGTGAACCTTCCTCTACCGGATGACAAATCAAGATTTTTACAGAAGAGTGTAGCTGATGGATCTTTTGTGGAGAAAGTGATGACTCTCGCTTTGGTATGTTCCTTCATAGAAATCGTGTTCTCATCATCCATGTTGAGAACAGCCACCGCAGAACTTTTTGCCTTACGTATTAAGGACGACTTTGCTTCATAATACTTTTCAAGACTACCATGCTGATCGATATGTTCTCTGCTGAAATTATTGAACGCAACAATATCAAAATCCACATCATTGACTCGGTAAAGCTCCAATGCAGAGGATGACACTTCCATTACAGCTTTCTCCACCCGATCCTCTGCCATCTTCAGAAAAATCTTCTGAAGATCACTGCTCTCTGGTGTAGTCAGCTCTGAATGCACAAATTCGTCACCGCTTTTTATCATAACACTGCCGATAAGACCAGTCTTGTATCCTGCTTCAAGATAAATGTGGTCCAACATATAGCTTGTCGTGGTTTTCCCGTTGGTCGCTGTGATACCAATGACCTTAAGATTTTTGGTGGGATATCCCAAAAGCTTCGCAGAAAGTCTTGAGAGAGCCTCTCTTGGATTCTCTACCCTGATCTGAGGAATCTTAACATCCTTTCGGAACTCACTGACAACAGCTGCTGCTGCGCCTTTTTCTGACGCTTTACCGATATAATCGTGACCATCCATCAAATACCCTTTGATGGCAACAAACAATCCACCCTGTTCTATTTTTCTTGAATCATTGGTCACCGATGTGATCTCTAAGTCCAGAAGATCCTCTCCTTCATCTATCGTGAAAGGATAATCTTCCAAAAGACGACTCAATTTCATTTTTCCACCCACTCTACCGTTTTTACTGATTATACCAAAGTTCGCGGTATATCGCTTCATATCAGTATGATTTTCACAAAAAAATAAAACTCGGTGCTTTCAAAGGAAAGCGCCGAGCCAGTATCTATCTATTATGCTCTCTTCACAAGACTGAACAGACTGTTCAGTATGATTCCAACGACGGCTGCCAGACTCAGACCGCTTAAGGCGATGTTCTCTGTCAGTCGGATGGAGAAGAAGGAAGCCATTTCGGATGGAAGATAAGTTGGTGCCAGACCGATAACCACGATAGCCAAAGCTGTAATCACTGTTCTAGCCTCTACTTTCACTTCTTTCTGTTCGAAAGCTGATTTCAAAGTCTTCACACCAATCAGAGCAATCATGGAGAACAAAATGACGCTGATTCCACCCATGACTGGGGTTGGAATACTTCTAAGAGTTCCTCCAAGCTTTCCAACGAAAGCCAGAACGATGGCAAATACTGCAGCCAGTCTCAGGATTGCAGGATTATAGTTCTTTGTGATGGCCAACACACCTGTGTTTTCGCCATAGGTTGTGTTCGCTGGTCCACCAATGAGTGCTGCAAACGCTGTTGCCAAGCCGTCACCCAGAAGTGTCTTATGTAATCCAGGATTTTTGATGAAATCTTTTCCTACTACTTGACCATTTGTTGTAATATCCCCTACATGCTCCATAAATACTGCAAGAACCACAGGTGCGATGGTTAAAACTGCATCCAGGTTGAACTTAGGAAAGGTAAAGGTTGGTACCTGGAATAACTGTGCACTTGTAATGATGGAAATGTCCACTTGGGATAAAGCCAGGGAAACAATATATCCTACCGCTACCGCGATGATGATGGAAAGCTGCTTCAGCATGCCTTTTCCAAAGAGGTTCAGTGCAAGAGCTGTAAGAAGAGTGACAGCTGCAATAATCAGATTTCCTTGTGCCATGCCATATGCAGTGGGCAGCAGAGTAAGTCCGATGACCATAATCATAGGTCCAACAACATAGGAAGGAAGAATCTTTTTCAGACTCTCATACTTCACTTTTTTCATAATGAAGGAAGCCAGCACATACAGAAGACCTGCCACTATAATTCCACCTTGGGCATAAGCATAATCCCCACCATTTGCTTCTTTCACGCTATTGATCACCGCGATGAACGCAAAGGAAGACCCTAGAAATACCGGAACTGTTCCACCTGTGACAAAATGGAATATCAGTGTACCGATACCCGCTGTTAGAAGCGCTATAGATGGATTCATCCCTGTCAGCATTGGAACCAGTACTGTCGCACCAAACATCGCAATGAGATGCTGGAGAGCAAGTATGATGTCTTTTCCTGAAGTCACCTCGAAAAATTTCTGTTCCGTTTCAACTTCCAGTTTGTTTTTTGCTGTAATTGTTGTCATGTTTTCCTCCTTATTGGGTATCCCTGTACCCATTAATAAAATATAATTGCATAAAAAAACCTCTTGTCCAAACAGACAAGAGGTATAATAAGCCTACGTATTCTTTGATTCATGCTTACCATCTTCTTGGCCTCTCTGGACCTTGTTAAAGATTTCTTCTAAAGAAGTATAGCACATGGAATCCCATACAGCAAGAGTAAATTTCAACTAATCTTTTCCACTAATCTATAGCTGCTCTCTCATATGCTTTTTACCTATTTCGCCTCTTCCGTTTTGGTCAGCGTAGAGAAATCACTGAAAAACTCCGGATACGATTTGTTTACTGCTTCATACCCTAAGATTTTTACTGACTGTTTGCACCTTAAGGAAGCTACCGCACTGGCCATGACAATACGATGATCATGATAGGCGTCAACGGTGCCTCCACGAAGCATCTCGCCGCCTTCTATTACGATATCTTCATCATCCAGCTCTGCATGGCCACCCAAGGAACGGATCAGCTCAATGGTCGACTCGATGCGGTTGGACTCCTTATAACGGAGCCTTCTGCAGTTTTTAAGCTTTCCGCCTCCCTTTGAAAGTGCTAAAAGCACTCCTAAAACGGGCGTCAGATCCGGAATGTCGGAAATTTCCACATCAATACCCTGAAGATCAGATTTTTTCACCTTGTATCCGTTTTCTGTAGGAAGTGCGTCAACTCCCATTTTCTCAAGAATTCTTACGATTTCCCGATCCCCTTGAACAGAATCATGGGAAAGTCCCTTTATATCCACCTCACCTGCAAGAGCTGCCGCCGCCATAAAGAAAGCTCCTTGTGAGTAGTCTCCCTCAACTTCATAATCTCTTGCTTTATAGGCCTGATTTCCTTTCACGAAGAAGGTATTTCCTTCCCTCTCCACAAACACCCCAAAATCTTCCATAACACGGAGGGTCATGGATACATACCCTGCACTTTCCAGGTTTCCTGTGATCGTCAGGGTGCTGTCACCATCCAGCAGCGGCAGAACAAAGAGCATCCCGGAAATGAACTGAGAGCTCACATCCCCTCTCATGGAAAAATGCCCCGGTAGTAGCTTTCCTTTCACCACCAGGCTTTCCATACTGTCCCGGTAAAGAGTCACATCCAAGTCCTGAAAAAGCTCTTCATACACAGTCAGTGGCCTCTTCATAAGATTAGTGCTTCCTCTGAACTCATATACTTCATCAAAAAGCAGGGTGATGGGAATAAAAAAGCGAAGGGTTGATCCAGACTCTTCCGGTTTCAGCACACGGTCCCGTCTGTTGCCAAATCCTCTAGCATCCATGTGCACTTCCTTTTCACGAATAAAGAAATCCACCCCCAGATCTTCCAGGCATTTCAGTGTCGCCATAATGTCCATGGATAGATCCACAGGACGGACAACACCTTTCCCTCCAGAAAGCGCCAAGGCGATCAGCGCTCTATGGGCATAGGACTTTGACGGCGGTACAGTGATTTCCCCCTGAACAGATTTTGCATTCAGCTCTTTAATCACGTAAACTCCTCCTTTCTTTTGTTCAGCTTATTTATAGACTCTTCTCGAAACGTTCCAGCACTTCCTTTATGAATTGTCCATTTTCGTGGAAGAGTTCTCCATCGGCATAAATTCGCCCCGTTTTACGAAGCTCCCCAATCATATCCCAGTGAATGACACTTCTGTTCTGTCCTCCAGCTTCCGGGAAAGAGTCTCCAATGGCCATATGGAAAGTTCCGCCGATTTTCTCATCAAAGAGGATATTCTTTGTGATGTTCTTAATGCCATAATTGGTTCCGATGGCAAGCTCTCCAAAGGTTCTCGCACCTTCATCTGTATCAAGGATGGTCATGAGAAGCTCTTCTCCTTTTTCAGCAGAAGCTTTGATAATTCTGCCTTTCTCAATCACCAGCCTAATTCCTTGGATTTCTTTTCCTGCATAAATCAGCGGGAACTCAAAATAAACATGTCCATTCACAGAATCTTCCACGGGCGAGGTAAAGATCTCTCCATCCGGAAAATTCACCTGTCCATCACAGTTGATCCAGACTCTGCCATCGACACTCGCCGTGACATCGGTCTCTTCAGAAACAATTCTGATTTCCTTCTTAGTGTTAAGATAGGCAATCCATCGGTCCTGCTCTTTGGAGATCTTTGTCCACTCCGCCACAGGATCCTTTTCATATAAAAGTCCTGCACCGTAGACAAAATCCTCATACTCCTCCAGACTCATACCTGCTTCCTGGGCATCTCCCATGGCCGGAAACTGGGTGCCGCACCACCTTAGGGATCCATCTCCCATGCGTTCTGAATATAGCTTTCTCCACCCTTTCGCCCCAATAGAGGAAAATTTCACCTGATCCGGATGAATATTGGTCCCAAACTTCGGGTTTCTTGATCCCCATGCAGTCAGCCAGACATCGGCTTTGGCAAGAAGCGTCTCATTGAGAAGATTCCCTTCCCGCAGCTGCTCTTCCGTGGACTCTTTCAAGATCACTTCCTGAATTTCATCAGAAGTCAGGACTACCTCCACATGACCTCCTGCTTTCACCGCTTCCCTTGCCACAGCCTTTGCCCAAGGTGTTGCCACTTCATCACAGCGTATGTACACAAAGTCACCTGGTGTCACCTTCGTGGAGTACTTCACCAGAAGTTCCGCTAATTTTTCAAGTCTTTCATCTCTCATCGTTTTTCACTCCAATGCTTCTGTTTTCTTCATTATACATCAGAGTGCTTCCACATCCTAGAAAAGAAACATCTCCATCGCTTTTCTCCATTCCTGCAAAATTCTTTACAGGAGATTGAAAACGTTAAGACAATATTCAAAGTTCTCCCTTATAATAAAAGAAGAGGCTCATGCGGATGCACTTGCCTCAAAAAAACAATAAAAAAATCCGGTATATCTACCGGATTCAAATGGTGGTCGATCAGGGGTTCGAACCCTGGGCCCTACGATTAAGAGTCGCATGCTCTACCAGCTGAGCTAATCAACCATATAAACAACAAAAATTATTATATCGGGTATAGGATGCTCTGTCAATGTTTTTTAATAAATTATTTCATTGATTTCTCAATGAATTTTCTAGAAAACAGGACAGAATGAGAATAAAAAATCCGGTGTATACACCGGATTTAATGGTGGTCGATCAGGGGTTCGAACCCTGGGCCCTACGATTAAGAGTCGCATGCTCTACCAGCTGAGCTAATCAACCTTGTTTACTGACAAAGATTATTATACTTATTCTACCGTTTTCTGTCAATAGAAGAATTATAATTTCTTGATGTTGCCACACTCCCATCCAATCAAAATCAGGTCCTCTTTACTCTATTTTCACTGAATTTCAAAGAGTTCGGGATCTGGATCTGAACATAATTTAGGAGGTAATCTTATTGTTCGAATTTACATTCCATATGCCCACTTCCATCATTGCCGGTAGAAGCTGTCTCGTAAAGAACAGCGTAAGACTCCGTGAATTTGGTAAAAAGTGCCTGATCGTCACCGGGGAGACTTCCTCAAAGCTCAACGGTTCACTGGAAGACAGCATTCTGGCCTTGGAGAACGAAAACATCAAGTATGTGATTTTTGATAAAATCGAAGAAACGCCTACCCTTTACACCGTCGAAAAAGCCTATCGTGAAAATAAAGAAAAAGGCATTGACTTCATCCTTGCCGTTGGAGGCGGTTCTGCCATTGATGCGGCAAAAGCCTTCTCCATCCTGTTCAAACATGATATTTCAAAAGAAGAGCTTCTTTCACGAAAAAACCTTAAAGGTATTCCCATTGTCGCAGTGCCCACCACTGCTGGTACAGGTTCAGAGACCAATCCTTATTCCATCTTGGCCATGCCGGAAGAAGGTGTGAATAAGAACATCGGACAACAGGTTTATCCTGTCCTGGCCTTTTTGGATGCCCGATACACGCTGAATATGACCTATGAACTCACAGTATGTACTGCGGTGGATGCTTTCTCACATCTGGCCGAAGGATACCTCAATACTAGAGCAAATCTATTTACAGATACCTTGGCTGAAAAAGGCCTGCGCTTATTTGGCGAATGTATTGAACCCTTAAAACATATGGACTGCAACATTGACATGCGGGAAAAGCTTCTCCTTGCATCCACCATAGGAGGTATGGTCATTTCTCACACCGGCACCAGTCTCCCTCATGGTATGGGATACCCACTCACCTACGAGAAGCACATCCCCCATGGCATTGCCAATGGAATTCTTTATCCTGGATACCTGAAAGTCTTCAAAAAAAGAGAGAAACTGAAAAGGATGCTTTCTCTCATCAACGTTTCCTCGGTGGAAGAGCTGTCTGGTATACTTCAAGAAATTCTTCCCATGAAACCTCTGACACTTACTCAGGAGGAAATCAGGCGTTATGTGAACGGTCTTCTGTCCAACGAGAAAAAGCTGAAAAATCATCCAGAGAAAGTGTCTCGGGAAGACCTGATTAGGATCTATAAGACAATACTCACCCCTTAAGGAGGACATTATGTGCGGACGGTTTCAGCTGGAACTCACCATGGAGGATATCATCAACCTCCTGGATGTCATCGGAGAAGTGAAGGAGCGGTATCAGGAAGACCATTTGTCCTCCTTTGTGCAGGAGAAAAAGGATTTTCATCCTGGAAGCCTTTCTCTTACGGTGGACAAGGATGGCCTTCATAAAAATCTGTGGGGATTTCCATTGGGCAAAAAACTGGTATTCAACGCCAGACAGGAAACTCTTTTTGAAAAGCCCTTCTTCAAAAAGGCAGCCTTGACAGAGCGCTGCTTGGTTCCCGCGACGCTGTTTTATGAGTGGCAGGGAAAAGAGAAAATCAAGCATCTTATCAGGACCGAAGACCCCCTCTTTTTCATGGGGGCCGTGAAGGAAAAGTTTCCAGACAGCAGTGGCTCCATAACTGAACACTTCTCCATCATCACCACCGCTTCAGAAGGTGAAATGAAAAAGATCCATGAAAGAACCCCTTTTATTCTCGACAAGAAAGATATCCAAAGGTTTCTGGATCCAAAGGCTTCTCCCAATGAGATCAAGGAGATCTTAAACCAAAAGAACCTGAATCTTCTCATTGAGCGCGCAAGCAAAGAAGAGCAGCTTTCTTTCTTCTGAAGTTTGTAATGAAATAAGCAAAAAAAAGCTCCCTGCGTAAAAACAGAGGGCTTTTTCATTTCTATGCTTCTTTGTTATGGAAGAACTCAAGAACTTCCTTTGCTTTTTCCATAAGATCCTCCAGGCTTCCATCGTTATTGGCGATGAAGTCTGCTTTATCCACAAGCAATGCCACTTCCTTTTCTGTATTGTGGTTTGGATTGCTGTTTTTTGCAACTTCTTCTCCGTCACGGATGGCCAGTCTATGGAACCTGTTTTCCTTGGTTGCTGTGATGCCTACAATGAGAAAACCAGCTTTCTTCCAGAAATCAAAATCATCTTTAGTACGGCCGCCAACGATCATTGGAAGAATGTTCTCATTGACTCTTCTCAGATTCTCATAAAGATCTTCCCATTTATTCTCCTGAGTCACCTTGTGAAGCTCCGCATTCTCGGTGATCATCTTGGCTAAAGCATACTTATTGAGAATGTTCATATCAATTTCCCTAAGCTTGTCTGCCATCAGCTGGAAAAATCCTCTTTCATTGCCGGACCATTCTGGGGAAATAGAAACGATGGGTTTCATGTTTCTAATGATGTCTCCAAGACCATACTTCTTGGTCTTCGGTTCCATTTCAATAATGAAGTCCGCAAGGGTATCCTTTCCTGAACCCATTTCTCCAAAAATAATAATTCCGTTATAATTCATATTAACCTCCATAAACTCTCAGTTTTATCCGCTTCCGCACCAGAAGGGCAGGGCGGCTTTTCTGAGGTGTATCTAAATATTTCTTTTCTAATCTCTTTCAATACTTCAATAAGTATATAGAGAATGTGCTTAGAATTCAAGAGAAAATCCTAGGCAATTTCCTCCACTTTCTCATCCTTGATCTTCAGGAAGAAGTACGCGCCAAGAATGAAGAGGATGATCAGACTCAAAATTCCGTGTCTGGTCTCACCTGTGATGCTGATGACGATGCCCATGAGAAGAGGTCCAAAAATCGAGGAGACCTTACCGAATATATTGAAGATTGAGAAGTACTCTGCGGATTTATTCTTTGGAATGAGCTTTCCAAAATAGGATCTTGAAAGAGCCTGAATCCCACCCTGAGCACTGGCCACCAGCATGGCAAGGATCCAGAAATCCAGCTCTGTCTTTAAAAAGAAACCATAGATGGAAATCACTGTGTAGGTGATGATTCCCGCCATAATCATTTTTCTTGCACCAAAAATCTTAGCCAGTTTGCCATATAGAATCGCAAAGGGGAATGCCACCAGCTGAATGGCTACAAGGATGATGAGAAGCCTGTCAGAATCCACCCCCACATCCACCCCATAGGCAGTGGCCATGGTGATGACGGTATGCACCCCATCAATATAGAAGAAATAAGCAATCATAAAATACAGAACCATTTTGTTCTTTGTGATCTCCAGTAGAGTTTTCCAGAGCATAGAAAAGCTTTCTTTGATTTTGGAAGGTTCTCCTTCAATATAGTATTTCTGCTTCACATTCTTCAGCATGGGGATTGTGAAGACCATCCACCAGAGTGCAGTGATGAGAAAAGCCATCTGAGTGGCGAAGGTCACCGTGAGACCCAGATTTTCAGCACTTAGAATCAGCCCCAGGGAAAGCACAAAAGGAATGGTGCCACCCAGATAACCAAATCCGAATCCTTTAGAAGAGATGTCATCCATACGGTCATCCGTGGTGACATCCGTAAGAAAGGCATCATAGTAGATGCTGGAACCATTAAATGCCACGGCAGTGATGATGTAGATCACAAGAGCGTAAATCCACTGCCCTTCTCCCACGGTGGCAAGAAGCGCTGAGGAGATGATTGCAGTCAGTGTGAATGCGGCAAAAAGCTTCTTCTTCACCCCTTTAAAATCTGCAATGGTGCCCAGAAGAGGAGCCAGAAGCGCAATAAGGAGCGTGGCAAGCGAATTGGCATAGCCCCAATAGGCCGTGGAGGTGGCGTCAGCCAGCTGACTGGCAGCAACACCTTTAAAAAATATAGGTAAAATTGCTGTGGTGATGGTGATGGAATAGGCTGAGTTACCGAAATCCTGCAGGATCCAGCTTCTTTCTTCTTTTGTCATATGAGTTCCCCCTAACGCGTTATCCATTTAGAATCAGTGAAAAGGTATAATGGTCTTGCCATTTGCCATTGATATAAAGATATTTCTCATTCTTCCCAACATAGGTGAATCCAAGTTTCTTCAAGACCTTTTGTGACCGTTCGTTAAAGAGGAGTGTAGAGGCTTCCAGCCGGTGAAGCATCAGCTCTTCTTCAGCATAGTGGATGACAGCCTGGAGTGCATCCTGCATGAGGCCTTTGCCTTCAAAGTCCCGGTGGAGCGCGTAACCAAGATGTGCACTTCTCAGGCCTCCGTATACCAGATTGGAGAGCTGCACCTTGCCGATGAGCTTCCCTTCAAGATACACACCGAAATTGATGGCCTGTCCGTTCATATACTGCTTGAAGCTTTCCTCCAAAGACTTTCTTTGTCCCTCCAAGGTATAGAACTCCGGACTTCTCTGGGGTTCATAAGGCCTTAGAAATTCTCTGTTTTCCATATAATACTGAAGATAATCCTGCGCTTTTTCAGGAGAAGCAAGGCTCAAATGAACCCTTTCTCCGTCCAGCGCCAGCAGCTTGAACTCTTTCAGCTGGTTGAACCGTGTCTGGTCTGTCCCAAAAATATACTCATTGCTGATGAGTGAATTCTCATAGCGGTTTCCAACAAGAATCCCTTCTAAGGTGTAGCCAAGTTCTGTAAAAGGAAGTGTGGACACTTCGTCCGCCACCAGAACATTCACCTTATAAATACTGCCATCTTTCAGAAAGCTCCTGGTCATGATCTTTAGGGCCTCCCGCAGTAGAATCCGGTCTTTTTTATAAAATCTCAGACGGATCATCATATTCTTCTGTCCAAGATTTCTCTCTAGAAGGGTAAACCTTCCGATGGTGATCCGATCCGTATCTCTTAAAATATATTCTTTCCCCTCAGTATCTTTAATCTCTTCCATGGTAAGTTTCATTTTTTCCATTCACTTCTGTCTCCGTTCTATAAGATTTTCTATTGCAGTGCTGATTCATCGCTTTTTGTCTTTATTCTGATGAAGATCATAAGACACAGCGATATCCCCATGGAAAGGGGCAGCAGGAAGATGGTGAGCCTTGGACCGATCTCATCCATGAGAATTCCCATCACAAGGTTCATGCTGTTCAAGATAAATGCCACCATCGTCATGATGAACCCCGTAGCCATGCCAGGTCTCTCTTTGAAAATCTTGGACACCAGGGACATGGTGGAGGGAAACACGATGGAGAAGAACAGCCCTGAAACACTGATGACAAAAAGATAGGAGTTTCCAAAGAACACTCCGATAAAAAGCAGAACGAGTGCGGCGATTTCTGTGAAAATCACCGTACGCATGACTCCTGTTTTCTGGACTATAAATCCTCCGAACAGCCTTCCCACAGCAAAAAGAAGGAAGAAGGCGCCTAGGTATCTAGCACCAATGCTCTCTCTCAGCCCAAAGGCTTCTTTCAGATAATTGGGGAGCCATAAGGACATGCCCTGCTCCGCAAACACATAAAACCCGAGTGCTGCACCAAAAACATACAGCATGGGATTCTTAAAGACTGAGACCTCCCCTTCTTTTACAGGGACCCGCTGTTTGTCCGGAAACCGGGTAAACTTAAATGCCAACAGGACAACCACATAAAGCGCGGCAATGAACAGATAGATGGTTCTCCAAGTTATGCCATAATCAAGAAGAACACCGATGGCGTTTTGTGAGACCGTAGAGCCTGCCCCATACATAAAATGGAAGAGGTTCATGGCCAAAGTGGAAGACCCCACAAAGATCATAGGCACCATGGTGTTGGACGCTACACTGTATATGTTCAGTCCCGCAATGATTGGGATGAATCCTACAAAGAACATGAAATAACTGTTGGAGAGTGCTTGAACCACCATACCAAGAATAAGGCAGAGGATCCCAAGAAGCACCGTCTTCTTCTGTCCAAGTTTCTCAATGAGCGCTCCCCCTATGAAGGTGACCGCCATACCTGCCAGGGAAACTCCCGTGATCATGGAAGAAATGGCGGTATTGGACACCGAAAAATCCTCCTTGAAGATGGGGATGAAAATCCCTCTTGTATTTTCTATAAACGGAGCCAGGAACATCAGGGTGAATAAGAGGAAAACCCCCAGCTTGTTCACTTTCGTCTCTTTCATCAAACGTACCTCATTTTCACAATCTATCGGGAGTTTTCGCCCGAATATATACATTATTATAAGCCATTGGGATATAATATAATAGAAGCGGCAGGTAAAATAATTCCCAAAGCCCTGCTCTTCAGAAACAGTGAGGTGTAAAAAATGAATAAAACAACTCTGGATAAGATGGCTTTCTTTTTTCTGGGTCTCAACAGCAGATTCAACGAGAACAGAGAGATTTTCATAGAAATTGATGTACGGTTCAAAGCGGGTTTAAAGTCTTTTAAAGGGATCGGACTGCTCAACGAAGAGGATACCCTCTCCTATAACTACAATGGAGTCACAAGGCTTCTGCCTTTTCAGGATGTTCTGGAGGACATAAAAAAAGAGGCTGTGCACTATGACAGCCTGATTTTGACGTATAAGGAACGAGGAACGAAGCTCCTCATAGAAGCCAGCGCTAAAGGCGTTTCCATGAACACAGAAGCACTGAAATACGAGACTTCTAAAGAAGAAAAGGAAACCTCCACACTTCTCACCAGAGACTATCTCATAAAATCAAAAGAAGCGGCCCCTCTTCTGAAAGCCATTGGCATCATGTCCAAGGATGGAAAAGTCAAAAATGACAAGATCAGAAAGTACAATCAGATTGACCACTATGTGGAGCTTCTCAGCAAAAATTTTGAAACTCTGAAAAAGCAGGAAACCATCCATATTATGGATGTGGGCTGCGGAAAGAGCTATCTCAGCTTTGTGCTGAACTACTACCTGACAGAAGTGCTCCGCATGAAATGCCATTTCATCGGTATTGACATTTCTGAAGAAGTCATCGAGACCTCCAGAAAGATTCAGAAAGAGCTGGGATACCGCAACATGGAGTTCCACGCCATGGATGTGAAAGACTTTAAAGATTCCAGAAAAATCGATGTGGTTCTTTCTCTTCACGCCTGTGACACCGCCACCGATATGGCCCTCTCCTATGGGGTATATAAAGAGGCGGATTTCATCGTGGCAGTGCCCTGCTGCCATAAAGAAATGCTGAAAACATACTCTTATGCTCCATTTGAAGGTATTATGAAGCACGGGATCTTGAAAGCAAGACTGGCAGATACCCTCACCGACGGTCTCAGAGGACTGCTTCTGGAGTCCCATGGATACGAGGTCTCCATTGTGGAGTACATCTCTCCTCTAGAAACCCCGAAGAATCTCATGATCCGCGCCATGAAAAAAGGCACCCGAAACGAAAAGGCCGAAAAAGAAGCTTCTGCACTGATAAAGGCACTTCAAATATATCCTGCATTCAATTATTATCTGGACCAGTATACCTATGGTACCGGAAAAGGATTCGGTGATTTCACATGATGGTTTATACTCTTGGGCTTCTTGTGACCCTCATGGTCATTCTTTTTCTTGCCATGATCCATATCGGATCCAAGGAACCCTATACCCTCAACAGGATCTATCAGAAGGAGAAAAACGGCATCCGTCTTTTCAACCGGTTTTATCTCAGCTACCTTCTCCCCTGGATATTCCTGCCGTTCATCAGCTCTGTCTATTTCAGAACCTATTATGTGCTTTATATTCTGATCTTCACCCTGGCTATGGAGGACAGCCTCTATTTATATGGATTATCTACCGGAAAGAACAAAGAAAAATTCATCGTGATGCTGCTTTTTAACGCCCTGCTATTAGGACTGATGTATCTTCTCATTCTGCAGTTTCTGAAAGGATTCACTCCTTTTCCGATGAACTGAAGAACGATACCTGGAGGTGATTTTATTGAAGATGACAAAACTAATCAGTGATGCCCCAGAGCTGACCAAAATCAAAGCGAAAAAACTTCTGAAAGAAAACAGTATCGGAAAGATCACCTACCGGAAAAACCTTCTTCAGGCTCGTACAGAAGACGGTATGGACTATATTCAGAAAATCCTTCTGGAAGATCAGGAAGTGAAAAGCTACAGCTGCAGCTGCAATCGCGAAGAGATCCTCTGCCCGCATCTTCTTGCCCTGCTCATGAAATGGGCAGAAAAACCCATAAAAGAAGTCACTGTGGATAAAACACCTAAAGCAACCCTGAAAAACACCAAAAGCAATCTGAAGGAGATTCTTGATGGTGCCGATAAGGAAGAACTCATAGAATTTATTCTCTCTTTAAGAAGTTATTATAAAGACATTCCTGTCATCATCAGAAAGAGTTTTTTAAGCTCCACCGATGAGGAGTTTATCAGAGAGACAAGAGAAGAACTGCTTTCTCTTTATCACAGCCTGAAACCCACCAGCAGCAAGGAGAGCTTTTCCAGATATTTCAACAGACTCCTCTCTGCCCATGAAGAAGCGAGACACGAAGCAAAGGAAAGAAACTATCTGAGAGCCACACTTCTATATCTTCTTCTTTTTGAAATGGTCAGTTTACCCAGCGTCGGGATGGAGAGCTTTCTTTTTAACAGCCACTACATCAAGGTCTATCAGGAGGCCCTTTTTCCCCTTGCCGAAAAAAAGTACACGGTGCGCGAATCCCAGATGATCTTTGAATCCCTTCGCTCCATCTGCGTTTCACTGAAGGACCTCAGTAACATCACCACTCTCTTACGGATTATGAAGGATTACATCACCACAGAAAAAGACTTTGACCACTATTATGAAACACTTCTTCTGGTCTATGAAAAAGATACCGTGCTGCCTTATGACAAGAACAATCTCCTTTACCTTGAATATGAACTCCTGATGATGATCGGTAAAGCGGAAGAAGCCAAGGAGCTGAGGCGTGAAAACCCCTCTGTTCCAGAGTTCCGTTTCATGGATGCGGAGTCTTATTTAGGACGAGGAAAACTCCACGAAGCCCTTCTCATTGTCCGGGACGGAATTGAAAAGGCTGGACGGAACTGGGATGAACTCATCCGCTGGCTCTATATGGAAGCAAGTATTCTGAAGCTTCTCCACAATCAGGAAGAGTATGTTGAGGTCACAAAAAAACTGCTTACCTTGGGAGAATATAGAGCTTATACCGATCTCAAAAGAGCCATCAGCCCCATGGAGTGGCATGGTATTTATGAGAAAATCATCGAAGACGAAGAGGTGAAGAAAAACCTCAAGGGTGTCTACAAAAGAATCATTCTGGAAGAAAAGGACAAAAGAAGACTGCTGGCTTATATTGAAGAAAACAAAGAGTTCATACCGGAGCATTATGATTTTCTCAGTCCTGAATATAATCTGGAAGCCTCCCGGATCCTGTCTGAGTTCATCGAAGACTCCGCCAGCAGCGCCAATGGAAAAAGAGACTATGAGTATCTTGCCCAGCTGGTGGAAAAGCTCTATATCTATGGACAGACGAAGCTGGGGAACGATACCATCATGAATCTTGTCATGAGATACAAAAACAAAAAATCACTGCATGCCATTCTCTTTGAGCTGAAAGACTCCTATAGTCAAAGCGGACCCTATATACCTGAATAAACAAAAGAAGCAAAGTCTTGCACCTTATGAAGCGATGCAGGTTCTTTGCTTTTGTCCATTTTACAGCCTCTATCTATTTCAAGCAAAGGAGCGACGGTCATGGAAATCATCAAAATCACAGGACTGAAAAAATACTACGGGAAGCAAAGAGGGGTGGAAGATGTCTCCCTAACGGTAAATCAAGGGGAAATTTTCGGATTTATCGGACCCAATGGCACTGGAAAATCCACCACCATCCGAACGATGCTGAGCCTCATCTACCCCACAGCAGGTGAAATCAGCCTCTTTGGGATGGACATCCAAAAAAATGCCGAGAAGATCGCTGAGAAGGTGGGGTATCTTCCATCCGAGGTTGCCTATTATGAAGGCATGACAGTAAAGGAGCTCTTATACTACTCAGCTTCCTTCTATAAGAAAGACTGCAGCAAAAAAATAACGGACCTGTCCTCGCTGCTTGAGCTGGATCTTTCAAAGAGAATCGAGGATCTTTCCTATGGAAACCGAAAAAAAGTGGGCATTGTCCAAGGACTGCTCCATGATCCGGAGCTGATCATTCTTGATGAGCCCACAGGAGGACTGGACCCTCTCATTCAGCAGAAGTTCTTTTCGCTGCTTCAGGAAGAAAACAGAAAAGGGAAAACCATCTTCTTCTCTTCCCATATTCTCAGTGAGGTGCAGAGGCTCTGCCACCGGGTGGCCATCATCAAAGAAGGGAAGATCCTGAAAGTAAGCACCATGAAATCCCTTCGGGAAGAAAACTACAAGAAGATCACAGTGGAAACCAAGGATTCGGTAAGAGAGCTTTTCATGCATCTTCCTGGAGTGAAAGATCTTACAGAGAAAGAGCAGGAGCTGAAGTTCATGTATAAAGGAAACCTGAAGGAGATTTTAGCTCAGCTGCAGGCTCTTGATCTTCAGAACCTTCTCATTGAAGAACCCAGTCTGGAAGAGATTTTTCTTCACTACTATGAAAAGGAGGAGATGTAAGTGCCTCTATTTCGTTGGACTCTAAAAACAGAGAAGAAAGCCTTTCTCCTGTGGGCCGTTTCCCTCACCGTAACCCTCCTGCTTTTTCTCTTTATGTACCCTTCTATTCTGAGAGAAAAAGAAGCCTATGAAAAAATACTGGCTGTCTATCCCAAAGAAATTTTGGAGGCTTTTGCCATAGAACTGGATACGCTTCTCAGTTTCCACGGCTATCTTGGCTATGTCTACGGATACATCCTGCTCGCCCTTGGAATCTACAGCATGCGTCTTGGCCTTACCGCCATCGGCAAGGAGATTTCAAGAAACACGTCGGAATTTCTTTTTACAAAACCCGTGAAAAGATCCCGTGTTCTCCTGGAGAAAAGTCTTGCTGCATTCCTTCTGATGCTTTTCCTGACGCTTTCTCTCCTTTTAGCAGCCCTTTTCATGGAGTATCTCTATGCAGAGAATAAAGAGCCCGGCATCACCTCTCTCATCTTGTTCTCTGCGTTTTTCCTGCAGCTGCTGTTCTACAGCCTGGGTCTTTTAATAGGTATCATGAAACGAAAAGTGCGCTTTTTCAGTTCCAGCGCCATTGGTGTTGTCTCTTCCTTCTACATTCTCTCCATGATCAGCCAGGTGCTTCAAAAAGATTATCTCCGTTTTTTTGCGCCCTTTCGATATTTTGATGTCTCCGAGATCATGAGAAGTTCATCCTATAACACTGAGTTTCTCCTTCTCTCTTTGGGTCTGACATCTCTTCTTCTGCTGCTTTCTTTCGCCGCTCTGAAGCGCAAAGCGCTTTCCGCAGGATAGGGGGGGTACGACTGATGAATCTATTAAAAAAAGAGCTGAAATTTGAACGTCTTTCCTTCTTCTACTGGACTGCAGGCCTCGCTTTGACTGTGTTTCTGTCCATGATGGCTTATCCCATCATGAAAGACACAGGACAGGATTTCACCGTATTTCTCGAAGCTATGCCAAAAATTCTTCTTGTGCTCTTCGGTATGAACGGACTCAGTATTTCAAATGCCTTGGAGTTTCATGGCATCATCTATTTCTATGTGGTGCTCGGTGGAATCCTCTATGCTGTAACCTTAGGAAACAGGCTGGCATCAAAGGAAGAACTGTTAAAAACTGGAGAGTTTCTTCTGGTGAAGCCCCTGAAGAGAAGCTCCATTCTGCTGTATAAAGCACTTGCGGGAATCTTTCTTCTGAGCCTTTTTGTCCTGCTTCTTCATGGAACAACCCTTCTCAGTTTCACTATCTATGCCAATGAGGAAATTTCCCATCTGGTGCTCCTCAAAGAGAGCTTTACTCTGTGGCTTCTGATGCTTCTTTATTTTGCCCTTGGATTCTTTTTTGCGGCAAGTCTCAAAGAAGAGAAGAAATCCACTGGACTCTCCATGGGCATCACCTTAAGCACCTTTACCTTAGGCCTCTTTTATGACCTATGGGACTCCCCAGCCTTTCTCCGGCCATGGACACCTTTTCGCTATTTCCCGGTGAAGGAGCTTCTGGAGGAGACTTCTTTACCGCTTCTCTATATCCTGCTCCTTTTCCTTCTTCTTGGAGCACTCCTTTTTGCCGCTTTTCACTTCTTTCAGAAACGGGATCTTCGTATGTAGTAATTGGTTATGGTTACAGAATCGATCAAAAAAAATACCAGGGGCTGTTTCATGAACAGACTCTGGTATTTTAGGTTTTATAGATAATTGGACAGCTTTAAGAATTTAGTTTCTTTATAGTTATGAATATCTATGGAGTAATCAAAAATCACGCCACTTTTTAAAAATGCCCGGTTGGTGGAGATGAGAGATGGCTCACCAGGTGTCAGTCCCAGTTCCCTGGCATCATGCTCATTGAGAATCCCTGCCGTGATGACCCGGTCTACAAACCCAATGGATTTTTTCAGTTCTTCCCGGATATACTTGTAGATGGAGCCTTTCACGATTTCCTCGCTGAGGTAAGGAATAAGTTCCCGGTTATAGTAGGAATACTCCACAACATAAGGCACTCCAGCCACGCTTCTCAGTCTTTCAATGAAATACACCGGTGTTCCTTTTTCGCACTGCATCACCTGAGCGAGCTTCTCATCCGCTTCAATGAGCTTAAAGCTGTTCACTTTTGTGGTGACATGATTTTCCCCAAATCCTTGTGTAAGGCCATGGAAGTCTTCCAGATTGATGGCTCCATCCATGGACACACTTCGTAAGAAGACGCCGCTCCCTTGGATAGGAATCACAAGACCTTTTCTGGTAAGAAGATCTATGGCTTTTCGGATGGTATTTCTGGATACCTCAAACTGCTCAATGAGTTCTTCCTCCGTAGGCAGCTTTTTTGTATCCTGATATAGTCCTTCCCTGATATTTTTCGCAATCTCCTCACAGATCACCTTATACTTCACATCCAAGTGTAATCCTCCCATCCGCTTCCGTTTCCTCTACCTTCATTATATCCATCACGCATTCCGGTGACAATGTATTTCCACTTCTTACTATCTCAGCTTCTTATGAATGTCAATGATTTCCTTCGCCATGATTCTGAAAGTCTCCGCTGACATCATCTGATCTTCAGCATGGACCAGAAGAAGATCCACTTTTACTTTATCACCGGAAGCTTCCTGTGTAAGCAGACCTCCATGGGCATGGTGCCCCTCAGCCAGCATCTTCTCTCCTTCTTCCATGAGCTTTTCCGCTTCCTCAAAATCCCCTTCTTTCGCCGCCTCGATGGCTTCCATAAAATAGGATCTGGCAGACCCATTGGCAGCAATCATTTCAAAACAGACCAGTTCTATACCTTCCATATTCTAACTCCTTATTTTTTTAAACAGTTTTCTCCATTTGTTTTTATGACTTCCTGATAGAAATAGAAAGAGTCTTTCCTGATTCTTGGAAGATCTTCCTTTTCAAAGTCCACAAACACAAACCCGTACCTCTTCTGGTATCCGTTGAGCCAGCTGAGTAGATCCGTGAAGGACCAGGTGCAGTATCCCATAAGGTCCACCCCTTCTTCTATGGCATCATAGCAGGCTTTGATGTGTTCCCTGATATAATCAATGCGATACCCGTCCTGAACTTTTCCTTCTGAAACCTCATCAAAGGCACCCATACCATTCTCAGAAATGAGGATGGGTTTCCCGAAGCGCTCTGAAATCTCCACCAGAGCATATCTGAGTCCATCAGGATCAATGGCCCAGTCCCAATCGGTGTATTTGAGCTTTTCATTGTAAACCTGTCGATAGAGACCAGGAATGCCAGATTCCCGGAAGTTTCCTTTTTCTCCGGAAACATTAAAGTCAGACAGACCAATACCGTCTTCTCCATTATAAGCCAAAGTAGCACTCTGATAATAGTTGATTCCGATGAAGTCCGTCATCTTCGCACTTTCCACAAGCACTTTCTCATCCTCAGGAAGGATTTCTGGCGCTAGACCTTTTTCTTTAAAATAGGCATATCCCCAGGAAGGGTACTTTCCTTTAAAATAGATGTCCATGATGTAGTGGTTCACGGTCTCATAATATCTTCGTTGAGCTTCCACATCTTTTTCATCATTTGTTTTTGCATACCCCGGAGTATACGCTATGGAAGAGCCGATCTTTCCTTCATAACCCTTTTCTTTAAAGAGCTTCACCACATAGGCATGAACCAGGGCTGTATGGTGATAAGTTTTCAGATACATCCCCATGTCTTTCATTCCCGGTGGATGAAGTGCCATAACGTAGCCCAGCTGCGTGAAAATATTAGGTTCATTGAGCACAATCCAGTACTTCACTTTCTTATGGAACTCATCAAACAGAATCTTTGCAAAGGCTTTAAAGTCCTCCACAATCTTCCGGTCTTCCCATCCGCCATACTCTTTCTGTAAAGCCAAGGGAAGATCCCAATGATATATGGTAACAACTGGCTCAATACCATTTTCCAACAGCCCATCAATGAGCTTATGGTAAAACTCCAGTCCTTTTCTTTCAATTCTTCCACGCCCTTCCGGAAGGATTCTTGTCCAGGAGATGGAAAAGCGGTATGCTTTCAACCCCATTTCCTTCATAAGCGCAATATCTTCTTCTACTCTGTGATAGTGATCTGTAGCCACATCTCCATTGGTTCCCTGGAAGGTTTTTCCAGGCAGTTTCACCCACTCATCCCAAATGGAGAGTCCTTTCCCATCTTCCTGGTAAGCACCTTCTACCTGATATGCCGCGGAGGCGCTGCCAAAGAGAAAATTCTCTGGGAATCTATTTGACATATTCTACCATAAAGAACAGCGCTGGTCCCAGCTCTGATTTTTTAATGGCAGCTTTGGCGACAGAAGCGGCTCTTTCTGACTCCTCACTGGTGTTGAAATACATTTTCATCTGTTCTGTTTTCACATATTCATAGGTAATCCCGTCTATGGTTTTCTCATGGAGCAGGTCTTTCACAAAATCCCTTTTCAGGGGCATATTCACAATAATCATTTTTTCTCACCTTCCAACATCTGTTTTAATGATTGAAGTTTCCTCTGCAGTTTCTTTTTTGCACCACTGCTTAGCACAGGCAGACTGAACAGCAGATAGTTGTACTTTCTCAGCAGACTGTCACTGGTGGCTTCCTCTTTCAGCTGGACATAGGTGAATCCATCCCCCTCATCGCGGAAACTGTAAGTGGTCTTCACCTGGTCTTGCCCAAGAAACGACACAAAGGAAAGCAGCCTGTTCTCTTCCACCTCTGTAATGACCTGGCGCACTTTACGTTCCCCTTTCAGAGACGGCATATGATAGATCGACTCCTGATGAAGGAGCGGTCCTTTCAGTTTCAGCGCTTTTCTCAAATTGTCTTCTACCACGCTGTAAACTTCATGTATGTTTTTATAGATTAAAATTCCCTGTTCCATCTGTTTCACCCTCAATTTAGGAAGAATAGTCCCAGGACAAGCTCCTTGGGACTATTCCATCAGTTTCAGTTCTACTTATGCGGTTTTTTCCAGTTCTTCTCTTTGTGCTTCATAACGGTTTGCAATCATAACAAATGGCATGTACACAAGGAAAGCGATGACAAGGTTCACAACGGAGACAACAACTGCTCCAAAGGATCCGTTGGTCGCAAGGAATGCGTTCAGGATTGGTGGTGTTGTCCATGGTACTGAGTTTACAATCGGACCTGCGAAACCAATCTTTGTGGCATAGAACGCGACTAAGGTCAGAATTGGCTGTACAATGACAAATGGGATGAAGTACACTGGATTCAGAACGATTGGCATACCAAAGAGCACAGGCTCATTGATCATAAAGACTCCAGGTGGGAATCCAAGTTTAGCCACTTCTTTCTGCTGCTTTACTTTGGAGAAGATGAGGATTGCGACGATCAGTGGAAGAGTTGCTCCAGAACCGCCCATGAACACATAAGCATCCCAGGAACCTCTTACCCATACTGCAAGTTCATCTGCACCAGTTCCGATGGCACGGATACCATTGGAGAACTTGTCGATGTTTTCAAGACCTAGAGTTCCATACACAGGACTCATGATGGCTTCCAGCATATTTGCGCCATGAAGACCAAAGAACCAGAGCAGTGGAATCAGCGTGGAGATGATAAGAATCGAGAAGATGTTCTGTCCTAGCACAGAAAGACCTGCTGCGATATTCACTTCAAACCATGCAAAGATGTTGAGTCCTGAAGCTACATTAAAGAAGTACGCCACAAGTGCCCAGAAAAATACTGCGATAAATCCTGGAATAACTGCAGAAAATCCTTTTGCTACAGCTGGAGGAACGGTATCAGGCATTTTGATGACCCAGTTCTTTCTCACGATGGCAAAGTATATTTCTGGAGTGATAAGACCTACAATCAGTGCAATGAAGATTCCCTGTGCGCCCAGGAAGTTTGTAACCCAGGATGCAACTGCTTCATTGTTTCTTGAAAGTGCCCCTAAAAGAACGAACGATGCAACAGAAATAAGTCCGGTGGATAGTGAGTCTTTCTCTTCATTGACTGCACGGTTATACCCCATGGAGAAGGTAAGACCTAACGCGATGATTCCGAAAGTTCCACTTTCCATGAGAGAGAACAGTGGAGCCAGATTTTCATTGGCCCATACGATAAATGCGCTTTCAGCACCAATATAGTTGGCGAGAAGAGACCAAGGCACAAAGAATACATTGTTTAGAAGTACCGCGAATGCACCTACAAGAATAAGAGGCATCAGCGCTGCGAATGAGTCTCTGATGGCAACCAGATGTTTCTGTCCGCCAATTTTTGCAGCCACGGGGACAAATTTTTCTTCAAGGAAATTAATAAAACGATTCATTTTGACCTCCTTTGAACTACTGACTTAATATCTTTTCCCCGCCCATTGTCGACTTATGTTTGGGGTTTAAGACCATTATTTCTGCGCTAAGAGCGCCAGGGCATTATTAAGAACTTTCTCGCCTTCCATTCTTCCGTAGGCCAGCATATCAATCACGTCTACCGGAACAGTGGCAAGTTTCACAAATTCATTTTTCATAAAGCGGACCTGAGGTCCCAGAAGGACAAGATCCACATCTTTGAGTATTTTTTTACCTTCACCAGCAGAAAGCGCAAAGATTTCAACATCGATCCCTTTTTCTTTCGCTGCTTTTTCCATTTTTGTCACCAGCAGACTGGTGGACATTCCTGCAGAACATACGAGAAGTATTTTCATAAGATCCCCCTTTTTTTGGCTATAAACGATTACAACCTTCTTAAAAAAATCAGCACCAATAAATTCATTGGTACAACTTTATGATATGATTATAACGAAGTACTTTAGCAATGTAAATAGAAATTTTTGATTTCTATTATCTTTTTTATCTCATTTCTCCCTATATGATTCATTTTCAACATAAAAATCACTTTATTTTTGACCGTTTCTTTATGGTTTCATAGCGCTTATTTGAACATTCGGAAAAACCATCAAGATTTCCCATGAAAAATACTTGTGGGAACCACTATAATTTGTACCAATAATTTAGTATAATCTGAGTAAAGAAAAAAATCGAAATGGAGGTAGAATATGAAAACCTATAAAATAGTCACCATTGGTGGCGGATCCAGCTATACACCAGAGCTCATCGAAGGATTCATCAAGCGTTATGCAGAGCTTCCCGTAAGAGAACTCTGGCTTGTGGACATTGAAGAGGGTAAAGAGAAACTGAATATCATCACAAAGCTGGCTGAGAGAATGGTGAAAAAAGCTGGCATCCCCATGGAGATCCACAGTACCCTGAACAGACGCGAAGCGTTGAAAGATGCAGATTTTGTCACCACACAGTTCCGTGTGGGAGGCCTGCATGCCAGATCCCTTGACGAATCCATTCCCCTATCCCACGGGCTCATCGGGCAGGAAACCAACGGTGCAGGCGGTATGTTCAAAGCACTGAGAACCATCCCCGTGATCTTTGAGATCCTGAAGGACTGTGAAGAGCTCTGCCCCAACGCATTTGTCGTGAACTTCACAAATCCTGCGGGACTTGTGACCGAAGCTGTCCTAAACCATACCTCCTGGGAACGATTCATTGGAGTATGTAATCTGCCGTATGGCATGGAAGTTGGCGTATCCAAGATCCTGGAGGCAGAAAAATCCAGAGTCCGCGTTCATATGGCAGGTCTCAACCACATGGTCTTTGGTTTAGATGTGTTTCTGGATGGTGTCTCCGTAAAAAGAGATGTTCTGGAAAAAATGGCAACAGAATCGGAATCTCTCAACATGAAAAATATCATGGATCTTCCCTGGTCTCCAGAATTTTTGAGGGGACTTGATGCCATTCCCTGCGCTTACCACAGATATTATTTCCAGAAAGATCAGATGCTGAGCCATATGCTGGAGGACTTTAAGACAGGCGAAACCCGTGCATCCCAAGTGATGGCTGTGGAAGAGGATCTTTTCAGAAAATATCAGGATGAAGATCTTGCCGATAAACCAAAAGAACTGGAGTTAAGAGGTGGTGCATTCTACAGCGATGCAGCGGTGAACCTCATCTCTTCCATCGCCAATGACAAACGGGACATTCAGGTGGTCAACACCAGAAATAAAGGCGCCATCGCTTCACTGCCCTTTGATGCCGCCGTGGAAGTATCTTCTATCATTACAAAGGATGGTCCAGTGCCTCTTGCAACAGGACTCCTGCCAGCAGCAGCGGAAGGAATTGTGCAGCAGCTGAAATCCTTCGAAAGGCTCACTGTTAAAGCAGCCTTAAGCGGAAAATACGAGGATGCCTATGTGGCCATGGTTACAAACCCTCTGGTTCAAAGCGAGCATCTTGGCAGAAAGGTCCTGGATGATCTTCTTCTGGCCCATGAGAAGCATCTTCCTGCTTTTAAAGAAACCATTGAAGCCTTGAGGAAAAGGCCATGAGAATTATCATCAACGGAGATGATTTCGGTTTCTCTGAAGGACAGAACCTTGGTATCATAAAAGCTCACAAAGAGGGCATTCTCACCTCCACCACCGCCATGGCTGGAGGACCTGCTCTTTCCCACGGCATGGCTCTTGCGAAAGAGTGCCCCGATCTCAGCATCGGCGTGCATCTTACTTTAGATGCACTGCGACCACTCTCCCCTTTGGACCGGATCCCAAGTCTTGTGGATGAACATGGCAAGTTCATAAGGTTTCCCATGGACCGCCCTCTTCCTGTCAAGGCGGAAGAGGTGTATCTGGAGTGGACAGCTCAAATTGAAAAAATCAGATCTTACGGAATTGAGCCCACTCATTTGGACGGACATCATCATATGCATCTCCATCCGGATGTGCTGAAGGTTACCACCGTCTTGGCAAAAGAGTATAACCTCCCCATACGGCTGGTCCCATCCTATGTTTCGGGAGAGGATCTGGATTTTATCCATAAAGAGAGGATTCAGACATTTTATGGGCTGACGGATTTCTATAAAGAGACCGTTTCAGAAGAGTATTTCCGAAGATTTCGGGAAAACCATATAGAACTTGAATCTGAGGTTCTCGAAATCATGTGTCATCCGGCCTATCTAGATGACGTGATTCTTGAAAACAGCAGTTACCAGATTCATCGGGTGAAGGAGCTTTCCATACTTGTGAACCCGGAAGTGAAAAAAGCAGTGGAAGCACAGCAACTCACTTTGGGAAGTGTGAAGGACTTTTTCCCTATGACACCCTAACAGCACCATAAGAAAGAACCTGATCATCCAAAACGATCAGGTTCTTTCTTAATTTCTGTCTCTATTTACGGTGAGCCCAATCCACATGAAACCCTCTTTTATAGGCAAAGAGCGGTGTCACGTGACCTCTTCCTTCTTTGATCAGCACAAAAGGATCCCGCAAAAGCACCCGGCCAAGAGCCACAAGGTCTGCCCGATCATTCTGAAGAATCTCCTCTACCTGATCCACTTCTGTGATCATCCCTACGGTTATGGTCTGAACTCCACATTCTTTTTTCAGAATCTCAGAGAACTTCACCTGGTAGCCAGGATAAACATTAATTTTCTGGTCCACATGAAGCCCCCCAGAACTTACGTGGATCATATCAAAATCCTCTTTCACGAGATGAATGATTCTCACCATCTCTTCAATGTCTATACCACCTTCCACATAGTCTGCAGCAGACACTCGAAGAATCAGCGGAAAATTCTCCGGAAGTACAGATTTCACTGCTTTTGTCACTTCCTTCAGAAATCGGACACGGCTTTCCGTAGATCCGCCATAAGCATCGGTTCTATGATTGGAAAGCGGGCTCAGAAACTCATGGATAAGATACCCATGAGCTCCATGAAGCTCAATGAGTTCATACCCCGCTTCAAGACTTCTCACAGCAGCCGCTTTAAAGGCTTCCACGATTCTTTTGATGTCTTCCAGATCCATCTCCTTTGGCAGCTTATAGTCTTCATTGAACGCAATGGCGGATGGTGCCAAGGTGGTGAGTGAAGAAATACCACATTTTCTTCCTGCATGGCCCAGCTGAACACCAATGTGGGACCCGTATTTTTTAGAGAGCTCCACAATTTTTCTATGTCCTGGAATCTGATCATCCTTCCAGATGCCCAGATCCCTCTCTAGAATCCTGCCCTCAGGCGTGACTCCTGTAGCTTCCACGATGATGAGTCCAATCTCTCCCAGCGCCGCATTGCCGTAGTGAATATAATGAAAGTCAGTTGGATGTCCGTCTTCTGCCATATTCATACACATGGGCGGCATCACCACTCTATTTTTCAGGACCAGATCTTTGATCTTGTACGAACTAAATGTCTTCATCGCTCGGCTGCAAAAAACAGCACCCTCAACTCCTTTATGCCTCAAAATCTACTCAAACATATCCCTTGTCCAATATGTAAACGTATCTACCATCAATTCTACCTTCTACCACGTATAAAGTCCACAGAAAGAAGGTGGTACCCTCATCCCGTGGACTCGTACAGATGTTGCATTTTGTTGTTAATCCATAGATAATATCGGCAATTAATTAACAAACTTATAATATTCATCAAACCTTTGTTAATAACTTACATTTTCTCATGGTTTTCTCTTATAATATGAGTAACATATACTACGTGCCTAATATGAGGAGGAAGAAACATGAGTATGGAAACGGCTTTCACCCAGGAAAACATCATGGAGATGGACCCCTTTATTCTGCTCAGCACCATCAACACAAAGCTTCGCAACGACTTCGATTCTCTCGCAGCCTTCTGCGACCATTATCATCTGGATCAGAGCGCTCTGATGAACAGACTTGGAGAATTCGGCTACGACTATATTGGAGAAATCAACCAGTTCCGTATGCCTTAATCGAGAAGCCCCATAAGCTCTCTCATGACTTCAGAAGCAAGAAGAATCCCCGCCGCAGGCGGAACAAAGGAAGTACTCCCCGGAGTGCTTCTTTTTTTAAGGCTGCTTACAGCCCCTTCCACGGCTTCTCCTTCTATGGCCATGGGCACCAGCGGTTTCTCCGTGGATGCCACCACTTTCAGGTGAAGAATCCCACGGTTTTTCAGCTCTCTTCGCATCACTTTGGCCAAAGGGCACATGGTGGTCTTCTTGATGTCCGTCACGAATAGTTTGGAAGGATCCAGCTTATTGCCCGTTCCCATGGAACTGATGATTTTTATGTTCTTTTCCTTACAGTAGGCAATGACCTGAAGCTTGCTGGTTACTGTATCTATGGCGTCAATGACATAATCCGTGTCCTCTGTGATGATCTCCGAAAGATTCTCACTGCCTATGAAAGCTTTCACCCCAATCACTTCACACTGCCGGTTGATGCTTTCTGCTCTTTCCAAGGCAGCATCCACCTTATGCTTCCCGATGTGATCGTACGTGGACAAAAGCTGCCGGTTCAGATTGGAAAGAGTGAACACATCATCATCCACCACCACAATCTTTCCCACTCCACCCCTTACCAAGGCTTCAAAGCAGGTTCCTCCTACGCCACCAAGTCCTAGAAGCACCACCTTGGACCTGTGTAGTTTTTCCATATTTTCTGCTCCCAGGAGCATCTCTGTTCTTCTTAACTCATGCTGCATCTTCATCCATTCCTTTCATAAAACACATGTAAATATATCGGAAATCTCTCCCTATTTCAAGTCTTTTCCAAAAACACTTCCTTTACATCTCTTCCCCTAATCTCTTATAATTAGATGCAAATAGAGTACAAGGAGATTATATCTAGATGAAAATAGGGATTATTTGTGCCATGGAGGAAGAACTGGCTCCTCTTAAAAAAATCATGTCCATCAAGGAAACCAGGACCAAAGCAAGAATGGAGTTCATCGAAGGCACTTTGGAAGAGAAAGACGTTGTCATGGTGATTTCAGGCATCGGTAAAGTCAACGCAGCGGTTTGTGCCCAAATCCTCGCGGATGACTACCAGGTGACCCACCTCATCAATGTAGGCGTAGCCGGAGGCGTCAAGGAGAATATCCAGCCCATGGATGTGGTGGTGGCAAAAGCTCTACTTCAGCATGATATGGATGTCACCGCATTCGGCCTGAAGCGTGGCGAAATTCCGAGGTTTGAAAGTTCACTCTTCCAGTCTGATGAGAAGCTTACCGCACTGGCACTGGAAGGCTCCAGAAAAAATGAAGACTATACCACCCATGAAGGCATCATCGTCAGTGGGGATCAGTTCATCTCCAGCAAGGAAAAGATCGAAGATCTTCTGGAAACCTTTGACGCTGCCGCCTGCGAGATGGAAGGCGCTGCCATCGCCCAGGCAGCTGATCTGAATCACATTCCGTTCACTGTCATCCGGGCCATTTCAGACAACGCCAATACCGGTGCAAGCATGGATTATGAGAAGTTCAAAGACCTGGCCGTGGAAAACACCGTATCGATCCTCACCTATGTTCTTAAAAATCTATAACTGAAAAAATCCCAGGCACAGTTCTTCACAGAACTGCTTTCCTGGGATTTTCATATTTCACAAAAGGATCCTTAGAATCCGTAGATCTTGCTGTACTTCTCTTCCAGATACTGGAGGAAATACTTGGCGGTCAGGGGCTCTCCCGTGATTTTCTCAATAAGCACCTTGGGTTCGTAGGTTCCACCGTGGCTATGGACATGATCTGCCAGCCATTTCGTGATTTCAGAAACCTTGCCTTCACGGATGAGCTCATAGTAGTTAGGCAGATCTCTCAGCATGCCTTTGTAGAGCATCTGTGCACCGTAAAGATTTCCGAGGGCATAACTTGGGAAATACCCAATCATTCCGCCAGACCAGTGAACATCCTGAAGAACTCCCTTGGCATAGGATTCTGGTGTTACCCCTAGATACTCTGTATACTTATCTGCCCAGATTTGGGGAAGCTCATCGAAATTCACCTCTCCATTGATCAGCATTTTTTCAATCTCGTAACGGATGATGATATGGAGACTGTAGGTAAGTTCGTCCGCATCGATTCTGATGAGAGATGGCTCTACCTTATTGATGGCTTTATAGACATCCTCTGGGCTGTAATTTTTCAGTCCTTCGAAGGCTGACACCATATTGGGATATTCTGTCTCAATGAACTCTTTTCCTCTGCCTAGAATGTTCTCGTAGTATCTGGATTGGGATTCATGGATTCCCATGGACACACCGCCACCGATGTTGGTTTTGGTGATGTCATCCGGAATGTTCTGCTCATAGATGGCATGCCCTGTTTCATGGATGGTGGAGTACATGGCTGTCACAGGGTCTTCTTTGCTGTAAGCTGTTGTGATTCGTACATCCTTGTTGCCGAAGTTTGTGGAAAATGGATGTGCGCTTTCTGCAATGGCACCTCTTTCAAAATCATAACCCAGTCTCTTCGCAAGCTCTGTATTATATTTCTTCTGCGGCTCTATGGCATATTCGCCCTTCAGGATACTGCTGTCAATTTCCACCGCACTTTCTCCGATCTTCTTCAAGAGAACCAGGAGACCATCCCGAAGCTCCTTGAATACCCCATCTATTTCTTCCACTGTTGCACCAGGCTCATACATATCCAAGAGAGCATCATAAGGAGTTTTCTCATAACCGATGTATCCTGCGATTTTCTTGTTGAAATAAACAATCCTCTCCAGAATAGGCTTGAAGGACTCATAATCATTTTTCTCTCTAGCTTCTGCCCAGTAGGTTTCTCCTGAAGCCACAAGCTTGCTGTATTCAAGATATTCTTCTTCTGGAATTTTCTTCATGAAATCCAGTGACTTCTTGGCCGCCTTCACCATGGCTTTTTCTTTGTCGTTCATTTCTTCCAGATGCTCATAAAGACCAAATACCAGATCCTGATACTCTTTTCCGGTCTCCAGCTTGTACATGAGCTGGCTTAAGTATCCCACAACCTCAGAGCGTCTTTCCACGCCTTTGGAAGGCATAATGGTTGCCATGTCCCAGTAAAGAACCCCTTGAGCATCTCCGATGTTTTTCATTTCTTCCTGGATTTCCAGAAACCTTTTGAATGATTCTTTGTAGTTTTCCAATCCTTTGTCCTCCATTCTATTCCATATTTTTTAGCTTATAGTATCTTTCTATCATAAGTTCACGCTCTCTGTCCATCGGTGGCGCCAGTTCCAGCACAGATTCTGTTTCCCTGCAGTACTTAACTGTTATGCATTGCCCCAGATTTCTCGGGCACCTGTAGCATAGACAGGAGGGATCATTCCCATCACAGCTTTCCGCGTACTCCGGACAGTGTTTGCAGTTTTCTGCTAAATTTTCTCTCATAGAATATTCTCTCCCCGATATTTGTCCATCAGTTTCTTCATGATTTCCGTGTTGGAGGGTGGTGTATAGGTGATGGCATTGGCTCCTGCCTCAATGGTCTCCAGGATGCTCTCCTCCGTAGGCCCTCCCGTGGCTATGATGGGGAATTCCGGATACTTCTCCCGGATCTTCCGCACAATCCTTGCAGTGTTTTTTGCACCAGAAACATTGAGAATGGTGGCACCAGCTGCAATTCTCGCATCAATGTCATCTTCTTCTGAGATCACCGTGATGACAATGGGAATATCGATGACATCCCGGACTCCGCTGAGAATCTCATTTTTCGTCGGGCTGTTCAGAACCACACCGATGGCTCCTTTGAACTCCGCATCCAGAGCAAGATTGATCACTCTCTTTCCAGTAGTTGTCCCACCTCCAACACCACAGAACACCGGCACATCAGAAGCATTGATAAGGCTTTGGGTGATGATGGGCTGCGGAGTAAAGGGGTAAACACTCATCACTGCATCTGCATTGGTGTTCTTAATGACGGCAACATCGGTGGAAAAAATAAGAGACTTGATTCTCTTTCCAAGAATCACAATACCCGTAGCCTTTCTAATCACTTCCGGTACTTCTATCATATGACCCCGAAGGTTTGTGGTAATCACCGGGGCAGTTCTTTTATCCATTGTACGGCCTCCTTTTTGCTTTAAGATATTTTCATCATTATATCATCGGAATGATCTTCTCAGTTCTTAACATTTTTAGAACAGATCGGCTTCTTCCCTGAACACAACAGGGACAGATTTTGACAGCTCCAAGGAGCTTTCTGTAATTTTGCAGTCATAGGCAAAAAGATCCACGCCTTCCATTTTAGCCCGGTAAAGCATGGCTGAAAATAAAGGATCCTGTTCATACGCTGGTGTGAATCCCTTCATGCCATCCATTTGAAGCACAAAGAGAACCCCAGCCCCGTGCCCTTCCTTTTTGACAGAAATCAGCTCCTCCACATGACGGGTCCCTCTTTCCGTAGGCGCATCCGGAAAACTCGCCACAGCTTCCGTCTCTAATGTGACGCCCTTCACCTCCAGATAGTACTTTTTCCCCTCAGGGCTTTCCAGGAGGAAATCAAATCTGCTCTTACCGTAGAATTTCTCACGCTTCACATCAGTGTACTCTGTCAGTTCAGGAATCTTTCCAGCAAGAAGTGCTTCTTCCACGACCTTATTGGGTATCTGGGAATCAATGTTGATGAGAGCTTCTCCTTTATAGGCTGCAATGAGACTATAGGCAGTTTTTCGGTTTGGATTGTCTTCTTTCCGAAGGATCACTCTTGTGCCTGGAATGAGGATTTCCTTCACCCGTCCTGTGTTTGGCACATGCACCATGATGGTTTCTCCTTCATATTCCACATATCCCTGGAAGCGGTTTGGCCGTTTCACAAAAACAGCTGGAACAGTTTGTTTTATGAATTTCATAATGTATTCTCCTTGAAATCTTCTTGTGGATATGCTTTCCCACCCAAGAAAAGTATCCACAAATTGTGTAGGCTTTTATCCACATTCCTGTGGATAATGTGTAAAGCAACCGGGAAACATTCAGAATCAACTTGGATGTTATCCACAATAATTGTTATTTTTCCACAATCTCTGTGGATAAGTACAGGTGTTTCTTTTTTCTTTTGTCAAGTCTTCCTGATGATTTATCAATTCCTTAATCTTTTTGATATTTCAGACCACTTAGACATAAGGTTCTCCTCTTCATCCTACTCCATGATTCTTAACAGAAACTTTGGATTTCTACTCCATCCTGAATGATTTCCTTCAAATTGTAAAGGGATGGCCAGTCCCATTCATAGTAAATTTACTTTGCATATGATTCCTTAAAACCGTAAGGAACCCCACAGATGATATAATAGAAGGAAGAAATTACAACCTTTCACAGGTTTTACGAGGAGTGTTTTTTATGAAATGGAGAAACAGGCGACAAAGTTCCAATATTGAGGACCGCCGCGGAAGAAGCGCCCCCATGGGGGGATTAGGCGGTAAAAGTATTATGGGCGGCGGCATCGGGCTCATCCTTCTTCTTGTCTTTGCCCTGCTCGGTGGAGATCTTGGTTCCATGCTTTCCCCACAGATCACCTCTCCCGAGAATATCCCCTATGAAGCTTCCCAGGAGGAAGAAGACCTGGCTGATTTTGTATCCGTGGTTCTGGCAGACACAGAGGATGTCTGGACAAGCCTTTTCAGAGAGTATAACAGGGAATACGAAAAACCCACTCTTGTTCTCTTTAACGACCGGGTGGAGTCTGCCTGCGGCGTAGCTGGTTCTTCCACAGGCCCTTTCTACTGTCCAGCAGACAAGAAGATTTATATCGACTTGAGTTTTTATAAAGAACTCAGCCAGCGCTTCGGCGCTCCGGGAGACTTCGCCATGGCCTATGTGGTAGCCCACGAAGTGGGGCATCATGTCCAGACACTCCTTGGCATCTCCCAGCAGGTACAGCAGCTGCGTGGCCGGGTCAGTGAAGCTGAGTATAATGAGAATCTAGTAAGACTGGAGCTTCAGGCGGATTATCTTGCTGGCGTCTTTGCAAACTATGTCCACGGCAGAGGGTATCTGGAGGAAGGCGATATTGAAGAGGCCATCAATGCCGCCAATGCCATCGGAGATGACACGCTGCAGAAAAAAGCCCAAGGTTATGTGGTACCTGACAGCTTTACCCATGGCACCTCCGCACAGCGCATGAAGTGGTTCAGGCTGGGTTTCCAGTACGGAGATTTGGAGCATGGCGACACCTTCAACACAAACGACTTATAAAAATCCTTCTATATTGCCAGAAAGAACCCTCGGAGAGATCCTTCATGGATGCTCCGGGGGTTCTTTCTGCTGATTTATAACTTATCCTTCAACATTCACTTCTGACTCCGGACGCATAATCTGAATAAAGGTCTTCCCTGGCTGGAATGCCATCTCATTTCCCTCTTCATCATAATACTTTGTCATGGACGATTCATTCTCCCGGACCCATGTTCCTTTTTTCATGGTGCCGCCAATGAAATACTCTGCAGCTCCCGTTCCGATCATTTCCATATTGGTATACACTGTATCCTTCACATGGTAGTGTTCCACATGCTGTACAATGATATTCTTCACGGAGATCTGAGTATTGTTTTCTTTGTCCATCATAGGTTCTCCATTGATGAAGCGGTCATATACCCCTTCCTCTTCTCGAAGCTCATAGGTGATCTTATTGTCTGCCCGATAGGAGAGAGATATTTTTGAAGCCGGCTGACCTCCTTCCACCTCCTTGTCAAGGTAGGCAAGGGTCCTGTCCTTGGGCTCAAAGTCATAGGCTTCTGCCATGACCAGTTCCAGATTGGTATAAGCATTGTGCGGTGCAACCCTGTCGGTGGATCTGGAGAATCCCACGGACGTGATGGTTCCATCCAGCCTCTTGGCTGTGATGCCCAGATCCTGTCTCCAGGTGTCTATATCCTGGCCTTCCAGATTCTTGGAACCACCGTAATAAATGTAGAGATAGTTCCACTCGCTCCAAAGGAACATATGCTGTTTCCGTGCACTTCTCACTGGACCCGCCTTTTCAGGATACGTTCCATGAAAAAATGCCGTCAGCCTTGTGATGGTGCTTTCCACTTCCATTTCGTAAATGATGCCAGCTTCAGACAGTCCGCTGTGGGGCCGTGCCGCTTTGGTGTTTTCCATCTGCACCATGATGACTTTTCCGTCCCCCTCATAGGGAAGTCCAGTTAAAGGGGAAAGCCCAGGCACTACTTCTTCGTAATGATGGGAAAGTGTCCCCGCTGGCTCTTCTATTGGAGTTTCCACAGGCTCCTCCACAGGTTCTTCTTCAGCTGGAGTTTCCACAGGCGTTTCCGCCGGAACTTCCGGTGCCTCTTCTTTCTTGCAGGCGAATAGCCCCAAGGAAAGAGTTAAAATACATAAAATAATCACTGTTTTTTTCATATGAGTGCCCCCGTTCTGAAATCATTCTATTCTCATTCTATCACAGCACCTCGACTTAGAAGAACGAATTTTCAAAATCATTTGCTTTCTGCCTGGTACAGTTCATATAATAGATGTAATAAACAGGTGGAGTGTGATTGTATGAGTTACCAAAAAACAGTTGAGACCATCCCCAGCACCAATCATCTTTACAATGTCCACATTTATATCTACACGCCAAAAACCAAACCTCGTTATATGCTTCAGATCACCCACGGCATGTGCGAGTATCTGGAGCGCTACGAGCCCTTCATCCGCTACATGACCAGTAAAGGGGTTCTTGTGGCAGGCCACGACCATGCCGGTCATGGAAACAGCATCCGTACCATGGAGGATCTTGGTTATTTCTCAAAGGATCCGTATGATCTTACTTTGGTAAAAGATCTGAAAAATGTCTCTGATCTTCTTGCGGAAAGATACAGCCACCTTCCGCACTTTATTCTTGGCCACAGCATGGGCTCCTTTATGCTGCGCAAATATCTCATGAAATATGGAAGAAGCCTCAGCGGAATCTTTATCAGTGGTACTGGTGGTACAAACAAAGGAATCGGACCCGGAATCACCTTGGCAAAGTCCATTGCTGCTATCAAAGGAGACACCCATAGAAGCAGCCTGTATAACTCCATTTTCTTTCAAGGATTCAACAAGAACTTTAAAGAGGAGAATGATGAGTTCTCTTGGCTCTCCAGAGACAAGAAAATACGCGATGCCTACAGAAAAGATCCCAAATGCAATTTTGTTTTTACCTTAAATGCCTTCAAGGGATTTCTGACTATTATGAAGGATGTCACCCATGAAAACTGGGCAGACACCGTTCCCAAGGATGTCCCCTACCACCTTTTCAGCGGAAAGGAGGATCCTGTAGGTGCTTATGGTAAAGGCGTTCAGGAAACCTATGAGCGGCTCCTGGAAGCTAAAGTGAAAGAGGTTACCCTTACGCTCTACGAGGGCGGACGTCATGAAATGCTCAATGAAACCAATAAAAAAGAGGTCTACGAAAATCTTTTCAAAAGAATGGAGGAAATGATCAAGGATCGGTCTTGAGATTCCATCATAAAACGACTGGAGCTTTTTTAATGCCCCAGTCGTTTTATTTTCTGCCCTTAAGGCTCCGGACTCAACCGTTTCTCAGAAAGCTCTGTCTATAACCTTCTGGAAAACTCCATAAAAAAATACATCCGTTGAAATCCAGTTGGGAAGCTCTTTCAGAGAACTATCCGTAGATTTCAAGGATGTACTTGTAATGGTGACCCCTAGGGGAATCGAACCCCTGATTCCAGCGTGAGAGGCTAGCGTCTTGACCGCTTGACCAAGGGGCCACATTCGTTATGACCTTTCAATAATATCACTCACAGGTGTTCAAGTCAACCACTTTTCCCAGGCTTTGCACCTGAAAGATGTCATTGATTTTATGAATAATTCGTAAATACTACTAACTAGTACAATATTAACCTCCGGTACACACTTTCTTAATTAATTGTACACAAGCTAATGATATAACTAAGGCATCGACACATTACAGTGAAAAGAAAGGAAGTTTGAAACATGAGTAAAGTTAAAGTAGCCATTATTTATTACAGCGCTACAGGAGGAAATTACCAGATGGTCCAGTGGGCAAAGGATGCAGCTGAAAAAGCAGGTGCCGAAGTGAAGGTGCTGAGAGTACAGGAGCTGGCTCCAGAATCCGCCATCGCCTCCAACCCTCTTTGGAAAAAGCATTACGATGAAACCAAGGATCTCATTCCTGTAGCAACACCTCAGGATATGGTAGATGCAGATGCCATCATCTTCTCCACACCAACCAGGTATGGAAATGTCGCCTCTCAGTTCAAGCAGTATCTGGATACCCTCGGCGGTGTTTGGTCCCAGGGTCTACTTGTGAACAAGACCATCACTGCCATGTCCTCCGCGATGAATGCCAACGGCGGCGTAGAAGAAACCATCCGCTCCATTTACACCTCTGCAATGCATTTTGGTGCAATCATTGTCGCACCTGGATACACAGATCCAAGCATTTATGCAGCAGGTGGAAATCCATACGGTGTATCGGCTTCCATCATCGATGGAGAAATCAAGAACGATGTGGAAGGTGCTGTACGGCATCAGGCAAAGAGACTTGTGGATGTGACAAGACAGTTCCTCGGCAAGTAACTCCTACATATGTTCACAGGAGAATCCTTCGGGGTTCTCTTTTTTTATGCTGTTTTTCATTTTTACCTATTTAATTTGACAAAATTAAATTTTGCCATTACTATATAACTAGTTAAATATATAACCAAGGAGTGTAAAAAATGAGCATTTATGATTTTAACGCTAGGGATATCGACGGTCAGGAAAGAGAACTAAAAGAGTTTGAAGGTAAGGTGCTGCTCGTTGTCAACACCGCCAGCAAGTGTGGCTTCACTCCACAGTTTCAAGGTCTTGAAACCCTTTATGAGAGGATGAATGGTGAAGGATTTGAGGTCCTTGGATTTCCATGCGGACAGTTCAATGATCAGGAACTTGAAAGTGCAGAAGGCATCAAGAACTTCTGTGAACTGAACTACGGTGTTTCTTTCACCATGTTTGATAAAATCGATGTGAACGGAGAGGCTGCCCATCCATTATTCAAACACTTGAGAAAAGAGACCAAAGGTCTCCTGGGTGATGCTGTGAAGTGGAATTTCACAAAATTCCTGGTGGACAGAAACGGAACAGTCCTCAAGCGGTATGCTCCACAGGTGGATCCTCTGGATATTGAAAAAGATATACGAAAGCTTTTGTAATACGGATCAGCTCTCTTAGAAAAGAGCCTGGAAACAGGCTCTTTTCTCCATTGTCTTGTATGCAATAATATTTGACAAGGCTGAATTTTTCGCTTATTCTAAGAATAATAACTAACACAGTATGAGGTGTATCATGAATATCTATGACTTTACCGCAAAAGACATTGACGGTGTGGAGACTCCACTGAAGAACTTCGAAGGAGAAGTGCTTCTTATTGTAAACACTGCCAGCAAATGTGGCTTTACACCGCAGTTCAAAGATCTGGAAACCATCTATGAAAAACACAAAGACCAGAAGTTCTCCGTCCTGGGCTTTCCCTGCAATCAGTTCAATCAGCAGGACCCTGGAAGTGAAGAGGGCATCAAGAATTTTTGTGAGCTGAATTACGGGGTCACTTTTCCCATGTTTTCAAAGATTGATGTGAACGGAAAATCCGCTCATCCACTTTTTGTCCATTTAAGGAAAGAAACCAAAGGACTTTTAGGCGACTCTGTCAAATGGAACTTCACTAAATTTCTGGTGGACAGAAACGGAAAGGTCCTCAGAAGATACCCACCTACCACCAGTCCTCTGGCCATTGAAAAGGATATTGAGGAACTGTTATAAAGAATAAGGATTAGGAGATTCCCATGAAAAGACCGTATTTGCTCGTATGCTTACTGTTCTTTCTCAATTTCATGACTGCCTGCGGACATAAAGAAGGGTATATTCATCGGGAAGATGCGCTGAAAAGAGGCTATATTGTCCTGGAAGGCACCAACAGCCATAATCATGAGCGTTTTGACATGTTCCTGAAGAACGTGGACTTAAAACGGGAAGATCAGATTACCATTGTCATCTATGATCTTATTCAGAACCAGTATGTACTCACCGTAGAATACGATGGCGAACACTATCATGCAAGCCGCTACTTTATGGATCAGAACCAGAAGAAATCCCAGGTCATTGAGAACCTTGTGTTCACACACTTAAGCTATACCTCCTCAAAGAATTATTTTCTCACCCACGAAAACAAAATCCACAGTGATCTGTGGATTTATCAGGGAAAATAATTTTTAAACCCTACTGTTCTAGGATAAAAAACTTTGTTATACTATTCATAGGAAGTTCAGTATGATTCTCACTGAGCTTTTGATAACCAATACACGGACAAAAGGAATCCCGAGGGTAACCTCAAATTGCTTTAAAGAATGGACATGACTTCTGCAATTTCATTGCAGAAGTCTTTATTTTTGCCCTATTAATCCTTGTTTCTAAAAAACACTTCTTTTCCAAACTTGAATGCTTCCAGAATCTCCTGGGTTTCCAGACCGTTCCATCCGCTGTCCTCAACATTTGTTTTTCCAAGCATTGCATCAGAAATCATTGAAATCATCTCCATCTGGGAATGTTCCGGCTCTTCAAATTCGAAGATTTCAGTGCCGTGATCTGTGATTAATGATACTGGTGCCTGGTCCATGATGGAAAACCGTAAGGCTCCTTTACTTCCAGCTATGGTTAGAAGATCTTCTCGTATCCCGCAGCTTGCAGTGATGTTCATGGTTCCTTGAATGCCGTTCTCAAATAAGAAGAATCCTGTGGTTACATCCTCTACAGACAATGCCTGAGAAAGATTTCCTGATTTTCCCGAAACCATAGATGGTTCACCAAAAAGAAACAGAAAAAAATCAATCATGTGAGAGCCCACATCATAAAGAATCCCACCACCTGAAGTATCCTCCTGGAACAGCCACGGCCTGTTTGGATCAAATTGTGGTACCGGACACAGGTACTGATACGTGAAGGAGCGGACTTCTCCGATGGCACCTTTCTCCATCAGACTTTTGATCTGAAGAAACTTTTTCTGCGCTCTTCTGTAGTACGCTACATAAAGCTTCACTCCATGCTCTTCACATGCTTTTCTCATTTCTCTGCACTCATCACTGTTCAGCGCCATGGGCTTTTCCACATAGACATCTTTTTTATGCTCTGCCGCAAGCACTGTGTAATACTTATGCATATGGGGCGGCGTAGCAATATAAACCGCATCCACATCCGGGTCGCGAAGCATGTCCAGGACCTCTGTAGAAAAATACGGGATTTCATGTCTTTTGGCGTAGTCTTCCAGTTTCTTCTCATCCCGCCTCATGACCCACTTCATCTCGGTCTGGGGCAGTTTCCTGAACGCTGGCCCGCTTTTTCTTTCAGTTACATCTCCACACCCAATCATACCGAATACAATCTTATCTTTCATTTTTCGTCTCCTCCTCATGCTCATAGGCCTTCAGATACACCTCTGCTGCCCTGTATTTCTCCAGTCTTCTTCGATCTTCCGCTCTGATAGGCTCAGCTAGTCTCTCCCTATTTTGATTGTCCTTCAAATCAGAGAGTTTGACCCTCCGGGAAAGGGGGTCTTCTGCCACCCTTCTGATATACTCCTCATAGTTTTCTTCTTCGCTTCTTGTCAAAAGCAGGACGCTGTCCACAATAGCAGATGAAAAACCACTCTCCAGAAGGTCTTCCGCTGTGAGTGCCGTGTCTTCCAGAAGATCGTGGAGAAGCGCAGTGATTCTTTCCTCCTCTGTTTTCATGTGGAGCATCACTCGGAGCACATGAAGAATATAGGGTTCTCCCCCTTTATCCAGTACACCGCTGTGATGGATCGCAGCAAGTGCTAAAGCCCGCTCAAACTCCGGCAATTTTAGAAGTTCTTCTCTTTCCACACTGACACCTCACTTCAATAAATCAGGAAACTACTTTATAATGAAGAAAGATAGTTCTGCTTTTCCTCTAAGAACAGTATACGACAGGTTCGATGGAAACGCACAAGAAAAGGAGACTCCCATGAAAAAAGAAACAATCTTCCTGGAACTGATGAATCACGGAAAAGTACCTGTTTATGCCAATCATAATGATGCTGGAGCCGATGTCTTTGCTTCGGAGGATTTCGTGCTTTGTCCAGGTGAAACAAAAGTGCTGCCTCTTAAAATCAAAGTGGCTCTGCCAGACCACTTAGAAATGCAAGTTCGCCCCAGAAGCGGTCTATCCCTGAAAACTTCTCTGAGGATTCCTAACAGCCCGGGCACCGTGGATGCAGGCTACCGGGATGAAGTAGGTATTATTCTGGAGAACTCCTATAATCTTTCTGCACTTCCTTATGAAATGCTCAGAGATCCAAGTCTAATGAATACGATAAAAGAAGAGTATGAGATTCTGTTCCCCGTGGATAAAGAAGCAGTTTTCACAGCCTACAAAGGAGAACATTATGAAACGCCACAACTTCTGAACTTATCTCCCTTCCTCATTTTAGATGAGAACCATCATCCCTATGGCACCATCTACATCGAGAAAGGGATGAAAATCGCTCAAGTGGTCTTCAACGAGGTCATCAAAGGGGAATTTGAAGAGATCGAGGATGTGACAACAAAAGGAACGAACCGGGGCGGCGGTTATGGAAGCACAGGATTATAGCAATAAAAATGAGCCTGACATTGGAATTCATGTCAGACTCATTTTTTATAAGTATTTTTCAAGCAGTCCTTCAAAATAGCTGCGGTCTCGAAGACCAATGGCTCCTTCTTGTGGAATTCCATCCTTAAACAGAATCAGGGCCGGTATACTTTGAATCTTATAAAACTTCGCAAGTTCCGGGCTTTCATCCACATTCAGCTTCAGAACATCCAGTTTCCCGGAAAAATCAGAAGCCACTTCCTCCAGCACCGGTGTAATCATACGGCATGGGGCACACCATGGAGCCCAGAAATCCACAAGAACCAGTCCCTTTTTATGAAGTACATCTTCCCGAAAGGTTCCATGACATGTCTCTTTCATCTTATCCTCTCCATGTTTTTGTCAAATTAGATTTTATAAAATTTATTATACCGGATAATTAGGTTTTGCGCAATATATTTGGAGAAGAGATCGAAAAAACCCCATACTGACATATCAGCATGAGGTTTTTCGTTTAAAGATTTATTCTTTGTCTGTATATTCAAAAGAAAGAGTGTAGCTCATTTCTGCCACATTAGATAGTGTCTGATACACAGAGCAGTACTCTGTAGCCAGTCTCATGGCCTGATCCAGCCCCTTTTCTTTTTCAGGATTCTTTACAACCACATCCACATGTACAGTCTTCAGGGTCGTTGGCACTTCCGTTCTCTTCTCTCCAGACACCTTCATGGACACGCCTTCATAAACGATCTTTTTCTTCACGGCGATATCCAGGAATGTGGAGTAAAGGCAGGAGCCCAAGGCGCCGAACACCATATCATAAGGCTCTATGGTGCCTTCCTCGATTCCAATTGGCACTGTGCCTCTCTTGGCCTTCAGTGTCCCTTTAAATCCATACTCAAAATCCATGGTTACCCATTTCATTAAAATCAATCCTCCCAGGTTTTCATTTATTTGAACTGATTCAATTTTACCATAGAGAATCCTGGTTGTCATTTTTACAGGCATTCAGTGCTCATGATACGATATTTCTGATCCTCTTTGAATGGAGAATAGGCTGCAGTCATTTCTTCCATTTTATCCAACAGCTCTTCCACTGGATGTGTCCTGTTCCGTCCACAGGCTTTGGAAGAGTTTCCACAAAGGAGGCATCTTCTTTCTGGATACCCAAATTCCTCTCTCTGCAATGTTCTTATGGTTCCATCCTGAAACAACAGAATGTCTATATCAAACATTCTGCCTAGAGGGTTTTCCTCTTCGATCCTTATGGCTGCTTTTTTCAGCTCCTCCACTGGACCTCTTATCACCAGAAACAGCTCTGGACCTGTAGACAAATGAATCTCTTTTTCAAAGATCACGGTCCGAACTGTATGTTCCAGGACACTTTTTATCGCCTCTACACCGATGGTGAAGATTTCCTCAATATGTTCATTGTTTTTCACTGGACCCGGAATATTCAGCTTAAAGGAAAGAATGCCATGGCCACCATGGGCTGATGCAAGCTTATACTGATAGTTTGCCCGCATCTCCCTGGTGTGAAGCACTTCTTCCAGAGTCGGTCTCTCTCCTTCTGAAAAGCGTGTTTTGGCCATAGCATCTCCTCCTATTCTTTTACTTTTCTTACTACATCAATGATGCTGCCATCTCTGTATTCAATGAGAGCAACCACCCTATCCTCGTACTCAATAGGATCAGGTCTTCCAACAATCTGATAGGCTTTTTCCTTCAGCTCTTCCAAGGTGAACTTTGGAATCTTCACATCTTTGAAGGCTTCCATAAGATCCTGTCTTCTTGGATTGACGGCGATTCCGATTTCTGTCACCACCACGTCAATGCTCTCGCCAGGAGTAATGATGGTGTTCACTTCTTCCACGATGGTTGGAATTCTTCCGCGGATGAGCGGTGTCAGCACCATACTCATCTTCGCTCCAGCAGAAGCGTCGCTGTGTCCGCCTGATGCACCTCTGATGATTCCATCGGATCCGGTCATGACGTTGACATTGAAGTTTGTATCAATTTCAAGTGCAGACAGAACCACCACATCCAGCTGGTTCACCGCTGCACCTTTATTGGCTGGATTTGCATAGAAAGAAGCACTGATTTCATAATGGTTCTCATTCTTCTTCATGGACTCTATGGCTCCACGGTCGAAGCATTGTGTATCAATGATTTTTTCGATGAGCCCCTCTTCCAGCATGCTGCACAGATGTCCAGTAAGACCGCCCAGTGCGAAGGATGCCTTGATGTTGTCCTTACGCATGGATTCCTGCAGGAATCTTGCAACAGCAAGTGTGGAACCGCCGGTTCCCGACTGGAAAGAAAAACCATCTTTATAATAAGGTGAAGATGTGATCACCTTATTTGCATTTTCAGCGATCAGCAATTCTTTCGGATTTGTGGTGATTCTTGTTGCACCCTTGGCGATGCCATTGGGATCTCCAATGGATTCCACTTCCACCACATAGTCTACATGATTCTGTGGAATACTGATGGGGGTATTGGGATAAGGCACAAGATTATCTGTGATGATGACCACCTTGTCTGCAAACTCTGCATCCACCTTGGCATATCCTAAAGAACCGCAATTGGCTTTCCCATGGGAGCCGTTGGCGTTTCCATAGCAGTCTGCGCTGGGAGCCCCTAAAAATGCCACATCGATATGAATCTCATCTTTTTCAATGGCTCTGGCTCTTCCACCATGGGTACGGATGATTACAGGATTTTCCATAAGTCCCTTGGAGATTGCTGCACCAAGCTTATCCCGGAGACCTGATGAGGTAATACTGGTAACAACCCCATTCTTAATGTGCTCTATAAGTGGTTCATGAACGTTTGCAATGGAGCTGGAAGCTAAGGTAAGATTTTTGATGCCCATGGCCGCAATCTCGTCCATGACCATGTTAAGGACCTTATCTCCTTCTCTGAAGTGATGGTGAAAAGATACAGTCATTCCGTCTTTCAATCCTGTCTTTTCAATGGCTTCACGAATTGAACCCAAAAGCTTGGACTCACCAGGCTTTACGGAACTTACCAGACCGCTGGATCTTTTATATTCATGATGAACTGCCCATTGGCCTTCAAAAAGCCCAAAGGAGTTCAGATAGGTTTCAGGAATCTCTCTTCCTAGTTGATTCTTTGCCATCTTTATTCCCCTTTCCTGTATATACCTGCAGCTTCAGCAAGCAGAAGTACTCTTTCTGCCCTCTCCACAATCGGCTTATCGATCATTTTACCATTGAGCGCAATAACACCTGACCCTTTTGACTCAGCCTCTTCGATGGCATTCATTACCGCAATGGCATTCTGTATCTCTTTTTCTGTAGGCGTGAACACACTGTTTACCACAGGAATCTGCCTTGGATTAATCACGGACTTTCCGTCAAAACCAAGCTGCTTGATGAACTCCGTCTCTTTTCTCAGGGTATCCACATCATCCACATTGGAGAAAACAGTGTCCAGTGCAGCAATACCAACCGCTCTCGCAGCATGTACAATCATAGATCTGGCGAAGAATATTTCCTCACTGTCTCTTTCAGCGTATCTTCTGGTCTTCATGGAGGTCACATAGTCCTCAGCGCCCAAAGCGATACCGATGAGACGTTTGCTGGACTTTGCGATACTGAGGGCATTGAGAACACCTACAGGTCCTTCAATGGCTGCCATCATACGGGTGGATCCTTCTTCCCTTCCACACTGTCTTTCTGCCTCAAGAATCACTTCTTCCACATCCAGCACATCTTCTGCTGTCTCTGTTTTAGGCAGACGGATCACATCAATCCCTGCGCGGACCATGGCATGGATATCATTTCTTCCTCCCTGGTCCAGACTGTTGATACGCACTACGGTCTCTACGTTTCCATAATCTATGGTCTTCACTGCCTGATACACAAGAAAACGGGCCGTATCCTTCTCCTTCAGTGATATGGAATCTTCCAGATCAAACATGATGGAGTCCGCTCCATAAATATATGCATCTCTCAACATTCCTGCGTTGCTTGCAGGAACAAACATCATGGTTCTTCTTAAACGTTCCATGTTTCCAGCTCCTCCCAATCTATTTCTTCGGTCTTTCCAGAAGCTCTATGCACCACAGCAATGGTTCTAGCGATGATGGTGCAATCTAAAGCTCCTTTATCTGTTACGAGAAGCTTGGCATCCTTTATGCCCATATTTTTCAGTGTTTCTGTTAGTACTTCCCGGATTCTTCTGCCATACTGATTGGCGACGCTGCTCTTAAGCTCGATTTCAATTCCTCTTCCTTCATTTTCATCAATGATGATCTGAAGATCTGATGATTCCAGCGTACCAGCTATGGCCTGTTTCTCAATCTTAAAATTCCCCATGGACTTCTACATCTCCTCTTCCTTAAGTTTCTTTTGGATAATCTTGCCTTCCTCCGACTGAAGAAATGCATAGGTTGTATCGGGAACCAGATTCTTCAGTTCCTCCATACGGTCCTCTTTCATGTATTTTCTGACTCTGGATGCACTGATGACTTCTCCCTCTGACTCTTTTCTTCTGATCACCACAAGGCTCAAATCATCACCAAAGACTTTCTGCAGTGCACCATTGTATATGTTGGTGGCAAAAGACAATGGCTCTTCCCCTACAAATCTGGTGGTAATCCCCAGCGTCTTCGCAATGTGGTTCTTAAAGATCTTCGCATCCAGACTGGCCTGAATCTCAGTCACATCCCGGTCTTCTTTCAGGAAATACGATGGAAATGTCTTTGCAGACACCATATAATCTCCTGTTTCATGCACGATGACATTAGACAGATGCGCTGTTCCTTTTTTCACAAGGTCCATTCTGACAGCCGAAGGAAATGCGGACAAGTCTTCTGTGAGGACGAAAACATGAAGGACATCGCTTTCTTTTGCTGCTGTCTCTATGAGGTAGAGGTGCCCCTTTGTGAATGGATTGGCATTCATGACGATTCCTGAAATCCTCTCGCCTGGAACCTTTGTCTTCTCCAGCTTCTTCAAAAAGTCGTCAAATCCGAAGACTGCCTTTTCAAGAAAGACCAGATCCTCTCCAACCCGTTCAATCTCCTTGAAGCCTAAATAGCCGAAGGACTGAACGGATTCAGGCTTTGTGTACACATAGCAGGAGGTGAATCCGGCATCAAAGACCTCACTCATGAGATGGGAGATCAATAAGCTCACCACTTCACCACCTGTGTATTTTTTGCAGACCGCAATACACTTCAAGACATTTTTGAACCGGGATCCCGTGGCAACGAGTTTATCTCCATCGTATACACCAACGGTATATTCTACCTGCTCTTCTCCTCGAATCCCTGCATCTTTCAGCATCTTCTCCCATGCTTCTCTTGCAGTGGGGCTTCGTTTAATCCACATTCTTTGTACTGTGTAGTTCATGGCCACCTCTCCCAAACATTCTGCGCATCATGTTTTCTGACTATCTTATCGTATCGATTACATGTTCATTATACGATAAGATTTTCAAATCATGTGTTTTTTCTCTGTTCTTTGTTTCACGATCTCCTTTGACTATTCCCTCCACATCCGCTCACGCAACGCAAATTTCCACATTAACACATTCGTAATAACAGTACTTCTTCATTGTAATAGTCGCATTAAGGTGCTGTTTTTTTACTGTTCTTTAATTATAAACGTATTGTTAAGACAATAACTTTAAATTATACTGAGTGAAAACGTTAAGATATTTTTCATCAGATTGAAGGGGTGATATGTTTGAAACTGAACCATTCCGCCATGGCGGGTACTGTAGAATCCAGTGATATTCAGATTATGATTTCTCCAAAAGAGGAACCAGGCATAGAACTGGTTCTCGAAAGCAGTGTCCTTGGACAGTACGGCAATCAGATCAGAAAAACCATACTCGATACACTGAAGTCACTTCAGGTGGCTGATGCCAAAATCATCGCCATCGATAAAGGTGCTTTGGACCTTACCATCCGCTCAAGAGTTCAAACCGCAGTATTTAGGGCCATAGATCAGTTTGAGGATTTACCTTGGGAGGTGATGATGTGAGTTTTGATAAAAAGAAACGGCTCCGCAGAACCATGATGTTTCTTAATGCCCATCGGGCAAGCCTTGTGAAAGATCCTTATGTCTACAAACCAGATTCCATCATCTTTGATCTGGAGGATGCGGTGTCGGAAAATCAGAAAGACTCTGCAAGAATCCAGCTCTACAACACTCTGAAGTATGCAGATTATAAAGGTGTTGAGAGACTTGTTCGAATCAATGGATTTGATTCGAAGCACTGGAAAGAAGACGTCCGTGCTTCCGTAGCTGGAGGATGCGATGGCATCCGAATTCCAAAATGCGAAAAGAAAGAGGATGTACTCCGTGTAGAAGAAGAAGTAAGAAAAGCCGAACTGGAGTTTCACAAGGAACTTGGCTCCACCCTGCTCATGGCAGCCATCGAAACCCCGCTGGGTGTTCTGAATGCCTATGAACTGGCTGCGAGTTCAGACCGGATTCTCGGCATATCCATTGGTGCTGGAGATTTCATGAGAACCATGCACGCCAAACGGACTGCTGAAGGCTTTGAAATGCTTGCAGCAAGAAGTCATCTGATTCTGGCAGCAAGAGCCGCTGATGTCATGTGTTTTGATACCGTGCATACAGATGTGGAAGACTTGGATGGACTCCGAAGAGATACAGAGCTCATCAAGAATATGGGCTTCGACGGAAAATCCGTCATCAGTCCAAAGCAGATCTCCATCATCCATGAGGTTTTCACACCCACACAAAGTGAAATCGAAATGGCAGAAAAAACAATTCTCGGTGTAGAGGAACTGGCCAAAGAAGGCGTAGGCGTCTTCATTGTGGACGGTCAAATGATTGACATCGCCATGGTGGAAGGTGCACGTAGAGTTCTTCATCTGGCAAAAGCATCGGGAGTCTACAGGGGGGATTTGGTATGAAGAATTTAGTAGGCCGTGATATTCCAGAACAGTTTCTGAAGGATGGGAAAGAGGTTTTTCAGGGGCAGCACTACCGAGATGGATATACCTATAAGAAAGCAAGTCCGACGGTAAGGTCTTACATGAAGCCTAGTGAAGGCAAACTGGCTTCTTCCTTGGAAGAAGCCATCAAACAGTCTGGTCTTAAGGACGGAATGACTGTATCTTTCCACCACCACTTCAGAGATGGGGACTATGTTGTCAACATGGTCATGGATGCCATTCATCAGCTGGGAATCCGGGATATCACCATATGTGCCAGTTCTCTCGGTACTGCCCACGCACCTATTGTAAAGTATATTGAAGACGGCACCATCACCGGGATTTCCTCCAGTGGAGTCCGAGGCGAGATTGGAGATGCCATCTCCAGCGGCAAGCTGAAAAATCCAGCCTTCATCAGAAGTCATGGCGGCCGTGTCAGAGCCATCGAAACCGGAGATATCCATATCGATGTGGCATTCATCGGTGCTCCAACCTCAGATGCTTTCGGAAATGCTCGAGGAAAAGGCGGAAAATCCGATTGTGGTGTTCTCTCCTATTCCATGGTGGATGCAAAGTATGCTGATAAAGTGGTTGTCATCACCGATACCTTGGTGCCCTTCCCCAATTATCCACCAAGCATTGAACACATTGATGTGGATCATGTGGTTGTGGTTCCGGAAATCGGAAACCCTAAAAAAATCGCCAATGCTCTTCTTCGGTTCACAACAGACCCTAGAGAACTGCTCATTGCAGAATATGCCACAAAGGCGCTGGTAAGCACCCCTTATTTCAAAGACAATTTCTCCTTCCAGACAGGCGGTGGCGGACCATCCCTGGCAGTCACAAGATTTCTGAAGCCTTACATGCTGGAGAAAAACATCAAAATGGGCTTTGCCATTGGGGGAATCACAAAACCCATGATCGACCTTCTGGAAGAGGGTCTCATCAAGACCATCGTGGATGCTCAGGACTTTGACCTTACATCCATCGCTTCTGTCCATGATCATCCAAGGCATTTTGAGATCTCCACTTCCCAATATGCAAACCCCATGAACAAGGGTGCCTTTGTCAATCAACTGGATTTTGTCATACTGGGCGCTTTAGAGGTGGACACAGATTTCAACGTCAACGTCATCACAGGCTCAGACGGCGTAGTAAGAGGTGCTCCTGGAGGTCACGTGGATACCGCAGCCGGAGCCAAGTGCTCCATCATTGTGGCTCCGCTTGTCAGAAGTAGAATTCCAACCATCAAAGACTCTGTCATCACTGTGACAACTCCAGGTGAGAGTGTCGATATTGTGGTTACCGAAGTAGGTGTGGCCATCAATCCGATGCGTCAGGATCTTCTGGATGCTCTCAAAGACTCAGGACTTCCGCTCATGACCATAGAAGAGCTCCGGGATGAAGCCTACGCCCTTGTAGGTAAACCCGAAGAGATCGAGTTTCTTGATCAGGTGGTGGCTCTTGTAGAATATAGAGATGGAACGCTCATCGATGTCATAAGAAAACCAAAACCTGTGACCCTATCATCCATTTGATTTTATGTCAGGATTCAGACTTCATAACTCCCCGTAGGATGGATCCTGTCTGAAATAATATATTCATCATTATTATTATTAATTTATTATTGGAGGAATGAACAACATGACAAACTCAACAAACGCCAAGAAAGCACTGAAGCTTTACGGCATGCCATGGTGGTTTGCCACTGCAGCCATTTTAGTTGTATATCTTGCTGCATACCTTGAAGTGCTCTCTACCGATATGGCAGGAACACTTGCCCTGATGCTGGCCATCGCAGTTCCGCTTTATGAAATCGGAAAGAGGATTCCAATCTGGAACAAATATGTCGGTGGTGGACTTGTCCTTACTTTCTTTGGCACAGCGGCACTTGTGCAATATAATGTAATCCCAGCGAAGTACACTGAATCCATTGCCATTTTCATGGATGACACAAACTTCCTGACTTTCTTCATCATTGTACTGATCACAGGTTCTGTGCTTTCCCTTGACAGAGACATTCTTCTCAAGAGCTTTGCCGGTTATGTGCCTGCAATTCTTGGTGGTGTGGTCGGCGCAGCACTCCTAGGAATCCTTGGTGGTCTTCTATTTGGAGTAAACCCAATCTTGATTCTTCTTCAGTATGTGCTTCCAGTCATGGGTGGAGGTAATGGTGCTGGTGCCATTCCATTATCCCAGATCTACGCCGATGTTACCGGCGGAAGCAGTGACTCCTACTATGCTTTTGCCATTGTTATTTTGACCATCGCTAATATTTTCGCCATCATGACTGCAGCTATGCTGAACAGCCTTGGTGAAAAGAAGCCGGAATGGACTGGAGACAAGAAGACCCTTCTTAGAAATTCTAATTTCGTAGTAAAAGATGATTCCAACGAAAAGGTAAGTATGAATGATATCGGTGCAGGACTCTTCCTTGGAGTATCAGCCTTCACCTTCGGGCGAGTAATGTCCTCAAAGATTCTGCCAACCATTTTCGGTGCTCCCATCCATCAGCTGGCCTACATGATCATCTTCGTGGTGATTCTTGCTGCTACAGGTGTAGTACCAAAGAGTATCAGACTTGGCGCAAAGAAGCTTCAGTCCTTCATCACCACAGCATTGACCATCGTTGTTATGGTTGGTGTGGGTGCTGATATGGATCTTGGTGAATTTGTAGCAGCATTAACCCTTCAGAACGCAGTTATCGCACTTCTGATCGTCATCGGCGCCATCCTTGGTTCAGCAATTGTGGGATATTTTGTTGGATTCTATCCAATCGATGCTGCCATCACCGCTGGTCTTTGTATGGCCAACAGAGGTGGTTCAGGAGGCATCGCAGTACTTGGTGCTGCAGACAGAATGGAGCTCATGGCATACGCTCAGCTTTCCAGCCGTCTTGGTGGAGCCATCATTCTGATTCTTGGAAGCTTTGCTTTCTCCTTCCTGATGTAACAGTTAAGTAATTAAACCATTCATTTAACACCCGATTCTCTGAAAAGGTGCACGACAAGAAGACAGTCGTGCACCTTTATTATTCCTTTTGTTATTATTTTCAACTCTCGTTTTCTCTATGTTTTTTCGGTGTTTTTTCGCTTATCTTTTATTGTGAGGCACCTGGTAATCGTTTATACTTGTATTGATTACAGTTATTTTGTCTGCCTATGAAAAACATTTTTACAGGCAGAAATCCTATCATCTAAATCTTGTAGGAGGAATTATACATGACGAAAGTCTTATTGAATGACTTAACAGTCCGGGATGGAAATCAGAGCCTTCTGGCCACGAGAATGGCCAAAGAAGACATCATCGCCCTGGTGGAAGCCCTGGACAAAGTGGGATACAATGCCATGGAAGTGTGGGGTGGCGCCACTTTTGACGCATCTCTGCGCTTTCTTTCTGAAAACCCCTGGGAGATCCTAAGGGAAATCCGAAAGGCAGCCAAGAACACCAAGCTGTCCATGCTGCTGCGTGGTCAGAACCTCGTAGGCTACCGCCATTATGACAACGACACCCTGGAGCGGTTCATCCGCCTTGCC
>NZ_DOPX01000008.1:0-100022 GCF_003514505.1 Proteiniclasticum sp.
CTACTATAAGGGGAGCATATCACTGATTGAATCAGAGGGTGCTTTTTTATCCACCCAAGTATGCTTTCCGGATCTCATCCATAGCCAGAAGATCTTTAGAGAATCCTTCTGTCTCTACGGTGCCTGTTTTTATGATGTAACTTCGTTTGGATATTTTCAGTGCAAGATTCGCATTTTGTTCCACCAAAAGGATGGTAGTGCCTTCTTCATTGATATTTTTTATAATTTCGAAGATTTCATGAACAATGATTGGGGCAAGCCCCATGGATGGTTCATCCAGAATAAGCAGTTGAGGTTTTGAAAGGAGACCTCTTGCGATGGCAAGCATCTGCTGTTCTCCTCCTGACAGGGTTCCAGCAATTTGGTGCTTTCTTTCGAGAAGTCTTGGAAACAGGAGATACGCTTTCTCAAAATCCTTCTGAACCTGTGCCTTGTCTTTTCGGGTGATGGCTCCCAGTTCCAGGTTTTCTTCCACGGTCATTTTGGGGAAGATGCGTCTTCCTTCTGGAATATGAGAGATGCCTTTCTTGACAATGGCAGAGGAAGATACTTTGGAAAGATCTTCACCCAGAAACAGTATATTTCCGGAAGTCTTTCTTTCTAGTCCGGATATGGTTCGAAGCGTTGTGGTTTTCCCTGCACCATTGGCACCTATGAGAGAAACAATCTCGCCTTTGTGGACTTCAAGAGACAGATTTTTCAGTGCTTCTATGGCACCATAATGCACTGAGAGATTTTCCAGCTTAAGCAATATTCTCACCTCCAAGATAGGCCTTGATCACTTCGGGATGGACCTGTATTTCTGCAGGGGTTCCTTGAGCAATGAGATTCCCATAGTCAAAGACAAACAGATCATCGCAAAGATTCATCACAAGTGACATGTCATGTTCAATGAGGATGACGGACAGATGGAAAGTTTCTTTCACCCATTTGATAAGCTGGGTAAGTTCTTTTGTCTCTTGAGGATTCATGCCTGCAGCAGGTTCGTCAAGAAGCAAAAGACTTGGTTTCGAAGCCATGGCACGGGCGATTTCCAGTCTTCTCTGATCTCCATAGGGCAGATTTTTAGCTTTTTCATCACATTTGTCTGACAAATTGAAAATTTTAAGAAGAGCCATTGCTTCTTCTACAGCTTTTTCTTCCCCAGTAAAAAATGGAGCAAGTCTGAATAGTGCAGAAAAAACGCTGTATTTCAAGTTGGGATGATTGCCAAGCAGAACATTTTCCAGTACAGTCATTTCCTTAAAAAGCCTGATGTTCTGGAAAGTCCTTGCAATCCCATGAGAAGGCATCTTCTGAGGCTGGATGGATTTCCCGGAAACAGTATCCTTCAGATGATACACAATCTCTCCTGACGAGGGGATATAGATGCCTGTGAGCAGATTGAAAAAAGTTGTTTTCCCTGCTCCATTCGGTCCAATGATTCCAGTAATGCTGTCTTTACGGACCGATAGATTCACATTTTTCACAGCCTTGATGCCGCCAAACTCTTTCGTAAGACCTTTTACTTCCAAAATTTCCATATTATGCCTCCTTCCATACTTTTCGGATCAGTTTTTTTAGGATGTTCTGAGGCTTGTAGACCATCATAATAAACAGAATCACAGCATAAATCACCATTCTGAGTTCAGGAATTCCTTGTAAAGACAAGGAGAGGAGAGATAAGACCACAGCGCTGATCACGGAACCCTTGATGCTGCCAAGCCCTCCCAATACAACGATGACCAGTATATCAATGGACTTCATGAAGCCAAATGAATCGGGTCTGATGAAGTAGAAATAGTTTGCGTAAAGAGCACCTGCAATACCTGCGAAGAAAGCACCCATAGAGAACACCAGAATCTTATAACGGCTCACCGGAACACCCATGGCGGTGGATGCAAGTTCATCCTCTTTGATGGAGAGCACAGCACGTCCATGATAGGAATGAATGAAGTTATGAATCACAATGATGGTAAAAAGAACCATACTGTAGAGCCAGGGCCAGTTGGTGTATCTAGGGATGTCATTAAGACCCATGGCACCTCCGATATAATCTGAGTTTAGTCCCACAATACGCACAATTTCTCCAAATCCGAGAGTTGCAATGGCGAGATAATCGCCTTTCAGTCGTAAGGTTGGGATGCCGATGAAAAGTCCCGCTGCTGCCGCTGAAAGAGCTGCTCCAAGGATTCCCAGAGAAAAAGGAAGATCAAACTTCACCGTAAGGATTCCTGATGCATATGCGCCTATGGACATGAATGCCGCATGACCCAGTGAGAACTGACCAGTGAACCCTGTGATGAGGTTCAAGCTCACCGCCAGGATGATGTTGAGACCGATACTGACAAGGTTTAGAAAGATATAGGAGTCAATGATTCCCGCTTTCATTAAAAGATCCACCAGAAGATACCCTGCGGCAATAGAGGCTGCAGTGATCATATTTTTTTTCGTCATGATTTTTCTCATATTATCACCTATACTTTCTCTTGTGTGTTTTTGCCAAGAAGTCCTGATGGCTTTACCAGCAAGAAGACTATAAGAATGAAGAATGCCACTGCATCCTTATATAAGGAACCGCCCAAGGCGCTCACGGCAGTTTCAACGATTCCGAGGAAAAATCCGCCAAACACAGCTCCGGGAATTATGCCGATTCCGCCGATTACTGCAGATACAAAGGCTTTCAGTCCAGGAGTGGCACCCATGAGGGGGTTGATTGTACTATAGTATACGCCGATGAGAACACCAGCAGCACCTGCCAGAGCTGAACCGATGAAAAAGGTATAGGATATGGTCTGATTCACATTGATGCCCATCAGTTCTGCTGCATCTCGATCCTGAGAAAGTGCACGCATGGATTTCCCCATCTTTGTGAACTTCGTCAGGTACATCAGCAGAAGCATCATAATGAGGGTGATAAAAATGATGTAAAAACTTTTAATATCAATCAGTGCTCCTGTGGAGAAAACATCGATTTGCTTGGATGGAAGAAGGTCTTTATAGGTTCTGCTTTCAGGACCCACAAAATACATCATGCCATATTGCATGAATAAGGATACAGCAATGGCTGTAATGAGTGCTGAAATTCTTGTGCCGTTTCGTAGTGGTTTGTAAGCTACCTTTTCAATGACCATACCCAGCACTCCGCTTAAGATCATGGCCAAAAGCAGTGCTGGTAGAAAGGGTAGACCCAAAACGCTGGTGAGATAGAGTCCAATATATGCACCGACCATCAGCACTTCACCGTGAGCAAAGTTGATCAGGTTGATGATTCCATACACCATGGTATATCCTAAGGCAATCAAAGCATAGATGCTTCCAAGAGAAATGCCATTGACAGCCTGTTGTAGTAATTGTTCCAAAATATTTCCCCCTTAATGAAAAGACGCAAGCTGCCTAAAAAGGCAGCTTCGGCATCTGAATCTTTTTTTATGGTTCCTGTTTCATCAAATAGGTTGGGACGCCATCTTTGACTTCTAGGATTGTAACTGCTTTGATTGGGTTATGGAACTCATCCATGCTGAGTGTACCAGTGATGCCTTTGAAGTCCTTTGTGGATGCCAAAGCAGCTGTAAGTTTCTCACGGTCTGCCTCACCAGCTCTTTCCAGTGCATCTGCTACCATATAAGCCATGTCATATCCAAGGGCGTTGAATGCATCTGGATCTTTGCTGAACTCCTTGTTGAAGGCAGTCTTGAAAGTAACGACTTCTGGAGAAGTGTCACCGGAGGAGTAGTGGTTTGAATAGTAGGTTCCATTTAAGTTTTCCGCACCGGCAATCTCAACTAGTTTTGGTGAGTCAAAACCATCTGCACCAAGGACAGGAACATCAAGGTCTAATTCTCGTGCCTGTTTGATGATAAGACCTACTTCTTCATAATATCCAGGAACAAAAAGCACATCCGGGTCTGCAGCTTTGATGTTGGTGAGCAGAGATTTAAAATCAGTTTCTTTTGCCTGATAGGCTTCTTCTTTCAGAATCTCTCCACCTAAGGCGGCATAGGTTTCACTGAAAGCATCGGTGAGACCTTGGCTATAATCAGAGGTGTTGTCTCTTAATACAGCAGCCTTTAAAAGACCCAGTTCCTTTGCAGCAAAGTTTGCCATGGTAACTCCCTGGAAGGAGTCGCTGAAACAGGTTTTAAACACATACTGGCGCACACCGCCTTCTGCATTCAGTGTCACATCATCTGCGGTAGAAGATGCAGAGATGAGAGGCACTTTGTTTTCCTCTGCAGCAGGCAGTGCAGATTTCACATTACCTGAAGTAGCAGGTCCTAAAATGGCCACAACCTTGTCACGGGTGGCAAGTCTTGAAGAGACATTGGCAGCTTCTTCCCCTGATGACTTATTGTCTGCTTTGACAAGTTCAATTTGTTTTCCAAGAACTCCGCCATTGGCGTTGATTTCCTTTACGGCAAATTCGATTCCCTCCACGAGGCTTGTTCCATAGGTGGACACATTACCAGAGAGTTCATAGTTAAGACCCAGTTTTACGGTGTCTCCATCACTGGATGATCCACTGGCGGCACAGCCGGATAAAAATAATACGGATAAGAGCGATGCGGTGAATAGCTTCAGTTCTTTTTTCATTTGTTTCCCTCCGAAATCATAATAAATTGTATAAAAAAACCTCTATCATGTCCTTTGACATAATAAAGGTGCTTTAGCACGGTACCACTTTACTTTTGCAGATTCCTCACAGAATCTGCCTCATCAGGTTCTAGTAAACCCTAACCCTTTAACGCTGGTATGCGTCATTACTTAGTAAGCTTGCTGTTCGGTAATGAAATTCAGAAGTGATAAGCAGCAATAGAGGTTTGTATCGGTTTTCAGCATCCCCGACTCTCTGTGACAATTTCTATAGTGCAGTCTTCCTCAATATTTTTAAATTATTGATTTTTTTGTGAACTTGTAAGGATATTAACATTCTGATAACAACAAGTCAAATATAATTTCAAATATTTTAAAGAACTAGATGATTTTTAACGATATAATGATAGTGGGTGTAATCGGTTTGCATTTCAAAACCGGGAGTACAAACCTTTTCATTTTTCTCCAAATTAAAAACAATTAAGAATTATGAATGAAATATTAATAATATCACATATTTTGCTCAAACCACTATTCAGCTTCGCAACAAAGAAGTAGATAGATTGTTATTTTGGTGACGAACTGGTCCGAAACAATGAAACACCATAAGGAGGTGTAAGGTTTTGATTCAAAATCAGTCAGTGGAACTGTTCTTCTATCAAGCAAGAAAACTGTCTCAAGATGCCCATGTGCAGCTCCTGCTGTGTCTGGAAGGGGATCATTGGACGGAAGAGGAGGAAAAGATACATGATCTGCGGGTGATCTTCCGGCAGCTCCTGTCCATCCATGAGTTTTACGAACCGCTGCTTCGGTTGAAAACCAATAAAAAAATCAAGAATAACTACCAGCTTTTACTGAGGTCTCTGGGTCCCAGAAGAAAAGCAGATGTGTTTAGGAAGCTCTTTCACGAGTTTGAGGTGTACTGGGAAGAAAGCGGCAAAACCATCGGAAGTGAGGAAGAAAAGAATAGGGTACTTCATTCTGTTTTACAGAATGATCGAAGGAAGAAAGAACTATATGAGGATACTTTTCAGTTCAGAATGCTGTTGTACAGAACGGTCTCATGGTATTATTTTGATTCAGAGTCCCTCGTAAAAGACAAAAAAGGATCCATGGAGGACCCCGGGAATGAGTTTATCGTGAAGCGTTTTGATCGTCTTCTGAAAAAACACAGAAAGCTTGAGAAACAAGCGTATAGCGGAGAGGATGATAAAATCCATAAGTTGAGATTAGAGGGGAAAATCCTCTATTATAATCTGATTTTCTGTAAAAGCCTTCTCCCCCTAGAGAAAATGAAAGAAGCGGAAAGATTGAAAAAACTTCATGATGTCACCGGAAAATTGCACGATCTGGAAGAAATCCGTATGGTGCTGTGGAAGAGGAGAAAGAATGGAGAAATTCAGGAATACCTGGAGGAAATGCTGCGTTTCTTCGAAGCTGAAAAAAAGAAGTGTTTTATAAAGTTTTTGAAAATAATACAGAAATAAAAGTCCTGGTTTCCCAGGACTTTATCAATAAGTAGCTGGAGTTACGATGATGATCGAGCTTGAAGTGCCTTGCAAAGGATAGCTTTCCCGGATGGGACCGGTAAAGACGACAAATACACGGTCACCGCTTTTCAGAAGATCCTTGCTGCTTTCCAGGCCGAAGGGATAGTAGGAGCCTTCTGGAACAGAAACATAGATTTCCGTATCCTCACCGTATCCTTGCAGATTGCCTTTGAGATGCACAGTGCTGATGATGCCTTGGCCTTGATCGAGAACATCCACCACTTCTGCTTCCATGTACAAGGGAGAATCCTGGTTTTCTAGAATCTTCACTTCCAGTGCAGTGGCTTGGGCAGGATAACTGGTTCTGATTTCGGGGCTGCTTTTAATATCCACATACATGCCACGTTTCAGTTCTACGGGGTCGATCCTTTGGTTATTTTGAAGTATTCGGATGTCATCCCCAAGGGAGAATTCTGTCACAGTAGGTGAAGATGTTTGCGAGGTTTCAAACTGTCCATCCACCAGAAGTGTCATGAATCCATCATTATGGGTATGGATGATCATGCCCCTGTATAGAATGGAATCATCAGATCCCAGAGCTCTCGAAACGGCATAAAGTGTACCAAGGAGAAGAAGAAGAGAAAGAATCATATATTTTTTTGTGTTTTTTTTCATAAAAACTCTCCTTTCAGATGGTACTTCATTATAATCATAAAAAAGAAGAGATGGAGTAACAGATTCCTTACAGAGAGAAAAGGACTGAGAGAAAAGAAGAGGAAAAGAAGAGGAAGCACTCCAGCAGTCTTGGAAGGGTGAAGTGAAAAGTGTTATAATAGATGGGTTGAATAAGGGGGTGAGAAGATGAAAGCAGCAGGAATTATCATCAATCATGAGGCGCTGGCCACAGATCGGATCTATACTTATGGGATACCTGAAAAAATGAATTTGAAAATAGGCCAGAAAGTACGTATTCCCTTTGGATCAGGCAACAGGAAGCTGGATGGATTCGTTGTAGCACTCTATGATGATGAAAATTTGGCCTATGACATGACGAAAATGAAAGAGATTTTTTCTGCAGATCCTGAGGTGTACTTTGAGGAAAAAGATCTTCCACTCATGGATAAAATCAGGAAGAGTTATATGGCCACTTATCTGGATGTGATTAAACTGATGATTCCCAAAGGAATTCTTCAGGGAATGAAGCATAAAATGAGTGAGAATCTTTATACAATTGCTACTTTGGCACCAAAGCATCAGAAAAGCCCCTATATGGAGATTTACACAAAAGTGGATCAGCATCCAGGAAAGTTTATCAAGGCAGATCTGGTTCGGCAAGGGTTCTCCTTGAGCTCCGTGAATACGCTCATCCGTCATGGTTATATGGCAGTTCTCAGTGAAAAAGACTACAGGTACAATGTCGAGGAATATGAGAATTATGAAGAAAGAACCCTCAATGAAGAGCAGAGGACTGCAGTGGAAACCATAGACAAAAAAGATGGAACCTATCTTCTTCATGGCATCACCGGATCTGGTAAGACGGAAGTGTTTATGGAACTTATCCGAAGAGGTCTTCAAAGAGGAGAGGATGCCATTGTCTTGTTGCCGGAAATCAGCCTGACACCTCAAATGATTGAAAGATTTAAGGGGAGATTTGGAAAAGAGATCACCATCTTTCACTCCAGACTCAGTGATGGGGAACGGTATGATGAATGGCACCGGGTGAGGGCTGGGAAGGTGAAAATTGCCATAGGAGCAAGATCTGCGCTGTTTCTTCCCTTCAAGAACCTCAAAATGGTCATTGTGGATGAGGAACATGAAACCACTTATAAATCTGAAATGAGTCCCAAGTACAATGCGAAAGAAGTGGCAAGACTCATGATGGAAAAGAATGGAGGACGGCTTGTGCTGGCATCAGCCACCCCTTCTGTCGAATCCTATTATCAGGCAAAAGAAAAGAAACTGTCCCTGGTCAGGTTGACCAGACGTGCCACCGAAGGTGAGCTTCCAAAGATGGAAGTTGTGGATATGCGGGAAGAGCTTCTCAGTGGAAACCGCACGATTTTCTCCCGAGCGCTGATGAAAAAAATGGAAGAGGTTCTGGAGAGAAAGGAACAGATGATTCTATTTCTAAATAGAAGAGGGTTTTCAACCTTTGTGTCCTGCAGATCCTGCGGCTATGTGTTCAAGTGCGGCAACTGCGATATCAGCATGACCTATCATAAAGACAACTCCCTCATCTGCCATCAGTGCGGTGCCAGGAAGTATCTTCCCAAAACATGCCCCAGCTGTCAGTCCAAGTATATCAAGCAGTTTGGCACAGGAACAGAAAAAGTCGAAGAAGCCATTCGGAAAATGTTTCCAGAGGCCAAGGTGATGAGAATGGACCGGGATACAACAAAACACAAAGCAGCCTATGAAAACATGTACCAGAATTTTAAAAACAACGATTGTGACATCCTCATAGGAACCCAGATGATCAGTAAAGGACTGGATTTCAAGGATGTCACTCTTGTGGGGATACTGGCTGCAGACCTTTCGCTGAATCTTCCGGATTTCCGGTCCTCCGAAAAAACGTTCCAACTGATTACTCAGGTGGCGGGACGAGCGGGAAGAGGGGATAAGAAAGGAGAAGTGGTGATTCAGACGTACAGTCCGGAACATTTTGCGGTGGAATATGCGAAAACCCATGATTATGAAGGATTCTATGAGAAAGAGATTCTCATGAGGGAAGCACTGAAAAATCCGCCATTTACGAAGATTTTTCATATGGTGTTCACCTCTGAAGATGAAAAACTCCTGAGAGAGAAAGTCATGGAGATCGGCGAACATTTAAGAAATTATTTGAAGAAGTATGATACTATCATTTTACTGGGACCTAGTCCCTGTATGATATCAAAGATCAAAAACAGCTACAGATGGCAAATAATTCTGAAAGGTGATTTTTCACCAGACAGTCAGGAAAGCATCAGGCTTTTCGTTCAGAATGAGATGAAATCTGTCTATAAAGCTATTAAAGTCAGTTTGGATATCAATCCCAACAGTATGATGTGAAAAAGGAGAAAAAAGATGGCATTACGAGAAGTAAGACACGTACCAGACAGTGTGTTGAGAAAGGTGGCAAAGCCAGTTACGGAAGTGACTCCAAGAATGAAGACACTGATTAAAGATATGTATAATACGATGGATTATGAGGACGGAATCGGATTGGCAGCACCACAGGTGGGGATCCTCAAGAGAATCTTCACCGTGGGCATTGGCGACATTCGGTTGGCTTTTGTGAATCCTGAAGTCCTCGAGACAGAAGGGGAGTATCTGGATGTGGAGGGATGTCTTTCCATACCAGGTGAAAATGGGGTAGTGAAGAGACCCACCTATGTGAAGGTGAAAGCCATGAATGAAGAAGGGAAGAATTTTATCATCGAAGCGAAGTATCTTCTTGCGCGGTGTATTCTTCATGAACTGGATCATCTGAATGGTGTGCTCTTTACAGATAAGCTGGAAGAGGTAGGGGAAGACTTTGAACCTGAAGAACAGGTTGAGGATCTTCTGATTTCCCTGACCTATCCTGATGGTGAATAACATGATGAAGATCATATTTATGGGCACACCAGACTTTTCGGTCCCATCTTTGAAAGTGCTCGACGACAGGTATGGGGTCTCACTGGTGGTGACACAGCCGGACAAGGAAAAAGGCAGAGGCAAAAAGGTCACTTTTCCTCCTGTGAAGGAAGAAGCGCTAAGAAGAAACATTCCTGTGAAGCAGCCTGTAAGGCTGAGAAATGACAGAGATCTTATAGAGGAAATGAAAAGCATCGCACCGGATTTTATCATCGTGGTGGCTTATGGACAAATCCTCAGTGAAGAGATTCTGGCGATTCCCAAATATGGATGCATCAATCTTCATGCGAGTCTATTGCCAAAGCTAAGAGGAGCAGCTCCCTTGAATTTTGCTCTTATTGAAGGACACAAAGAAAGCGGGGCCACAACCATGCTCATGGATAAAGGACTGGATACTGGAGATATGCTGCTCGTCCGAAAAATTGAGCTGAGAGAGCAGATGAATGTGGAAGAACTCCATGACAGGATTTCTGAGATGGGTGGAGAACTGCTTGTAGAGACCATGGAAGGACTCATAAGTGGTTCTGTGAAGCCACAGCCTCAAAACCATGAGGAATCCACTTACGCGCCGCTCATTGATAAGGAGTTTCAGCTGATCCAGTGGGACAGTTCATCTTTTGCGGTTCACAATCTTGTAAGAGGGCTGTCCCCGGTTCCGGGTGCTTTCTCCTATCTGGATGGACAGAAGGTGAAAATACTGGAAACCGAAGTGGTGGAGGATCCAAAGGGGCCAGGAGGTGCACCTGGAGAAATCCTGAATGTTTCCAAAGAGGGAATCATCGTGGCAACGGGAGAAGGACAGATCAGAATTTTAAGGCTGCAGTACCCTGGAAAGAAACCCATGAAGGTTCGTGATTTTTTAAATGGAAATACAGTTTCCGAAAAATATTTTAAAAGGAGTGAAGGGTGATGTTACCATTTACGTTTGGATTTGACCCTACATTTTTACTGCTGATTCCAGCGATGATACTGACCATATTTGCTCAAAGCAAGATACAGAGCACCTACAACATTTACAGACGGGAAGGCCTTAGAAGCGGAATGACGGGAGCTCAGGTGGCTAGAATCGTTCTGGACCGCTCAGGTCTTCAGAATGTTGCAATAGAGATGGTAAGAGGAAATCTCACCGACCACTATGACCCAAGAACGAAGGTTCTGAGACTCAGTGAAGAGGTCTATTCCAGGCCGTCCATCGCTTCAGCTGGAGTAGCTGCCCATGAAGCGGGTCACGCCATACAAGATCAGGAGGACTATGGTCCGCTGAGAGTTCGTGCTTTTATGGTGCCTTTTGCCTCCATCGGTTCCAGATTTTCCATGATCATCATCTTGGCGGGACTTCTTTTTGAAATGTTCAGCCTTGTGGATTTGGGCATCGTTCTCTTTTCTCTGGTGGTCCTTTTTCAGTTGTTTACGTTGCCAGTAGAGTTTAATGCCTCCAGCAGAGCCCTTGCAGTTCTTGGAGATTATCATATTCTGGCAGAGGACGAGGTGCCTAAAGCGAAGAAGGTTCTGGATGCTGCAGCACTCACCTACGTAGCAGCTGCGTTCTCCTCTATAATGACACTGGTCCGGCTTCTCGTAATCCGTGATCGAAGAAGGGATTAAGGAAATACTATGATGAATGTCAGAGAAACAGCCGTGGAGATTTTAGGGAAAGTCCTTTATCAGGGAGCTTTCTCCAATCTTCTTCTGGACCGTGCGATTCAGTCCGGACAGGTGAAAGAAGAGGATGTTGGACTGCTCACAGAAATTGTATATGGCACACTGAAATATCTTCTTACAATTGATGAGATCTTAAAAAGAAATACAAAGATCTCTTTATCAAAAACAGAGCGTTATGTTTTGGATGTTCTTCGCATCTCGGTTTACCAGATGCATTTCCTGGATCGCATACCACCCTATGCCGTCATCAATGAAGCTGTGAATCTAACAAAGAAAAAAGCGCCGAAAGCCTCCGGGTTTGTCAATGGTGTTCTTCGTGGATATCTCCGAAAAAAAGACGAGCTGTATACGTTCAATAAAAAGATAGATGAAGAGATCTACGAGTATTCCTTTCCAGCCTGGATGATTCAGCTGTTTAAAAATCAGTATGGAGACAAGTACCTGGAAATATTGAGCGGACTGAATGAAAGACCCGTGATCACCTATCGGGTGAATACGCTAAAGATGTCAAGGGATGCGGCTCTTGAAGAGCTAAGGCAGCTTGGTTACAGTGCTGAAAAGACAGCCATTTCGCCTTATGGAATTGAAGTCACTGGTGGAAAGAGTGTGATGCAGAACCCGCTGTTCAGAGAAGGGGTCCTTACGGTGCAGGATGAAAGTTCTATGCTGGTAGCTCCTCTTGTAGTGAGCGAAGGGGAGGAATATCTGGATCTTTGTTCTGCACCTGGTGGAAAAACAATGCATCTAGCGGAGCTCCTTCATGATCAGGTGCCGGTTCATGCTTTCGATATCTATGAAAGCAAGCTTCGCCTGATCCGAGAAAACCGGGACAGGTTGGGATTAACCTCTGTAACCATCAGGAAAAACAATGGTCTTCACCTTTTACCCGAGTATGTGGGTAAAGCCCATGTGCTTCTGGATGCTCCCTGTTCAGGACTTGGAATCATCAGGAAAAAGCCTGAGATCAAATATACAAAGACACCAGAAGAGCTTCTGGATCTTGTGAAAATCCAGAGAGATCTTCTGGAGACGGCTATGAACTATATTCCACCTGGCGGTACACTGGTGTACTCCACCTGTACGCTGAATCAAGCGGAGAATGAAGAGAATGTCAGATGGTTTCTGGAGCGGCACAATGATTTCGAAGCTGTTCCCATCAATGTTGGAGAAGGAGATCATCTTCAATACGCTCCGGAAGGATTTCTCACCATCTTGCCCGGTAAAACCATGGATGGGTTCTTTATCAGCAAACTGAAGAGAATGTCATAACCTCTGCGACGGTCTGAGAAAACCGTTCCAGAGGTTTTCTTCTGAAAATCTAAGAATAATTTAAAGAAATTTAACATAATTTATGATAAAATGTCCATGTTTATGAATGAAGTCCAGAAGTATTCTGGAAAAGGATGTTAGCATGACGAATATTTACGATTATTCTCTGGAAGAACTGAAAGCCTGGCTCGTGAGTCAGGGAGAAAGTGCTTTTAGAGCGAAGCAAGTTTATGATTATTTATATAAAGGGATTACGGATCCAGATCTGATGAAAACCCTCAACAGGAGCACGAAAGACAAGCTGAACGAGCATTTCCACATGGCGCTGCCTCAAGTTCTTGAGAAACGGGTATCAAAGGATGGCACCATAAAAATGCTTATGGTGCTGGAGGATAAAAATATCATCGAGACCGTAATCATGAAGTACCATTATGGCTATTCAGTGTGTGTATCTTCCCAAATCGGCTGTAAAATGGGGTGCACCTTCTGTGCGTCTACAAAAGATGGTATGGTAAGAAATCTGACACCAGGAGAAATTCTGTCTCAGATCATCGCAGCATCTTTAGTGGTAGGAGAAAGAATCTCCCATGTGGTACTCATGGGATCTGGAGAACCCCTTGATAATTTTGATGCAGTGCTCAAGTTTTTAAGTCTCGTGAATGCGAAGGAAGGTCTTCATCTGTCCCATAGAAACATTACAGTATCTACCTGCGGCCTTGTGAACAGAATCATTGAACTTGCGGATCAGAAGCTTCAGATCACCCTTGCGATTTCGCTTCATGAGACTACAGACGAAGCCAGAAAGAAGATCATGCCAATTGCTAACAAATATAGTATTCAGGAGATATTAAATAGTGTAGAATATTATATGAGCAAAACTGGAAGAAGAGTTTCATTTGAGTATGCATTGGTTCGAGGTTCCAATGACACCAGAGAAAATGCATATGCTCTTGCAAAGCTTCTTGAAGGAATGAAGGTTCATGTGAACCTGATTCCGGTCAATGCAATAAAGGAAATGCTGTATTTACCGTCAACCAATGAATCCATCCAAGGCTTTAAGGATGTTCTGCTTCAGTCTGGGATTGAAGCTACAATCCGCAGAGAGATGGGTGGAGATATTGACGCTGCTTGTGGGCAGCTGAGAAGAAGCTATTTGGAAAATAGAGCTGACCTGTGAGGAGAAACATATGATAGAAAGGATATCAGATATTGGCAATATCCGACAACTGAATGAAGACACCTATGGCATCCTGGAGGATGAAGTGTTCAACCTTTTTCTGATATGCGATGGCATGGGGGGACATAATGCAGGTGAAGTTGCAAGTGCCCTTGCTAAAGAAACTGTGCTTGATTTCATGAAAGGAATCCAGCAGGAAGAACTGCTTCTGCCCTCGCTGATGAAAGCAATCACAAAAGCAAACCATGAGATTTATGCGTTATCTTCTAAAGAGAAAACCATGAGCGGTATGGGAACAACCATGACAGCGGCGCTGAGCCATCATGGAAGACTTGATATCGCACATGTAGGAGACAGCTCGCTCTATGTGGTGTACAATAATGAGATTAAGAAAATCACAAAAGACCATAGTTATGTTCAAGAACTTGTTGATCTTGGGAAAGTCACCGAGGAGGATGCGAAGCATCATCCGAATAAAAACATCATCACAAGAGCTGTAGGAACCAATCTTCATGTGGAGATTGAAGCTTATACGCGGCAGACGGATCATAAGGAAATATATTTGCTTTGCACGGATGGTCTTTCAGATTATCTCTCTGCACAAGAGATCTTAGAAAAGCTTTCCGGTAGCCAGGATATGCATAAGTCCATGATGGAACTTGTGGAAATGGCCAAAGAAAGAGGTGGAAGAGATAACATCACGCTAGTAATTTTTGGAGGAGAAGCGTTGAAATGATAGGAAAAATATTAGGGAACCGTTATGAAATCACTGAAAAAATTGCCCAGGGAGGCATGTCCGTTGTATATAAAGCACTGGATCTGAACTTGAACCGCTATGATGCAGTCAAAGTGCTGAAGCCAGAGTTTTCATCCAATAAGGATATTCTGGATAAATTCAAGCAGGAAGCCAATGCTGTCGCTTTTTTATCTCATCCTAATATCGTCAATATTTATAATGTTGGCAGTGAGGATCAGATCCATTATATTGTCATGGAGTATGTGAAGGGAAAAACTCTGAAAGAAGTCATAAAAGCTCAGGGAAAACTGTCTGTGGAAGAAACACTGAATTATTCCTATCAGATTGCTCGCGCATTGGAGTCCGCACATAACAGCAATATCATTCACCGTGATATTAAGCCTCAGAATATCATGCTCACCAAAGACGGGCTGATTAAAGTGACAGACTTTGGTATTGCAAAACACTCAGATTCTGTGACCATTACCAATTCTGGTAAGATCATCGGTTCAGCTCATTATTTCTCACCGGAGCAGGCTAGAGGGAACATGACAGATGGAAGATCTGACATATACTCCCTTGGCATCGTGATGTATGAGATGGTCACCGGCCAAGTGCCCTTTGATGCTGAAAGTCCAATCACCATCGCCTTGAAGCATATGCAAGAACCTCTCCCATCACCAAGAGCGCTGAATCCTTCTGTGAGTGCTGGGTTAGAGAAAGTGATTCTCAAAGCCACGGAGAAGAATCCCATAGACCGATACCAGAGAATCGAAGACATGATGATGGATCTTCGTGCGCTGATGAATGGTGAAAGATTAGAATCTAAAGAAAATATTAATACAGATCACACACAAGTCATGAACGCGGTAGTACCGGAAAGGAAAACTATGAGAAACGACATTTATGATGATGAAAAGCCATCAAACAATAAGAAAAAGACACTGATTATTGGCCTTGCCATGATCCTGGTAGTGGTACTCGGTGCACTCATTGGGGATGCGGTATTCAGCCGCGGCAATGGAAATCAGCCAGGAGAGGTTTCGGAAGAAGAAGTGGATATCCCTGAAATCATGGGGCTTACCAAGGAAGAAGCAGAGGATGCGCTGGAAATGGTGGGTCTTGTTCTTGAGGTTACTGGAACCGAGACATCGGAGCAGCCTGAGAACACTGTGATCAAAGTGATTCCTGAAGAAGGAACCACGGTGAAGAAGGGAGTAACCGTTTCTGTTGTACTGAGCGCAGGAGAGGAAAAGCTTTATGTCCCTGATATCACAGGAAGTACCGTTGAGTCTGCAGAAATTATTCTGGGCAATAACGGGTTTATTCTTGGAACTACCAAAGAAGAGTTCAGTGAAACTGTTCCAGCTGGAGAAATCATCGGGCAGGATCCACTGGTCAACACTTCCATGCCAAAGGGAAGTGCTGTAAATGTAGTGGTTTCTAAAGGTCCGGAGATTGTTTTATCTATTGTTCCTGACATGAAGGGACGCACACAAAGAGAGGCGCAAGCTCTTCTTGAAGCGGTTGGTCTTACCATTGGGGAAGTGAAAACTGTACCTACTGGAGATGAAGCCCAAAGCGGACGTATTGTAGAACAGAGTCTTCCTGCTGCTACAGAAGTGAAGGAAGGAACTAAAGTCAATATTACTCTTTATGAGTACACAGAAGTGAATATTCCAAGCAATCTCATCGGAAAGACTGCCGGAGAAGCTGTGACTGCTCTGAAAGCGTTGGGATTAAATCCTGTGCTCGTTGATGGAACGGTCAACAGTGATCTTGTGGTAGAGCTGAATCCAGGAAGAGGCCCCGTGGCCTATGGAAGTACGGTGGAAGTCCTGGGTGAACCTGAACCGGTAGAAGAAGAACCTACTGAAACACCAGCGGGTTAAGTAGAACTGTAAGTGAACAGCCAGCTCATTAATTTGAGCTGGTTGTTTGTTTTTGCTGATTCTTTGGTAACAAACAGGAAGAAATAGATTATAATAGAACGTAAAGAATAGAGCGGAAAGGACTGATGCAATGGAAGGGATTATTGTTAAAGGGATTGCAGGATTCTACTATGTGAAAACTGTACAGGGAGTTTTAGAATGCAAAGCACGAGGTGTATTCAGAAAAAATAATATTACACCGATGGTTGGAGACCGGGTTTCTGTGGTTTCAACGCCAGAAGGAAATGTGGTGGATGAGATCCACGAAAGAACTTCGGAACTTGTTCGGCCTTTTGTGGCCAATGTCAGCCAGGCGTATGTAGTTTTTGCTTTGAGAAATCCAGACATCAATTTTGAGCTTTTGAATAAGTTCATCATTTCCTTGGAAAAGAATGGCATTGAACCGGTGCTTGTTTTCAATAAGAGTGATCTTGCCACGGAGAATGAGAAGATACAGTTGAAAGAACTGTTCAAAGGAACCGGATACCAAATTCATTTTATCACTGCAAAGGATGGCACGGGTTTGGAGGAGCTCCTCAAGGGGCTGAAGGATCAGATTACCGTGTTATGCGGTCCATCGGGTGCAGGGAAATCCACACTGCTCAATAAACTGGCAGGATCCGAAAAAATGGAGACGGGTATTATTTCCGAGAAAGTGAAAAGAGGAAAACATACTACAAGGCACAGCGAGCTGATTGCTGTCGATGATGCTCTTCTTGTGGATACACCTGGTTTTTCCACCATGGAGATGACCATGGAAGCGAAGGAGCTGAAGGATTATTTTCCGGAGTTCCATGCCTATGAAGGTCATTGCCGCTTTCAGGGCTGCAACCATGATAAGGAGCCAGGCTGCAGGGTGAAAGATGAGGTCGGGAAATCAATTTCTGTGGAGAGATATAATTATTATGTCAAATATTATAATGAGCTGTTAGAGGAGAATAAAAGAAAATGGTAAAAATTGCCCCATCAATCCTATCTGCTGATTTTGCAAATCTGGGCAGAGATATAAAAAGAACAGACGAAGCAGGAGCTGACTGGATCCACATTGATGTGATGGATGGGTCTTATGTTCCGAATATCAGTTTTGGGCTTCCAGTAATCAAAGCAATCCGTCCTTATACTGAAAAGCTTTTTGATGTTCATCTGATGATTGTCAATCCAAGCAGTTATATAGATGCTTTTGCGGATGCAGGAGCGGACCTCATCAACTTTCACTATGAAGCTGAAGTACATGTGGACCGTGCCATTGAGAAGATCAAGTCAAGAGGTCTGAAAGCGGGAATCACGCTAAATCCGGCAACCCCTGTGGATGTGCTGAAACCGGTGCTTCATAAACTGGATCTTGTGCTTATCATGTCTGTGAATCCTGGGTTTGGTGGCCAGAGCTTTATTCCGTATACCCTGGAAAAGGTAAGGGAACTGAAGAAAATGGCGGAAATCTTGAATCCGGAGCTTCTGATTGAAATTGATGGTGGAATTGATGTCCATACAATCAAAATGGCGGTGGAAGCAGGATGTGATGTAGTAGTTGCAGGATCTGCAGTGTATAAGAATGGAGAGATTGAGAACAATATCAGTGCACTCCGAAGGGCCAGTTATGAGTAAGGCTATTATTGTATCTGGTGGGAAAAAACCGAGCCGGTCACTTTTTGACAAGCTTCTCAATGAGAACACATATCTGATAGCGGTGGATAAAGGAGCTGAGTTTTTCCGAGAAGAGAACATTGTCCCGGATCTTCTTGTCGGGGACTTTGACTCTATTTCGAAGGAAACCCTTTCATTTTTTCAGGATAAGACCATCGTTAAATCCTATGATGAAGAGAAAGACTTCACAGACACGGAAGCGGCGCTCCATGAGGCGATTATCCTAGGGGTGGATGAGATTGATTTCTTAGGATGTACAGGCAACAGATTGGATCATTTCGCCGGAAATTTAGCCCTGCTGGACCAGAGTCTTGATAAAGGTGTCAAAGCTTACATGTATGATGATCATAATAAAATCTATCTCATGAAATCTCCGGGAGTCATCGAGAGGGATTTCGGCAGGTATATCTCTTTTCAGGGGTTTAGAGGCCCTGTAAGGGGGTTTGGTGTAAAAGGGGTAAAGTATCCTTTATGGAACTATGACCTCAAATTCGGCGATCCTAGAACCATTTCCAATGAGTTTATACAAGATAAGATTTCTGTCACATTTACAGAAGGAGCACTCTTGGTTTTTATGACGGAAGATTAATAAAAAAGGAAGTATAGAATGTGAAACATCACTTTTCCATACTTCCTTTATTAAATCTGCATAAAAGTAAAATAGCCGACCCCATAAAGGATCAGCTACAATTTCTTACTCTGCTATACCGCTCTTTCAACCTTACCTGAACGTAGGCATCTAGTACAAACGTTAACTCTCTGGGGAGTTCCGTTAACAACAGCACGTACTCTTTTTAGGTTTGGTGCCCATGTTCTCTTAGATTGTCTGTGTGAATGAGAATACTGTACACCAGCAACTACACCTTTATTACAGATATCGCATTTTCTTGCCATTAAAATACACCTCCTCCTGAGAGATACTACTCTTCTCAAAAGCTTATATTATTATTTGTTTTGAACAGATACCATTCTATCATAATATACGAAGAGAATGCAACATAATTTTAGACCAAAATTTCTTTATATTGAAGTCTTGATCAAAATATAATATCATTATAGGGATAACACGTGTGCTTATCAAGGCTTTTGCCATAAGCGCACGCACTGAAGGTTTACCGGGAGTGCTGAACGTACTGCCTGGATTGAGGAGGAAGTTTCATGATTGGATTAACAAATGAACTCGGACATATTTCTTACTCTGAGGATGTCATCGCCAATGTGGTTGGACTATCTACCATGGAGTGCTATGGAGTTGTCGGTATGGCTGCAAAGAATACCAAAGATGGACTATGGGAACTGATTCGCGTTGAGCATCTGAACAAGGGTGTCAAGATCAATGCGAAGAACAATGAGCTGTCCATTGACCTCTTTGTGGTGGTGGAATATGGAACTAAGATTTCTGTCATTGCCAATAATATTATCCAAAAAGTTCGATACAATGTGGAAAATTATCTAGGACTCAAGGTGAACAGTATTGTTGTAAATATTGAAGGTGTGCGTTTCTAAAATCAAATCTTAAGATTTTTTAAGAAATTACCTTTATAATTTGATTTCAGCAGGCAACCTTTAGTATAATAGCAGATGGTATATTTTATTATAAAACCCTAGCAGTAGGGTTTTCTTATACTTTTAGTAGGATAATGAGAAGTGGCATGGACATAAAGTGTATTGTCCATATTTTGCAGGAGGAATATTATATGAAATATAACAAAATTAATGGACAGCATTTTCTGAGCATGGTGATAAATGCATCCATCCGTTTGGAAAATGAAAAAGCATATGTGGATTCATTAAATGTTTTCCCTGTTCCAGATGGAGATACAGGCACAAATATGTCCATGACCTTTACCGCTGCAGTAGATGAGGTGAGAAATTCCAAATCCACCTCCATAGGCGAAGTCTCTAAGGTTCTTGCTAAGGGAGCTCTTATGGGGGCTAGAGGAAACTCTGGTGTAATTCTTTCCCAGATTTTCAGAGGAATTGCAAAAGGACTGGAAGGAAAAGAAGAAGTTAACGCTTATGAGTTTGCCCTCAGCCTTCTTGAAGGGTCAAAGTCAGCGTATCGTGCTGTCATGAGACCTACAGAAGGAACGATTCTGACAGTGATCCGCGAAGTAGGGGAAAAGACCACAGAATACCATACAGATGATGTGACTGATCTCATGGAAAAAGTTGTAAGCTTTGCAGATGAATCTCTTGAGAAGACTCCAGAGCTTCTTCCACAGCTGAAAGCGGCGAATGTTGTAGATTCCGGCGGTATGGGTCTTCTTGTGATCCTGAAAGGGATGTATGAAGCGCTGAAGAGCGGATTTAAGATGGCAGAGAAAGTGGAGCAGAAATCTTTTGAAGAATATGTTGCTGCAAGAGATACCCACACGGAGATCACCTTCGGATACTGCACAGAGTTTATTGTCCTTGCAAAACCGGAGAATGACTCATTTAGAGATTATCTTGAATCCATGGGAGACTCCATTGTGTATGTGGCATTCGACGATATTCTGAAAGTGCATGTACATACAGACAATCCTGGTCTTGTTCTGGCGGAAGCTGCTAAAATGGGTGAGCTGACAAAGATCAAGATTGAGAATATGAGAGAGCAGCATAGGAATCTTCAGGACACATCTGATGTGCATATGGAAGCACCTAAAGCTGAGCCTGTAAAGGAAACAGTGAAGGAAAAGTATGCATTCATTTCTGTATCCATGGGAGAAGGCATTCGAGAAGTATTTGAAGATCTTGGCGTAAGTTATGTCATTTCTGGTGGCCAGACCATGAATCCTTCCACACAGGATATTGTGAAGGCTGTGGAAGAGGCCAATGCAGAGCATGTCTTTATTCTGCCGAACAATAAGAACATTATCATGGCAGCAAATCAGGCCAAGGATATTTCCGGTAAAGATGTCTATGTGATTCCGACAAAGACAATTCCTCAGGGCGTTGCAGCACTGACAGCATTTAATCCGGAAGCAAGCGTAGAGACAAACTACGATGCGCTTCTTGAAAGCATCAGCACAGTTAAATCAGGTTCCGTGACCTATGCGGTACGTGATACTGAAATTGAAGGCATGGCTGTGAAGCAGGGGGATTACCTGGGACTTCTCGAAAGTAAAATAAAAGTAGTGAAAAGAGACCTCTATCCTTTGGTGGATGAGCTCATCGATACCATGGTGGATGAGGACAGTTCCTCTATCACACTCTTCTATGGTGAAGATGTAAATGAAGAAGAGTTCACACAGTTCCTTTCCGAACTGGAAGAAAAGTATGAAGATCTTGACGTGATGAGTGTAGCTGGAAAACAGCCTCTTTACTACTTCATCATTGCAGTAGAATAGAAATGAAAAGAAGGCGAAGGCCTTCTTTTTTTACAAGGAGGAAATACTTTTGATCTACGATTCTGTATCTACCTTGAAAGGGGTTGGAGAAAAAACCAGAGAACAGCTGGAAAATATGGGGATTCACACACTGCTTGATTTGCTCCTCTATTTTCCAAAAGGATATGATACATACAGAAATGCAGATGAGATGTATCTGAACGGAATGGATAAGATCAGAATAGAAGCTGAAGTGACTAAAATCTCCAAACCTTTCCGAACTAGAACAGGAAAGACCATGGCAACCATTTGGTTCAATACTGAATTTGGTGCATTGAAGGCAACCTATTTTAACATGCCTTACATCACAAGCCAGTATAAGATTGGTGAAACGTATCAGCTGAAAGGAAAGTTTGAGAAAAAGAACAAGTTTATTGAGTCCGTCAATCCCATTCAGAACCGAGACACAGAAGAGATTGTTCCGGTCTATCCATTAGAGGGAAAAGTGACAGGAACTCTTATTAAGAAACTTGTCCGTCAAATTCTTGAAAAAGTGCATATCAATGAGAATTTTCCAGAGGTCGTTCTGAAGCAAGAAGATCTGATGGATCTTGATTCAGCCGTGCGCAATCTTCATTTTCCCCAAAATGAGGAGCTTTTGTCCAAATCACTGAAACGCATGAAATTTCAGGAGATGTTTGCCTACTCCCTGAAAATCATGATATCCAGAAGCCGGAGGCAGGAGGAAGAGCGTGGGATTCGTTTTTCAATGAGTCCAAGACTGAAGCTTCTGAAAGAGTCGATTCCATTTGACATGACCAATGCACAGAATAGAGTGATTCGTGAGATTCTGCTAGACCAGAAAAAATCAGTTCCTATGAACCGTCTGCTTCAAGGGGATGTTGGTTCCGGTAAAACTATTGTTGCTCTTATTGCACTGTTCAACGTCTTGGAGAATGGATACCAGGCTGCCTTTATGGCTCCTACGGAGATTCTTGCAAAACAGCATTTTCTGGAAGCGGAAAAACTGCTGTCTCCCTTTGGGGTAGCAGTCCGCCTATTGACCGGATCTACCAAAAAGAAAGCCCGTGATGAAATTATGGCTCAGCTTAAAGAAGGGAAGCCTCTGCTCATGATTGGCACTCATGCACTTATTGAGGAGAAGGTCCAGTTTGAGAAGCTTGGTATGATCATTACAGATGAGCAGCATCGATTCGGTGTCAATCAGAGGGCAAAACTAATTCATAAGAATCAGATGTCAGAGGTCCTTGTGATGAGTGCTACGCCTATACCAAGAACCATGGCGCTGACCATCTATTCTGATCTGGATCTTTCTGTCATTGATGAACTGCCCCGTGGAAGAAAAGAGATTAAAACAGTTCTTATGGATCATTCCAAGAGAACTGCCTGTTATAAAAAAGTCCTGGAAGAAGTTCAGAAAGGAAGGCAAGCTTACATTGTGACACCCTTGATTGATCTGGATGAGGAGAGCGATCTAAATTCAGTGATGGGTCTCTTAGATGAATTGTCGAAGGGACCACTAAAAGGTATCCCAATGGCCTATCTCCATGGTAAAATGACATCAAAAGAAAAAGAGCAAGTAATGGAGTCTTTTAAGGCTGGAGACATAAAGGTGCTTATTTCCACCACGGTGATAGAGGTGGGAATCAATGTGCCGAATGCCAGCATGATGGTTATAGAAAATGCGGAGCGTTTTGGCCTTGCGCAGCTTCATCAGCTTCGTGGCCGAGTGGGAAGGGGAGAGTATCAGTCCTACTGTATAATGATTGCACAGATGAAAAGCCAGTCCACAAGAGAAAGACTGGAGATCATGGTGAAGAGCAACGACGGATTCTATATCGCTGAAGAGGATTTGAAGCAAAGAGGGACAGGTCAGCTTTTTGGTGTTCATCAAAGTGGTCATTCCGGTTTGATGCTTTCTGATCTGGCCAGTGACTATGAACTCTTTCTCAAAGCAAATGCCTATGCCAAGACCGTATATCTCGGTAGTACAGAAGAAGATCAGCAGATGAAGGAGCAGTTTCTTCATAAACTGTCTCAGAATCTAAATTATATTTGTTTGAATTAAGGAGCACGATATGAGAATTATTTCAGGAACTGCCAAAGGCAGAAAAATACTGTCACCTAAAAATGAAGGAAGAATCACGGAAAAGGGGGAGGTCAAGGCAACTAGACCGACACTGGATAGAGTGAAGGAATCCATGTTCAATATTTTAGGACATAGGGTGTATAGTGCGGTAGTGCTTGATATGTTTGCGGGAACAGGGAGTCTTGGGCTTGAATGTGCAAGCAGAGGCGCAAATAAAGTGGTTTTTCTCGAGAGATTTAAAGAAACTTATGATATACTTTTAGAAAATGTGCGCATTTTAGGATTTGACAGTGTTTCTAAAGTTTATATGAAAGATTCATATGAATTCATAAAAAGTTTAGCTTCTCAAGGAGAAAAATTCGATATAATATTTGTAGACCCGCCTTATCTGAATCATATGGTGGATAAGGCAGTGAAGATGATTGCAGAGTTTGATTTATTGAATACAGATGGAGTCATTGTCACCAAGTATGACAGAGAAGAGCCGATCTATCGACCTGAAGAAAAATATGAGCTGGTAGATGAACGCAAGTATGGCAATACCATCATTGCCTTCTATCAGTCTAGAGTTTAAGGAGTTATAAATGAAAGTAGCTGTATACCCTGGGAGCTTTGACCCTATCACCTTAGGACATATGGATGTAATCCTGAGGTCTGCCGCTGTTTTTGATAAGGTTGTGGTGGCAGTGCTTAAAAATGTTGACAAGAAAGGATTATTTTCTATCGAAGAAAGAGTTGCGATGATCCGGAAACTCGTTCAGAAGTATGATAATATTGAAGTAGTGAGTTTCCAGGGGCTTTTGGTTGACTTTATGAAGTCCATCGATGCTCATGTAATTGTAAAAGGACTGAGGGTTGGACTTGATTTCGATTACGAGCTTCAGATGGCCCATATGAACAGGAGACTTTCTCAAGAAAGAGTGGAAACTGTTTTGATGATGGCAAGCACTGAATACTCCTACATCAGTTCATCATCGGTAAGAGAGATTCTTCATTTTAAAGGTGATATCAGAGGGTTTGTGCCTGAAGAGATTATAGAGGATATATATCAAAAAGTCGGAATTGTTTTGGAGGGAATGTGTAATGAAAGAAAATTATGAGGTGACATCAAGAAGAATTGAGATCACAGGTCTTGTGGAAGTACTCCAGGAAATCATTGAAGATGGTTCTAAAGTGCCATTTTCAAAGAAAGTTCTTGTGGATCGAGATGAGGTTGTCAATATTCTGGATGAGATTGTACAGGTCATTCCTGAAGATCTGCGGACTGCCCAATGGGTTCTTGCTGAAAAAGACCGTATTCTGACCGAAGCCAAGACGGAGTATGAAAGAACAAAAGCTGAAGTGGACCGGATGATGCAGGAAAAAGTGAACAACCATGACATCGTCAAGGAAGCCACAATAAAGGCTCAAGAGATTCTGAACAAGGCTCAGACAGAAGCTAAACTTGTAAAACTATCTGCGCGGGATTATGCTGATTCCCTGCTTTCAGACTTGGATTCGGAAATCAAAGAGAGAAACCAGCAGATGATGTTGAACTTCAAGAATCTCTTTGAAGGATTCGTACAGGAGTACAACAAGAGTTTTCATACTACATCTACAACAATCAAAGAAAATATCAAAGAGCTGAGAGAAATGAAATAGCGCCGGAAGCCTCCAGAACCAGTGTTCTGGAGGCTTTGTTTATCGGAGCAGGCTGGGATTTTCTTCCAATACTCTTTAGATATTCATGTTTGATTTTAAAATGAAAACAATCAGGCGCTTGAATTTTGGACATTTAATCAGTTTTGTGATATAATAATATATGAGTTAAATAACAAGCGTTAATATATGGATTAATAGATAGTGGTGTGCAAATACATAGTATATGTTCATCTTGTTTGACGTTCATGGCACTCTGTAGAATGTGTACGTTTGCTAAATGGTGTGAGGAGGGTGAATATGTTTTCAAAAAATGACTATGTCATGTATGGATTGACTGGGGTCTGCAAAGTAGCCGATATCAGGAAGGAATCGGAGGGGAGTCAACGTGGAGAAGAGTATTTCATTTTGCATCCTGTGAGGGATGAGTATTCAAAAATAATGATACCTGTTTCAAGAGGAGCAGCCAGGATGAGATCACTTGTCAATAAATCTGAATTGATGAAGTTCATGGAAGATATGAGAGAAAGTGAGGATATTTGGGAATCTGATATGAAGGAACGCGGAAAAATGTTCCAGGAGAGATTGAAATCTGGTTCATTCTATCAGTGGCTGCTCCTAAGCAGCATCATTTGGCAGGAAAAAGAAAAAAAGAAAACTCTAGGCAAAAAAGTTTCCATGTCAGATGAACAGGTCTTCAAGAATGCTTGGAATCTCGTGTGTGAGGAACTTGCTGTTTCCTTGGGCATGAACGAGGAAGAGGTCATCTCCATGTTAGCAGAGCAATCCTCCTTGGTAAGATAAGTAGGATTCTAAGAATAAAATGCAAAAAGGAACCGTAAATGGTTCCTTTTGTTTTTTAAAATACTCAAAAATGTCAATTAGAGCATCTGAACTTTCTCGTGAATATCCATTAAAGCGTTCTTGAGCTGCAGTTCTATCTTTTTCAACTCGTCGAGATACTGGTTCATGGCGCTGAGGTTTGTTTCGATTTTACCTCGTATACTCCAGTCACTGAAGATGTTGTCGAAAGCAATATCAAAGAACTGATCGCTTCCACTTACGGTTTCCAGATTGTGTTCCAGAGTCATCTCCACATCCCGAAGTTCTTTTTTCATCTCTTTGGATGCTGCAGAGATCTTCGATATGGCTTTATTTGCCTCATCAAGTCTATTGTATTTAGCGAGGTCAGCAAGGAGCCCACCACCGAAGAAGGTATCGTAAGTGGACCATCCTCTGGCGCTTAAAAATTCCTGAATGGCCATCTCTGCATATTCCATCACACGATGAACGGCATCCAGAGCTTCTTCGAGCTCCCTTTGAAGATGAAATAGGTGCTCTTTTCTTTTCTCCAGTTCTTTGGAAAATTGAACTCCTTCCGGATAGTCCTGAAGGAGACTCTCCTTTATAGCGGAAATCTCCTGATTGAGTTTTGAAAGTTCGTACTGAAGACGTTTCTCCTTCTCATTCAGATGATCCAGTTCATTTTTTTTGTCATCATAGTGGAGCTTTGCTTGTAGATATTCTTCCTGTTCCTTGATCAGTCTTTCTTCAAACTTTCCTGTAACTTTAGTAAATAGTGTGGATAAGGTAGATGTCTCTAAATTCTCCACATCCTTCAATTCCTTCTTCATCGTGGAAAGAAAGGTATGCAGCTGACTGTCTTTTTCTTGCTGTTCTTCTGTGGTGTTTTTCAATTTCTGCTCTACTACTTTCTTTTCCTCAGTGAGCTGGAGCCATCGGTTGTAAGTGTTCTGGTATGACATAGGAATCCCCCTTATTATTGTTATTATGCGGTTGATTATACCATATTTAAAGGTAAAAATAAACCTTTAAAAGGGGTATCCTTTGAAATCCCATGAAAAGGAATAGCTTGTGTTTCGTAGTCCATATACTTCAGATGCTTTAAGGTCAAGTTCTTGGTATGGATTCAGAGTGCGTCCGAAATTATGCTGTAGCTCGATCTCTTTTTTCTTCCGAAGACTTGCAAGAATTTCCTTGCCCAACTCATTACTGGCAAGTATTTTTACAGATGGTGGTGTTTCTTTGCGCAGTGACTGCAGTGCATATGAATCCATTCCCAAGAGAAACTGCAGTAGAATTCTTGAAATTCTCGTTCGTGTGTATCTTTTAGTTTTGATTTCATCTATATACTGATCCATAGAATCAAAGGTGCATCGTCTGAAGACTTCTCGTATTCTCTGATCCAGGCCTTCATTGGCTTCAGGGATATTGGAAAGGGTATGGCCATTGGTGATCAGTCTGTATTTAACGAGATCAATAAAATCATCTAATGCGACATAGGGATACCTCTCTTGGGAAAGCTGCTTCATATACTGGTCTACTGGTTCAGGCACATGACCCTGTAGAGGAATATTCTGGTAGATGGTTTTCCGAAGTGCTGTAGCGGAAGCGAATACCTGATCCTCCAGGTCCTCATCATGGTAACCCTTTCCCATTCGCTTTACGGTAAAGGGCTTGACGGCTGAGTCTGTCCGATAAATCGCTTTGATATATTCAATGCCTAAAATATTATTAGGACTTTGGATAAAGTCCATGGAGATGTCTGGCAGAAGCTCCATCAGCGCTTCATTACGGGCTTTCGGAAATGAATAGCCTTCAGAAAGATGCTTTTTTAGAATGTTCTGGTATTCATAGGGCTCCATTGCTAAGATTTTTGCAATTCTCTCCAGTTTTGACAATTCACCTTCTTCTGATCCAAAGGACAGAAGATCTACGCCATGTAGACTGTTGAGAATCCTGACGGAACCTTCTGCGAAAAATTCCGCAGAGGATAAAGCATAGACCACCGGGAGTTCCAGAACGAGATCTGCTCCTCCGAGCAGTGCCATTTCTGCTCTTCTGTACTTATCAACGATGGCAGGGAGACCTCTTTGGACAAAATTCCCTGACATCAGTGCGATGATATGGGTAGCACCAGCCGCTTCCCGTGTTTTTTCAATCTGATAGGCGTGGCCTTTGTGGAATGGATTATACTCTGAGATGATGGCGGCAATATTCATAGATTGTCTCCTCACTGTATTTTTACTTCATTTTAGGTCGTTTGCCTTGAAAAGGATACCTTAAAAGATGTATTATATTATAAGGTATGTTGTTTAAAAAGTAATGTATAAATTGAAAGGAGATTATTATGGATTTTGTATCCCAAATGAAGGAACTTGCAAAAAGTGACTTGAAGAAGATTGTACTTCCAGAAGGGAATGAAGAGAGAAATCTAAAAGCTGCAGAAATCCTTCACAATGAGAAAATTGCGGATGTGATTCTTGTGGGCAGCAGAAATGAAATTGAGGAAAATGCGAAGAAGTTTGGCGTGAATATTGAAGGCATCACCATTGAAGATCCTCAGACGTCCGAGAGAACCAAGGCCTACGCCAATGAGCTTTACGAACTGAGAAAGAAGAAGGGTGTTACACAGACCATGGCTGAGAACATCATTCTTGATCCCATGTACTATGCAACCATGATGGTGAAAAATGATGATGCACACGGTATGGTGTCTGGAGCGGTGCACACCACAGGAGACCTTTTGAGACCAGGCCTTCAGATCATTAAAACAGCACCTGGAATCAGCGTTGTATCCTCTTTCTTTATCATGATTCTGAAAGATAAGACCTTTGGAGAGGATGGACAGATGCTTTTTGCAGACTGTGCTGTGAATCCTAATCCAAATGCGGATGAACTGGCAGCCATTGCCATAGCTACTGCTGAATCAGCGAAAAAGCTCATGAAATTTGAGCCTAAAGTTGCCATGCTTTCTTTCTCATCTTACGGAAGTGCGAAGCATGAACTGGTAAGCAAAGTACAGGAAGCAACAAAGAAAGCCCAGGAACTGAGACCTGACCTTTCCATTGACGGAGAACTTCAGCTGGATGCGGCTATTGTTGAGTCTGTAGGGAAAAAGAAAGCGGCTGCATCACCGGTGGCTGGTAAAGCTAATGTACTGGTATTCCCAGATCTTCAGGCAGGAAATATCGGTTACAAACTGGTGGAGAGAATCGCGGGTGCGGATGCCATCGGACCGATTTGCCAAGGGTTTGCGAAACCAATCAATGACCTTTCCAGAGGGTGCAGTGTAGAAGACATTGTGAATGTCGTTGCAATAACGGCAGTTCAGGCACAAAACCAATAATAAAATAAAGATGATAAGGATGGAGTTAATTAGATGAAAGTATTAGTAATCAATTGTGGTAGTTCATCACTGAAGTACCAGTTAATCAATATGGAGAACGAAGCTTCTCTGGCCACTGGTCTTGTGGAAAGAATTGCCATTGAAGGATCAAAGCTGACCCAGAAAGTGGATGGACGGGAAAAGTACGTACTGACTGTTCCAATGAAGAACCATAAGGAAGCGATTTCTCATGTGATCAATACTTTGCTGGATGATGTTCAGGGAGTGATCAAATCTTCGGATGAAATCAGTGCAGTTGGACATAGAGTAGTTCATGGTGGAGAAAAGTATTCCGCATCTGTAATCATCACTGATGAAGTGATGAAGGACCTGGAAGAGTTCTCACAGCTTGCACCACTTCACAATCCACCAAACATCATTGGTATCAATGCGTGTAAGGAACTGATGCCAAATACACCAATGGTTGCAGTATTTGATACAGCATTCCATCAGACCATGCCAGAAAAAGCATTCTTATATGGTCTTCCTTATGAACTCTACAAAGAGAACCACATCAGAAAGTATGGTTTCCATGGCACCAGCCATAAGTACGTGTCACAGAGAGCCGCTGAAATTCTAGGTGAGGATATCAAGGGTCTGAAGCTTGTTACATGTCATCTTGGAAACGGTTCATCCGTCGCTGCTGTAAATGGCGGAATTTCTGTGGATACTTCCATGGGATTCACCCCACTGGAAGGACTTCTAATGGGAACAAGATGTGGAGACATTGACCCAGCCATCATCCCATACCTGATGGATGTGAAGGGATACAGCTATGAAGAAGTGAATAACATCATGAACAAAAAATCTGGTGTTTTAGGTCTGTCAGGCGTTTCCTCCGATTTCAGAGATATTGAAGATGCAGCAGCTGAAGGCAATGAAAGAGCGAAACTTGCTCTGGATGTGTTCCATTACAGAGTAAAGAAATATATCGGGTATTTCATGGCAGCAATGAATGGTGTGGATGCGATTATTTTCACTGCAGGACTTGGTGAAAATGCGGCAGAAACCAGAGAAGAAATCATAGCGGACATGGAATGGTTCGGGATCAAGATGGACAAAGAAAAGAACAAAGTAAGAGGCCAGGAGAGAATTGTCTCTACAGATGATTCTAAAGTGAAGATCATTATTATTCCTACCAACGAGGAACTGATGATTGCAAGAGATACACTGACTCTGCTGAAATAAGATCTGAATGAGAAGGCGCAGGATTTACCTGCGTCTTTTAATTTTCATTGACATTTCCAAACAAGACCTGTAATATCTAGTTCAAAACAAACAAAAATAATTGTTGTTTGAAATATATGATGGAGATGATCAATATGTTTGAAGATATGGAAACTGAAACAGAATGGGTCTGTGGTTTTTGCAACAAGAGATACCACAAAGGTCAGGTCTATCCGATTGGAGAGAAATTCTATACTGCAGAATGGGCTTTTAAACTGCACAAAGATGAGCATGATATCGTAGAAGAGATTCTGAAACTTCCAAGGACTGCCACAGGTCTCACAGAAGTTCAGGAAACTCTGATTCCCTTGCTTTATGCAGGGATGAAAGATGAAGAGATTGCATCCAGGATGAGTATTTCTCAAAGCACGGTGAGAAACCATCGGTTCCGTCTGAGAGAAAAAGAGAAGCAGGCAAGAATGTTCCTTACAGTCATGGAAAAGCTCCAGCTGAAGCACGGTGATGAAGTTATGCCTCATAAAGGCGCTACAATGCTAGATGACCGCTACCAGACAAATCTGCAGGAGCAGGAAAAAATACTAAAAACCTATTTTACCGATGAAGGTGCTCTCTTGTCTTTTCCAGCCAGAGAGAAAAAGAAGATTATTGTCCTTCGAAGAATCAGCACGTATTTCAAAGAAGGGGTGACATACTCTGAAAAAGAGGTGAACAGGATTCTTTCAAGAGTATATGAGGACCATGTTCTCCTTCGAAGATATCTCATTGAATATGGTTTTTTGGACAGAACCCGAGATGGAGCTGTTTACTTCTTGAAATAATTATCGTATACTTGAGAAATCAAAGGTCATCTGTCGGGGTGGATTGAGAAAAACCTTGACTTTTGAAATTTGACTTTATATAATTATATGTGTTTGCTTGAGAAGTATAACTCAAACAAATGAACATCTGTAAAGCGCGGATGACAGGAGAATTCAAAATGGAAATAATACTGCAGGATTCAAGCGTGAAATCCATAAACAAGGATATCGATTTTGCCTACCACAAAGAGAATCTTGTTTATAACAACGAGACCATTGAAATTCTGAAACCCATCCAGATCAAAGGGAAAGTAAATGTGCTACAGGGTGTTGCAGAACTTAAGCTGTCTGTATCAACACGTCTTAGGCATGTCTGTTCCAGATGCCTCGAACCTTTTGAGGTGGACTTGGACCTTATGGTGGATGAAAAAGTTTCTAAAGATGAACAAGAAGACGAGAACGTCATCACCTTAGAGGAAGGAGATGTTCTCGATATAAGAGATGTTGTCATGAATAACATCTATTTGGCATTGCCTTTAAAAGTTCTATGTAAAGAAGACTGTAAAGGACTCTGTCAGGATTGTGGAAAAAACCTGAATGAGGGTCAGTGCAACTGTACCCATGAAGAGGTGGATCCTCGATTATCAGCCCTCAAGGACATGTTTAAGGAGGTGTAATAATGGCAAATCCAGCTAGAAAATTTTCTAAAGGTAGAAGAGACCGTAGAAGAGCTTCAACATTCAAAGTAGGTGCACCTGGTATTGTTGAATGTCCACAGTGTCATGAAATGAAACTTGGACACAGAGTCTGCAAACATTGCGGATACTACAACGGTAAGGAAGTTGTGGCAACTGAAGTTGAATAGGAAAGTCTTTGACTTTCCTTTTTTTATACCCGTTTTCTTTTTGAAGAAGACGGGTTTTCTTGTGTTTTAGCATTTTGATTCTCAAAGAGTTTAAATTTTTCTTAAGAGAATGCTGTTATGATTCAGTATACTGTCGAGAATAGTAAGATAAAAGTATAATACGGTAATACTGGGTGATACCAGTAATTGAAGGAGTGGTTTGTTTGATTATTGCTTTAGATGGAATGGGTGGAGACTTTGCACCACAGGAGCCTGTTAAGGGAGCAGTGGAAGCGGTAAAGGAGTATGGTGTCAGCATTATTCTGACTGGTCCCAAAGAAGTGCTTGAAGAAGAACTTAAGAAGTACGAGTATGATAAAGAAAAAATTGAAATTCTGGATGCCAGAGAAGTAATCACATTGAATGAATCACCTGTCCTTGGTATCCGACGAAAGAAAGACTCCTCTTTACGAAGGGCCATGGATCTTGTGAAAGAGGGAAAAGCAGATGCGGTAGTTTCTGCTGGTTCTACAGGCGCTATTCTGGCTGGTGGCCTCCTTGTCATTGGAAGAATCAAAGGAGTGGACCGTGCTGCACTTGCAGCGTTGATGCCTGGCAAAAATGGTCCGTTCATGGTTATTGACCTGGGAGCCAACGCAGAGGTGAAGCCTTATAATCTCGTGGAATTCGCAAAGATGGGAACTGCGTACTTTGAGTCTCTGAAAGGAATCAAGAATCCAAAGGTCGGCCTTATCAACATTGGTGGAGAGGAAGAGAAGGGAAATGAACTGACGAAAGCCGCTTATCAGCTGCTTAAGGCGGAAGAAGGAATTCGTTTCGTTGGCAACGTTGAACCAAGAGAGATCACAGATGGTGATGTTGAGATTCTTGTCTGCGACGGATTTACAGGAAATGTAGTGCTGAAAATGTATGAGGGTGTTGTGAAAAACCTCATGTCCATGATTAAAGGCGCCATGATGAGTACAACCAGAGGGAAAATTGGAGGAGCTCTCGTGAAACCCAGCTTAAAAGAATTCATGCGGAAGAATGATTACAAAGAAGAAGGCGGGGCAAGTCTTTTGGGTGTTGACGGGATTGTGATCAAGGCTCATGGCACTTCAGATGCAAGGGCTTTCAAGAATGCCATCAGGCAGGCGAAAAACTTCTATGATAGAGATTACTTGGAAAAGTTCAAGGGAAATCTGAAATAATCCATTTTTATGTTGCATCGAGCGTGCATTTCTACTATTATACAAATTGATGGAGGTGAATTGATATGATTTTTGAAAAGCTTAAAGCAATCGTTGTGGATAAACTAAGTGTTGATGAAAACGAAGTAACTATGGAAGCAACATTTGAGGATCTTGGCGCAGACTCCCTGGATATCGTTGAGATCGTAATGGCTCTGGAAGAAGAGTTTGACATTGAAATTTCTGATGATGAGGCAGAACAGGCAAAGACTGTTGGAGACGTTGTAAACTATCTCGTAACAGTAGTCGGTGAAGACTAATCATCCTGTTTACCGGGTCCTGTATAGAGGCTTCGCCTATATACGGGACTTTAATTTTTTTGTATAATAATAAGGATTACAAGTTTATTCGTGAGGCTTTATGAAGCTTGACGAATGAACTTCTATTAAAGGAGTTTGAGATGGAATTTGAGAAGAGAATTGGTGTGTTTTTCCACAAGAAGGATCTGTTGGAAACAGCTTTGACACATTCATCCTATGCCAATCAGCATAAAAATATGCAGTATAATGAAAAATTGGAATTTCTTGGAGATGCAGTGCTGCAGCTTGCCATAACGGAGTATATCTATAAAAACTTTACGAACAAAACAGAAGGAGAACTGACCAAGCTCCGGGCACTCATTGTCTGTGAAGCTTCACTTCATTTAGTTGCGGTAAAATGGCATTTAGGCGAGCATATCAGAATGAGTAAAGGTGAGGAGATCACCGGAGGAAGAGAACGGGCAGCACTGCTAGCGGATGCGGTGGAAGCGGTGATCGCTGCGGTCTATCTGGATCAGGGGATGGATGAGGCGAAGAGTTTTGTGCTTAGGCACTTCATGGAGATTGTTGATTTGGCCAACAAGAATGAGATTGTTCTGGATTACAAAACAAGTCTTCAGGAGATACTGCAGGAAAATGGAGAGATTGAGATCAAATATGAGCTGATTCGCTATGAGGGTCCCCCACACCGCAGAAAATTCTATTCAAAAGTGGTCATTGACAGCATCACCATGGGAAAAGGCGAAGGCTATTCCAAGAAAGAATCAGAACAGCTGGCAGCTAAAGATGCACTGAAGAAATATGTACGTGCTGAGGAAAGCCATGAATAGACATCGAATCATTCCGATTTTTATTCCTCATGTGGGATGTCCTCATGATTGCATTTTCTGCAATCAGGCAAAAATCACAGGTCAGCTAAGAGAAGACTACAATAAAATTACTGGTAAATATGTGAAAGAGACGATAGATGCTTATCTGGAAACCATAGACAGGGATCAAACGACTGTTGAGGTTTCTTTTTTCGGTGGTACATTTACTGCCATTGATCTCAGAAAACAGCAGGAGCTTCTTGAAGCGGCAAAAAATGCTAAGATGTGTGGCAAGGTGGATAAAATCAGATTGTCCACCAGACCGGACTATATTGATCTTGCGACGATGAAGCATCTCGCCAGTTATACTGTAGATGTTGTGGAACTGGGAGTTCAGTCCATGGATGAAGAGGTGCTTCTAGCCTCCAATAGATCCTATCCTAAAAAAAGTGTGAAACTTGCATCAGAACTTGTGAAAAAGTTTGGAATGATCCTGGGGCATCAGCTCATGTTAGGACTGCCTTCCGACTCAAAAGAGAAGGATATCCGATCATTGGAGGAGGTTCTTTTACTGAAACCTGACCTGATGCGCATTTATCCAGCACTGGTACTGAAAGATACAGAGATGGCGGATATGTACAACCAAGGCCTCTATGTACCCTATACGCTGGACGAGGCTGTGGAAACTGCAGCACTGATGATGAAGAGGTGCAGGGAAGAAGGGGTTCTTGTGATCCGCGCAGGGCTTCAGACGACAGAGGAGATCAATGAGGGAGGAGAAATCCTTGCAGGACCTTTCCATCCTGCCTTTAGAGAACTCTGTGAATCGTATCTTCTCATGAAAAGAATTTTAGAAACGTCAGAGGAATCCTTGGAAGTAATCATAGGTGAGCGGGATCTGTCAAAGCTCTATGCTGGAAAAAAGAAGTATTTCAGAATGGTTCAGGAAAAGAAAAACGTGAAAGTGACCATAGTTCCTGATAAAGTCGAAGACATCATACAAATCAGACAGCTTGGAAAGGGGTGTAGCACGTGTATTTAAAGTCTATAGAAATCCGGGGATTCAAGTCTTTTGCGGACCGAACACTCCTCAACTTCAATAACGGGATTACTGCCGTCGTAGGACCCAATGGTTCAGGAAAATCTAATATTTCTGATGCTGTCAGATGGGTGCTTGGAGAGCAGAAAGTGAAGTCTCTACGCGGCGGAAAAATGGAGGATGTTATTTTTGCAGGCACAGACTACAGAAAGCCACTTGGTTTTGCAGAAGTCACACTTCTTCTTGACAATAGTGAGCGAAAGCTGCCTATTCCTTTCTCTGAAGTCAGTGTCACAAGAAAACTCTTCCGGTCTGGTGAAAGTGAGTATTTGATCAATAATACCACCTGCAGGCTCAAAGACATCCATGAACTCTTCATGGATACGGGAATCGGTAAAGAGGGGTACTCTCTCATTGGACAAGGAAAGATCGAAGCCATTCTAAGCGGCAAAATGGATGACCGAAGAGCTCTTCTTGAAGAAGCAGCAGGTATAGTGAAGTATAAGAGCAGGAAAGAGGAGTCAGAGAAGAAGCTCGAGAATACAGAACAAAACCTTCTTCGGGTTCAGGATATTCTCAATACCTATGAAGAGAGAATCGGTCCCCTGGAACGAGAAAAGGTAAAAGCTGAAAAATTTCTCGTCCTTAGCAAAGAGCAGAGGAGTATACAGATTTCGCTGATTCTGTCAGACCTGGAAGAATTTGAGAATGAAAAGAAAGTCCTTGAGGAGAGGTCTCTCCTTGCAGAGAAGAACTTCTCAGAGATCAGCAGAAAACGTGAAGAAGCGGTAGAGAAGCAAAATGCGCTGGAATCATCCATGGATGAGAAAAAAGCTTTAGAAACAGAAAAGAAAGAAGTGTTTTATCAAAAAAGAGAGCAAATGGATTCCTCGGAGAAAGAGATCTCCCTGCTGTCACAGCGTATTGAGGATAAAAAATCTCTTCTGATGAAAAATGAGAAAGCTATTGAGCTGGCTAAGGAGAGAATCTCTGTAGAAACTTCCCAGATGGAAGAGCTGCACCAGGAGCTTGACGGCAGTAAAAACCTCAAAGAAGAAGTGCGCTTGAGACTGGATGAGCAGCAAAGAAAAATCCGGGTGCTGGAAGAGAGTCTGAAGCTTAGCGAGGATGCACAGCGAGGTCTTCGCGAAGAGGAAGAGGATGCTGAGGAAAAAATCCGAACGCTTCAGGAGGAGTCCAAAGAACAGTATCGTCAGAGAGATATGCTGCAGGGAAGAATTGAACATACAGAGTCTGTCATGGAGAGCTACGAGGCTTCAAAAGTGATGAATGAAATGGCGAAGTCAGAGACAGAAGCTGAGATATTCGAGCTGAAGCAAAAGATTGAACTGTATGAGAAAGACCTGGTTGCACGAAAAGATGATACGAAGAAAGTGACAGAAGAGATGACAAAACTGGAGTCTGTCATTAAAAACATGGAGTATGAGCTGAAGGGACAAGAGTCTCAGATGAATCTTCTCAAGAACTTAGAGGAGCATTATGAAGGCTATACAAAATCCGTGAAGTCTCTTATGACCTTTTTGAAAGGGTCTTCCCATAGACTGGCCACAAAAGTGCATCTTGTTGGCGAAGTCATAAAACCGAAGGATGGATATGCACAAGCTCTGGAAGTGGCTTTGGGATCTCAGGTCAATAACATCATCACGCCAACGGACCAGGATGCCAAGGTGCTTATTGATCTGCTTCGGGCAAGATCCTTTGGCCGGGCTACGTTTTTTCCGCTGAATGTAATTAAAGGGACGAAGGCCAAGGATCCTGTCCTGAAAAAAGGAAAACTTCTGGGCAATCTTTTGGATCTCGTAGAATTTGATGCTGGATTTATGGGGATCGCAGCGAATCTTCTTGGACGGATTTTTGTTGCACGTAATATGGAAGAGGCATTGGCATCTGCTAAGGAGATGGGGTATACCCACAGAATTGTCACCTTGGAAGGAGATATCATCAATGCCGGCGGTTCCATGACCGGAGGCAGTATCTATAAAAAATCTTCAGGGATTTTTTCCAGGAAGAAAGATCTTGAGGATCTCCTGGCAGCAAATTCGGAACTGAAGGAAAAGCGTCTGGAAGAACTTGCTGAAAAGCAGGGTTTTGAAAAAATCTACCAGGAAAAGCTCAAGGCAGAACGTGAAGCCTCTTATGTGATTCAGGATCTTCAAATGGAGAAAACAAAGCTCCAGGAAAGACGAGAAGGGTTTGTGAAGGATCTTAACCGTCTTGCTGGCATTTTAAAAGAAGCAGAGCGAAGCTTGGCTTCACAAAAAGAAGAGCTTGTTCTTCTCGATGGAGAGCTTGAAAGAATTGAGGGGAAAATCAAGGAACATCTGACCCAAAGACTGAAAAGCAAAGATTACCTGAAAGAGCTGAAAGACAAACGTACAAAAGAATACAGCGAATATGACCTCCTCAAGCAGGAAGTAATGGAAGCCTCTGTCCAGGAAGCGACGCTGATAGAGGCATATAAGGGGAAGCGGGAGGCGATAGATAAACTGAAAGTCAGCCTTGAGACCCTGGAGTCCTCCAAATCAGAACTGGAAAAAGAAAATGAGGGACTTCTCATAGAGATTGAAGAGGGACAGAATGCCATAGCTCTTATGAAAAAAACTGTGGAAGCAGTAAAGAATGAGCTTCAGTGCATGGAGAAAATCCTGGATGAAATGGCCATGGAGGAAGTTCGGGACAAAGCTGAAATGAAGGATCTCAGCGCCACGGTCAGGACTTTGGATGAAGAGTATCATGTCATTGACAAGGAACTTTTCAAAGTGAAAGATGCATTGGAGAAACTGGAGAAAGAAAATCAGAATCTCCTTAATAAAATCAATGATGAGCTGAATCTTACTCTGGCAGAAGCGAAGGAAGAAAGAGTTCCCATGGAAGACAAAGATCTTTTCAGAAAGCGGATGAATACTCTCCGTAAAGAAATTTCCTCGCTGGGACATGTGAATGTGGCGGCCATTGAAGAGTTCAGAGAGGTCAGTGAGCATCGCACCTTCTTATCCAGCCAGAAGGAAGACCTGGAAAAAGCCAAACTGGAACTGAAGGAAATCATCATGGATATGACACTTAGGATGAGAACGTTGTTCACTGAGAACTTCAAAGTGATGAATGAGAATTTTAATGATACCTTCAGAAGACTCTTTCAGGGAGGAAATGCGAAACTTATTCTGGGCGAAGGGGATATTCTGGAGGCGCCTATTGAGATCAGTGTTCAGCCGCCGGGGAAAAAGCTTCAGAACATTACACTCATGAGCGGTGGAGAAAAAGTGCTCTCTGCCATCGCCCTGACATTTGCGATTTTGAGAATGAAGCCCACACCTTTCTGTATTTTGGATGAGATTGAAGCTGCGCTGGATGATGCGAATGTATACCGATTTGCTGAATTCTTAAGTGAGTTTGCCAGGGAAACTCAGTTCATACTGATCACACATAGAAAAGGAACCATGGAGTCTGCCGATGCACTGTACGGCGTCACCATGGAAGAGAAGGGGATTTCGAAGATCGTTTCGATGGACCTGTCAGCTGCAAGGAGGGAAAATGGCTAATTTTTTTGAAAAACTAAAAAATGGACTCACGAAGACACGTGAGAATATCACAGGAAAAATGAATGAGGTTCTAGGTCTTGCTATGACCATAGATGAGGATCTTTTTGAGGAGCTGGAGGAAGTTCTTATCACATCAGATGTGGGATATGAAACTTCCATGGAGCTCATTGAGAGGCTTCGAAAGAAAATAAGGCTTCAGAAAGTCACAGAAGTGGATAAGGTCAGAGATGTGCTGAAAGAAGTGATTTCAGAGTTCATGGAAGATGAGGAGAAAACTTTTGAGGTGAAGAAGCCTACAATTCTTCTTATTATCGGAGTCAATGGTGTAGGGAAGACTACTTCCATAGGAAAGCTTGCTTTCAAGTACAAGAACGAGGGGAAAAAAGTGATTCTGGCTGCAGCGGATACATTTAGAGCAGCAGCCATCGACCAGCTTGAAGTTTGGGCAAAGCGTGCAGAGGTTGACATTGTGAGACATCAGGAAGGCTCAGATCCAGCGGCTGTTGTCTATGATGCGCTGGAGGCATTTAAAGCAAGAAATGCGGATGTTCTTCTATGTGACACCGCAGGCCGACTGCATAACAAGAAAAATCTCATGAATGAACTTGAAAAAATCAGAAGAGTCATCGATAGGGAATTTGGAGATGCGAACATTTATTCCCTGCTGGTGCTGGATGGCACCAGTGGCCAAAATGCGGTGATTCAGGCGAAGGAGTTTCAGAAGGTGGCCCAGCTTGACGGAATTATCCTGACAAAGCTTGATGGCACAGCAAAGGGTGGTGTTGTTCTGTCCATCAAAGAAAGCTTAAAAATACCAGTTGTCTATATTGGTGTTGGTGAGGCTATTGAAGATCTTCAGGACTTTGATGCGAAAGCATTTGCGGACGCACTGATTTAGTCTCCATTCTGGATGTGGATATCGGGAACCGAAACATTAACACATAAAATAAAGGCACATAAAATAAATTTCTGGCTGTTAAGTAAAAGTACTTGACAGCTAAAATCTTTTTCGGTAAACTAGTCCATGTGGTAGGTGAGGTTATGGACGATCGTATTGAAATATCCTTGTTGATGGATTTTTATGGAAAGCTTCTGACAGAAAAGCAAAGACTTATTTTAGAACAGTACTATAATATGGATTTGTCTTTGTCAGAGATTGCGGAAAATCAGAATACCAGCAGACAAGCGATACATGACCTGATCAAAAGGTGTTATAGAACTTTGACAGACTATGAAGAGAAGCTTAATCTTCTAGCCAATTCTGTAAAGGATGAGGAAGTCAAAGATCAGTTGAGGACACTTTTAAAAGAGAAGAATTGTTATTGCAGTGAAATTGAGAAACTCCTTGTGGAGTTATAAGGAGGGAATTACATGGCCTTCGACAGTTTAGCGGATAGGCTCCAGGAAGCGTTCAAAAAGCTCCGTGGAAAAGGCAAGCTGACAGAAAATGACATCAAAGAAGCCATGAGAGAAGTAAGGCTAGCCCTTCTGGAAGCGGACGTAAACTTCAAGGTTGTAAAAACCTTTGTGAAGAATGTCAGTGAAAAGGCTACTGGTGCAGAGGTTCTTGAGAGCCTTACACCAGGACAGCAGGTTGTCAAAATTGTCAACGAGGAACTGACCGCGCTCATGGGAGGCAGTGAGGCAAAACTTAGTTTTGACTCATCCATCACAGCATTCATGCTGGTTGGACTCCAGGGTGCAGGTAAAACCACGATGGCGGGAAAACTTGCACTTCATCTTCGAAAGAGGAACAGAAAGCCACTTCTTGTAGCAGCAGATATCTACAGACCTGCGGCCATCAAACAGCTGCAGATTGTAGGAAAACAAATTGATATCCCGGTATTTGCCATGGGCGATAAAGTAAGCCCTGTGGACATTGCCAAAGCGTCCATGGAATATGCCCGTAAAGAAGGCTGTGATGTGGTGCTCATAGATACAGCAGGCCGACTGCATATTGACGAGACCCTCATGGATGAGCTGAAAGGCATTAAAACCGCTGTAAGACCTATGGAGACGCTCCTTGTAGTGGATGCCATGACTGGACAGGATGCTGTGAATGTAGCGCAGAGTTTTGATGATGCGCTGAATCTCACAGGTGTGATTCTGACCAAGCTTGATGGTGATACGCGAGGCGGTGCAGCTCTTTCCATCCGGGAAGTGACTGGGAAGCCGATCAAGTTCTCCGGTGTCGGCGAAAAAATGAGCGATTTGGAAGTGTTCCATCCGGAACGTATGGCCAGCCGTATCCTTGGTATGGGTGATGTTCTGACTCTTATTGAGCAGGCTCAGTCCTCCATTGATGAAAAAGAGGCTAGGGAACTTGGTTCGAAGATGATGAGCAAGGAATTCAACTATGAAGACTATCTCAAAGCCTTTGAGCAAATGCAAAAACTTGGACCTTTGAATAAAATCATGGAAATGCTTCCAGGAATGAACAGCAAGGAAATGAAGGGAGTCAATCTGGAGGAAGGAGAGAAAGAAATGCTGAAAACTAAAAGCATCATTCAATCCATGACTCAGAAAGAAAGACGTAACCCGAAGCTTCTGGAGCATGCATCCAGGAAGAAGCGAATTGCTAAAGGTGCTGGTGTAACCATACAAGATGTCAATAAAGTCATCAAAGGCTTCGACAATATGAAGAAAATGATGAAACAAATGGGCGGTATGCAAAAAGGCGGTAAAAAAGGTCTTTTTGGTAAATTACCCTTTTAACAACCATAAAATTTGGAGGTGAATATATAATGGCAGTAAAGATTAGATTAAGAAGAATGGGAAGCAAGAAGGCTCCTTTCTACAGACTGGTAGTTGCAGATTCCAAGAGCCCAAGAGATGGTAAGTTCATCGAGGAGATCGGTTTCTACAATCCAGTAAGTGAACCAAAGGAAATCAAGATTGATGCTGAAAAGGCAACAGAATGGTTAAACAAAGGTGCGCAACCTACAGATGTTGTAGCTAAACTATTTGACAAGGCTGGAATCAAGAAGTAATCGGAGGGAATGACGTGAAAGAATTAGTTCTGTTCATCGCTAAGGAATTAGTGAATCACCCCGAAGAAGTTTCCGTCACTGAAGTGGAGAAAGATGGTACGCTTACCATGGAGCTCCGTGTCCATCCAGAGGACATGGGGAAGGTCATCGGCAAGCAAGGTAAGATTGCCAAAGCCATCCGAACTGTCGTGAAAGCGGCTTCTATGAAGGAAAACAAAAAAGTTCATGTAGAAATAGTATAACAGCTATTGCTTTTTAGCCTGCTTAGAAATAAGTAGGCTTTTGCACTATTTCTGCATCATTCATGTAAACATAATGAGGTGTCTATGAAGAAGTTTCTAACCATAGGAGAAATCACAAAGCCGCATGGCATCAAGGGTGAAGTCAAAGTATTTCCTCTAACAGATGACATTCAGCGTTTTAAAAAATTGAAGAGAGTGTTTATTGACGGACAGGAAGTCAAAGTTTCGTATGTGACGGTAGGTCATGATCGTGCAATTCTAAGGCTGGAAGGTGTGGACAGCGTGGAGGAGGCAGAGAAGCTGAGGAAGAAGCTTCTTGTTGTTCCCCGTGAGGAAGCTGTAAAACTTGAAGAGGATTCGTATTTCATTGAGGACCTCAAAGACTGCACAGTATATGACGAAGAAGGGCTGGAACTTGGCAAAGTAGCGGATGTGATTCAGACTGGAGCCAATGATGTGTATTGGATCAAGAAGCCTAAGGAGCTGCTCATTCCTGCCATAAGGGATGTGGTTTTGTCTGTGGATGTGGAAGCGGAGAAGATCATCATTAAGCCAATCAGGGTATGGTCCGATGAAGATTGATATTCTGACGTTGTTTCCTGAAATGTTTTCTCTCTTCAATGAAAGTATCATAGGACGCGCCAAAGAGAAGGGTCTTTTCGAAATAAATCCTGTGAACATCAGAGATTTTTCAAAAGACAAGCACAGGAAAGTGGACGATTACCCTTATGGTGGGGGAAGCGGTCTTGTGATGAGTGTTCAGCCCATACGGGACGCACTGAAGGAGATCAAAAAGGCCAATGGCGGACCTGTAATTTTTCTTGGACCTAAGGGCAAGACATTTGATCAGAATACAGCAAGACGGCTGGCCGAAAAGGATCAGCTTATTTTTCTCTGTGGTCATTATGAAGGGATTGATGAAAGGCTGTATGAGGACATAGATGAGGAAATCTCCTTGGGGGATTTCATTCTCACTGGAGGAGAGATGGCAGCCATTCCTATCATTGACAGCATTCTGAGACTTCGGGAAGGTGTTCTTGGCAGAGACGAAAGTTCTGTGGAAGAAAGTTTTTCAGAGAACCTTCTGGAGTATCCGCAGTATACACGACCCGAAGTGTATGAAGGCGAGCAGGTTCCGGAGATCCTGCTTTCGGGGCATCATGAGAACATCAGACAGTGGAGAAGATACCAGATGCTGATGATTACAAGAGAGAAAAGACCCGATCTGTATGCAAGACATCAGCTGTCTAAAGATGACCTGAAAATCATAAAAAAATTCTCTAAAGATCATGAAAAATGATGATTTTTACTTGTAACGGTATTGTTGTTTGTGGTAATATATAGTTTGTGCTAGTACGGGCGTTCCACTGGGAAGAAATGCTTCTGTATGAACGTCAATTTATCTTTAGGAGGGAATGCACATGAACGAATTAATCAGAGCGATTGAAGCAGAGCAGTTGAGAGAGACTGCACTACCTAAGTTTAACGTAGGAGACACCGTTAAGGTCCACGTTAAAATCAAGGAAGGCGACAAGGAAAGAATCCAGGTATTCGAAGGCGCAGTAATCAAGGTTCAGAACGGTGGAGTACGTGAGACTTTCACAGTGAGAAGACTTGCTTATGGTGTTGGCGTAGAAAGAACTTTCCCTGTAAATTCACCATCTGTAGACAAGCTTGAAGTTGTCAGAAAGGGTAGAGTAAGAAGAGCTAAGCTGTTCTACCTAAGAGACAGAGTTGGTAAGGCTGCAAAGGTTAAAAACGCTAGATAAGATGATAAAAAAGAGGCTTTTAGTCTCTTTTTTGTTTTATCGGAAGAAAATCGCATATAATAGAAGTAAATGTATGTGGAGGAGTAGACCATGCTGCGGTTATTAAAACCCGATGAGACTATGAAGGAAGAGATTCTGAGATATAACGATGCCTGGGGAAAGAGAAACCTTAAACTTGTCCCTCAAGCAGCAAGGCTTGGGACTTTGTCTTTCGAGGACTGGCTGAAAGATACAAGAGAACTTGAAACAGTTGCGGAAGAGCCTTTTGTCACTCAGGAAGTGTGGTTTCTTTATAGAGACGACACCATTGTTGGTGCCTGCACCTTGAGACATTCTTTGAATGCATATCTCTTTGCTGTTGGTGGCCAGATTGGTTATGGTGTTCATCCAGACGAGAGAGAAAAGGGATATGCCACATATATGCTCAAAGAAATGCTATACTATGCTAAGAAAAGAGGACTAAGAAAGATTCTAGTCACTTGCTCTGTAGGAAATACCGCGTCTGAAAAGACCATAGAAAAGTGCGGTGGAATCCTTGAAAATATAATGGAAGACGGAGAGAACCAGGTTGCAAGATACTGGTTTCATCTCCAGTAAAGGAAGTGATCTTTATGGACATGAAAAAAATCAACTGGTTCCCCGGCCATATGGTGAAAACCCGTCGGGAAATTTCTGCTAATCTGAAGCTGGTGGATGCGGTGATAGAGATTCGTGATGCGCGAATTGTTTCTTCATCCTCCAATCCGGAAATAGAAAAACTCGTGGAAGGAAAACCCAGAATTATTCTGCTCAATAAATCGGATATGGCGGAAGACCAAGTGACAAGGAAATGGAAAAAGGAGCTTGAAAACAACTCCACCATGGTACTTGAAGTCAATTCTCTCACCGGAAAAGGGCTGAACAATATCAAGCCCGCACTGAATGAGCTTCTGAAAGAAAAGCTGGAGAGAAGCAGGGAACGTGGGATTGTGAATTACCACATCAGAGTTATGGTGGTCGGGATTCCTAATGTGGGAAAGAGCTCTTTCATCAACCGCATGGCGAAGAACTCCATTGCCAAGGTCGGAGACCGACCAGGTGTGACGAAGAACAAGCAGTGGATCAAGACTAAGGATGGAATCGAGCTTTTGGATACCCCTGGAATTCTATGGCCTAAGTTTGAGGAAGAAACATCACTGAATCTGGCTTTCACAGGAGCAATCAAGGATGAGATCATGGATATTGAAACCCTTGCTTTGCGACTGGTGGAAAGACTTTCAAATCACTATGGGAAGAGGCTCATGGACCGGTATGGACTGGAGTCTGTTAGTGAAGAGTCCCTAGAGAATCTGGAAATGATTGCGAGAAAAAGAGGCTGCATCATCAAAGGCGGAGAAATTGATTATACACGTGTAGCGGTGATGCTGCTGGATGAGTTCAGAAGTGGCAAGCTTGGCAAGATCTCTTTGGAGTGGCCAGAACATGAATAAGCAAGAGATATTGAAAGAGAGCGCAGCGGCCATAAAAAGATACATCAAAGATCACGCGGATTTGGTTTTAGAAAATAGAGAAGAATGGATCTCAGCTCTTCTTGAAGACCATAGGAAAGCAGTTCAAGGGATAGGACAAAGTTTGAAAAAATCCAAGGAAGCTGAAGAGAAAGAGATCCTTCGTGTAAAAGCGCTGTACCAGCATGATCTTTCATACGGGAAAATTGTCTGCGGCGTGGATGAAGTGGGAAGAGGACCTCTGGCAGGGCCGATTGTGGCTGCAGCTGTAATTCTGCCTATGGATGATAGTTTTACAGAAATGATTTTGGGGATAGACGACTCAAAAAAAATATCAAAAAAGAACAGGGAAATCCTTGCGGAGATGATTAAAGAGAAAGCCTTATCGTACAGTGTTTATGAAATGAGCAATCTTGATATTGACCGCCTTGGGATCTCATACTGCAATCATGAAGTCTTTCGCGGAGCGGTTCGTACCTTATCGGTGAATCCGGAGCTGGTTCTTTCAGATGGTTATAAGATCAAGGACTATCAGGGGGAGAATATTGCTCTTGTGAAAGGGGATACAATCAGCGCCTCGATTGCCTGCGCATCCATCATTGCCAAGGTGCATCGGGACAGGCTGATGGAAAATTATGCCTTATACTATCCGCAGTATGGATTTGAACATAATGCAGGTTATGGAAGCAAAGATCATTTGGAAGCGTTGCAGGAAATTGGAGCAACCCCTATACACAGAATCTCCTTCCTTTCTAATATCCTGAAATGACCGCGCGAAAGTAAACTGAATAAAACATCGAACCTCCCTGATAATAGAAGTACTTGCGACTATATCAATGTGGAGGTTTTATTGTGGAACGTGAACTTTATAAGTCTCTACCTAGGAAGCAGCGGCTCTTTGCAGCGTTTTCCTTCGGCACCTATGTGGAGAAAAGAAAAATGATGTTTGGAGATTCGGTATCTTCTGGAGCGATACATACTGGGACTGAGGCGTTTCTCCTCATCGGAGATGAAGATTATCCAGACAAGCTATATGATTTATCGAATCCACCGTTACTGCTTTATTATCGAGGAGAGAAGAAGCTGCTGAAAGATGCCGCTGTATCAGTTGTAGGATCTAGAACGCCTTCTTCCTATGGTGTGAAGATGACTAGGAACATCGTAAACGAGCTTTCTCTTTATAATATCTCAATAATCAGTGGTGGAGCCAGAGGGATAGATACAACAGCCCACAGAGCGGCTCTTCAAGCTGGAAACAGTACCATATGTGTTTTGGGCTGTGGACTTGGGGTGGACTATCCGAAAGAAAATGCAGAACTTTTTAGAATGGTTTCAAGGAGCGGACTGATGTTGTCTGAATATCCTCCTAGTTTTAAACCGGAAAAATGGACATTTCCCATGAGAAACAGAATCATAGCCGCGTTATCGGATGCTATAGTTGTCACAGAAGCTTCGATGAAGAGTGGTTCTTTACATACAGCAACCTATGGCGTGGAGATCAATAGAGATGTTCATGCAGTTCCCCACGAAGCTTTATCCCCATGGGGACAGGGGTGTAACCATCTCATAGAACTGGGAGCCGGTATACTATATAATAGTAGGGATTTTTCTGAGGACTTCAGAAAGCGCCTTACTGGCAGGTAAATTCCTGATGGAAGCCTAAAGGGGGAGTGTGGTTTTTTATGGGGTTTAAGAGGGTACTCATGATATTCAGATAAATATTCTTTTGACATTTCAAATTTCATGGTATAGAATATGGAATTAATTCACAAAGTTCACCAGTAAGGTGAATAATTGGAATATGAATGAAAAACTTTGATATTCCATTGATGTAGTGTTTGAATATACCTTTAAGGGAGAATGTATGAGTCAGAAATTAGTAATCGTTGAGTCACCAGCTAAAGCAAAAACCATCAAGAAGTATTTGGGAGCGGGATATACTGTGGAAGCATCCATGGGACATATTCGAGATCTTCCTAAAAGCCAGCTTGGCGTAAATGTGGAGGATAATTTTGAGCCCAAATACATCACCATCAGGGGCAAGGGGGATCTGCTCGCTAAGCTCAGAAAAGAAGCCAAAAAAGCAGATAAAGTCTATCTTGCAACTGACCCTGACCGTGAAGGGGAAGCCATTAGTTTCCACCTTGCTCAAATATTGAAGCTCAATCCAGAAGAAAATATTCGAATTGAATTCAATGAGATCACGAAAGATGCGGTGAAGAAATCCATCAAGAATGCGAGGCCCATCAACCAGAAGGTTTTTGATGCCCAACAGGCGAGACGGGTTGTGGATAGACTTGTGGGTTATGAAATCAGTCCCATTCTATGGAGAAACGTCAAATGGGGACTCAGTGCTGGCAGAGTTCAGTCTGTTGCGCTAAAACTCATCTGTGACAGAGAAAAGGAAATTGAGAAGTTCGTCTCCAAAGAGTATTGGAGTATTGAGGCAGACCTCCTAAAGGGAAAGAAGACCATTCGAACAAAACTTACTCAGTATAAGAATAAGAAGGTAGAAATCGAAACTGAGAAAGAGGCAAAGAAGATTGAAAATGATCTGAAGAGTGGGTCTTTTGTCGTTTCCAGCATAAAGAAGAGCACCAAACTTAAGAATCCATTGGCGCCATTTATAACGTCAACCCTGCAGCAGGAAGCATCTAAACGGCTGAATTATCAAACCCGAAGGACCATGAGTGTTGCTCAGAAGCTCTATGAAGGTATGGAGGTGAAGGGGCATGGATCCGTCGGTCTTATCACCTATATGAGAACAGATTCCACTAGGGTATCAGATGAGGCTCAGACTGCAGCAAAAGAGTTCATTGAAATGAATTTTGGCAAGAACTATTACCCCGCTACACCAAGGGTGTATAAAGGGAAAAAGAATGCACAGGATGCTCATGAAGCCATCAGACCCTCCAATGTGCATTTAACACCAGAACAGGTGAAAGACAGCCTCAAATCAGAAGAGTACAAGCTCTACAAGCTCATTTGGGAAAGATTTGTAGCCAGTCAGATGGCCAGCTGCAAACTGAATACCATATCTCTTGAAGTCCTTAATGGAGATTATAAGTTTAGAGCCAGTGGTTCTTCAGTAGCTTTTGATGGTTTTATGAAGCTTTATGATTACCAAAGTGAAGAGGAAGAGGAGAATACGGCAATACCGGAACTTGATGAGAATGAAGTTCTTAACAGCAAGGAAATTAAGCTCAATCAGCACTTTACACAGCCTCCAGCGCGGTATACGGAAGCTAGTTTTGTAAAGACCTTAGAAGAACTTGGTATTGGTCGACCTTCCACATATGCACCTACAATCTCAACACTTCTGAACAGGCTTTATGTGGAAAGAGATAAAAAGAGTCTCCTACCTACAGATTTAGGGAAGATTGTTAATGATCTTATGAGCTCTTACTTTAAAGATATTGTGGATGTGGAGTTCACTGCTGATATGGAATCCAGACTGGATCTGATTGAAGAAGGCAAGGAAACATGGAAAGAGGTTGTTGGGAGTTTCTATACTCCACTGAAAAAAGATATTGATCATGCAGAGAGCTCCGTCTCCAAGATTACCATTGAGGATGAGATTTCTGATGAAATCTGCGATAAGTGCGGGAAACATTTTGTCATTAAGAATGGAAGGTTTGGAAAATTTCTTGCATGTTCTGGATATCCAGACTGCAAAAACACAAAAGCCATCGTAGAGAAGCTGGATGTTAAATGTCCACTCTGCAATGAAGGTGACGTTCTGCAGAGGAAATCCAGAAAAGGAAAGAAGTTCTTTGGGTGTTCCAGATATCCTGAATGTAATTATGTCAGCTGGTATGAACCCGTGAAAGAACCGTGTCCTCAGTGTAATGGTCTTCTTTACAAGAAGTATTCCAAGAAAGATGGAACTTACTTGGCTTGTGATACAGAAGGATGCGGATTTAAGAAAAAGGTTGAAAAAGCGAACGAAGAAGACTAATGAAGTCTTCACAATATCTGAAAGGGAACGGGAAAGGGAAAGGAAAAGATCCAGCGGTGCGTCTTTTCCTTTTTTCATTGCATTCGGCTGAAAAAGAGTATATACTCTACAAGTCTGTGTTTTTTGAAAATTTGTGAATTTATTTAGGATTCTGTTTTTTTTGGTTTCGTAGAAATGTTTATATAATTCATTGCACTATAGAAAATCATCTTAATTTCGGCGCATTTTGAATTTATTCACCAAACCAATCTGATATCCAAGCAAGGTATTGGTAAGAAATTGTTATATGTTCATCGGGAAATCGAAAATTAAATCATTTTTATAAATGTTTGTGTAAAGAAAAAAGGATTTTGAATTGTGCAAAATTATTGAATAATCCTTTAATTTGTGATATCATCTTGATGGACCGATAACAATTCAAAATATTCACAATATTAGCATAGGAGTAAGGGGGATAACGATGTCATTATTAAATAAGACTAGAAAACTCAATAAGATCCTTCAAAAATCAGGAACTGAACCTGTTGTTTTTGATGATATCTGCGAAATCTTAAGCGAGGAGCTCCATTCCGATGTGTATGTGGTCAGCCGAAGAGGTAAGATCTTAGGTCATAAGTTCACATATCCATTCACAACAAAAGATGAGTATTCATCTGTATTGGAAGAAATGAAATACAGTGATGATTATAATGATACACTACTCAAAATCGGTGAAACATTGGTGAATCTAAGTGCAGATGAGCGGTATGTGCTGAACATTGAGAAGGAATATGAAGGCAAGGATAAGATTACGACCATCGTGCCAATCAACGGAAACCGTGAACGGTTGGGTACACTGATTCTTGTATCTCTTGAAGGAGAATATACGGATGAGGATATCGTTCTTGCTGAGTATTCCGCAACAATCATTGGTCTTGAGATTCTCAGATCAAAACAACTGGAAAGCGAAGAAGACCAGAGGAAGAATGATGTGGTGGATTTGGCGATTCAGACTCTCTCATACAGTGAGAAAGAAGCTGTGAACCATATTTTCAGAGAACTGGATGGAGATGAGGGACTTCTCGTTGCTTCCAGAATTGCGGACAAAGTTGGCATCACCAGGTCTGTTATTGTCAATGCCCTGAGAAAGCTGGAAAGCGCTGGTGTAATCAAATCCAGATCTCTAGGAATGAAAGGTACCAGAATCACAATTCTAAATGATAAACTTCTTGAAAAACTGGATATCCGTAAATAATTAAGTAGATGTTATGATGAAATAATGATTTTCAGACAAAAACCAGTTTTAAACTGGTTTTTGTTGCTTCTGAGAGAAGCTTATGGTATACTACTTTAGGATAAAAATAATCACATGCACTGATTTCAGAGAGGTTGCCCGGAAGGGTTTCTCTGAGAAATGAAGTGGATGGAAGGTTAAAAACCAGGAGGTAAAAAAATGGCAGTAATTTCAATGAAACAGCTTTTAGAAGCTGGTGTTCACTTTGGTCACCAGACCAGAAGATGGAACCCTAAGATGGCTCCATACATTTTCACAGAGAGAAACGGGATCTATATCATCGATCTTCAGAAAACTGTGAAGCTTATCGACGTAGCGTATGATTTCATTAGAGAAGTCGCAGCAGAAGGTAAGGATATTCTTTTTGTTGGAACAAAGAAGCAGGCTCAGGAAGCAATTCAGGAAGAAGCAATCAGAGCAAACATGCACTTTGTAAACAACAGATGGCTTGGCGGTATGCTGACAAACTTCGGCACCATCAAGAAGAGAATTGCTAGAATGGAAGAAATCCGTGCTATGCAGGAAGATGGTACTTTCGACGTTCTTCCAAAGAAGGAAGTAGCAGCTCTTATGAACGAGCTTGAAAAACTAGAAAGAAACCTTGGCGGTATCAAGAATCTTGATGTCAACAACATCGGAGCAATCTTCATCGTTGACCCAAGAAAAGAAAGAATTGCAATTGCAGAAGCAAAAGCGCTGAATATTCCAATCGTTGCTATTGTTGATACAAACTGCGATCCAGACGAAATTGATTATATCATTCCTGGAAACGATGATGCCATCAGAGCGGTTAAGCTGATTACAGCAAGACTGGGAGATGCCATTCTTGAAGCTAGACAGGGTGAAGAAATAGCAGAGTAAAAAGTAAAAGGTAGGTGGTTTTCCATTTACCTTTTCTTATAGAGTGACCAATGTTTGAAATGAAATTTAGGAGGAATAAACTGTGATTAGTGCACAAGCTGTTAAAGAATTAAGAGAAAAGACCGGCGCTGGTATGATGGACTGTAAGAAGGCTCTGACCCAGGCTGAAGGAGATTTAGAAAAGGCTATTGATATCCTGAGAGAAAAGGGGCTTGCTTCCGCTGCTAAGAAGTCTGGAAGAGTTGCTGCTGAAGGTGTCATTGCAACATATGTATCCGATGATCTGAAGAATGCTTCTATTATAGAACTGAACTGTGAAACAGACTTCGTTTCCGCTAACGAAGCTTTTGTAGCTCTTGCCAATGATATTGCCAAGGCTGTAGCTGAAAACAACGTGGACAGTCTGGATGCTGTAAAAGCACTTCCATACGGCGAAGCTACCATCCAAGATGCGATCACCGCTCTCATTGCTAAGCTTGGTGAGAACATGAATCTGAGAAGATATGAGAAGATGGAAGCTCCAGCAGGACTTGTATCCTCTTACATTCATATGGGTGGAAAGATTGGTGTTCTGGTTCAGGTTGATGCTGAAAATGCTACACAGGAAGTTTCTGCTGTGGCAAAGGATGTAGCAATGCATGTGGCTGCGCTGAATCCTCAGTTCCTTGACAACTCTTCTGTAGATGCAGAAACCATTGAAAGAGAAAGAGAAATCTATCGTGTGCAGGCTCTGAATGAAGGCAAGCCAGAAAAGATTGTTGACAAGATGGTTGATGGAAGAATCAACAAGTTCTTCAAGGAAGTATGTCTTGTGAATCAGATGTTCGTTAAGAACCCTGATCTCTCCATTGAGGCATTTGTTAAGGAAGAGTCCAAGAAGTATGGAAACATCAAGCTTGTAAAGTTTGTAAGATTTGAGAAGGGCGAAGGAATCGAAAAAGAAGAAGTAGATTTTGCTGCTGAAGTAGCTGCTCAGATGGGACAAAACAAGTAAAAAGCAAAACAAGGATTCGAAAGAATGAAAAAGAGAACACCTTGGTGTTCTCTTTTTTTGAAATAATTGTTAGAATGGTACTATAATGCAATATACGGAGGTTATTATGAGTGAACCGAAATACAAAAGAGTCATGCTGAAACTATCTGGCGAATCATTGGCTGGTAAAAATGGATTTGGCATAGATTTTACTGTAGCCAAGAGAATTGCCGAAGAAATCAAAGGTCTTGTGGACATGGGCGTTGAAGTGGGAGCAGTCATTGGTGCAGGAAACATTTGGAGAGGACGCGAAGGAAGTGGAATGGACCGGGTGACAGCGGACAACATGGGAATGCTTGCCACTTGTATCAATGCACTTGCATTGCAGAACTCATTAGAAGACCTCGGTATTGAAACAAGAGTGCAGTCTGCCATTGAAATGCGGGAGATTGCGGAGCCTTTCATCAGAAGGCGTGCTGTCAGGCATCTGGAAAAAGGCCGGGTAGTAATTTTTGCGGCAGGTTCAGGGAACCCCTACTTCACAACAGATACTGCAGCAGCACTTCGTGCAGCGGAGATTGATGCAGAATGTATACTGCTCGCTAAGAAAGTGGACGGAGTTTATGATATGGATCCCAATGTTTATCCGGAAGCGGTGAAGTTTGACAAGTTAACATACCGCGATGTCATTGAAAAAGATCTGAAAGTCATGGACATTACAGCAATCACACTGTGCAAAGACAACGAAATTCCAATCATTGTCTTTGGTCTTGATGGTGAAGGAAATATTTTAAAAGCCATAATGGGTGAAGCCAATGGTACTATTATCGACTGTAATGAATAAGCTGAATAATAAATAATAGGAGGATCGACTATGTTTAAAGATTTAATGAAAACCATGGAAGAAAAGATGGGGAAGTCCATCAGTAATCTGGAGGCTGAACTTGCCACATTAAAAGCTGGACGGGCCAATCCTACCATGCTGGACCGGATCGAAGTTGAGTATTATGGAAGCATGGTACCAATCAGTCAGGTGGGGAACATCTCAGCACCAGAACCACGAGTGCTTATGATTACACCTTGGGAAAAATCTGCTTTGAAGGCCATCGAAAAAGCCATCAATATGTCTGAGCTGAACATCAATCCGAACAATGACGGATCCGTCATTCGCCTAATTGTGCCTGAACTGACAGAAGAAACCAGAAAGAATCTGGTAAAGGTGGTACATAAAAAAGGAGAAGAGGCAAAGATTGCCATCAGATCCATTAGAAGAGATGTCATTGAAAAGATCAAGGGAATGAAAAAAGAAGTCTCTGAAGATGAAGTGAAGAAGGGCGAAGAAGACGTTCAGAAGAAAGTGGATGAGTTCATCAAGAAAGTAGACAAGATTCTGCAGAATAAAGAAAAAGAGATCATGACTGTATAGTTTCCATTTGAAAGAAGGTAAGACATGTTTGGTATTTTTAAGAAGACGGGTACAGTGGAAGCAATTGATGCAGTACTGGATATGGAAAGAATCCCGAAGCATATCGGCATTATTATGGATGGCAATGGCCGGTGGGCGAAGAAGAGAAATCTGCCAAGAACCATGGGTCACAAGGCGGGAGTAGAGACTATAAGAAGAATACTAAAAGAATGCAATCGCTTAGGGGTCAGGTTCCTGACCCTCTATGCTTTTTCCACTGAAAACTGGAAACGGCCAAAAGAGGAAGTGAATGCCCTGATGTCTCTTCTGATCGAATATTTGAAAAATGAGCTGAAAGAGCTTCATGACAACAACGTCGTGGTGAACTATGTGGGGAATACAGAAAGACTTCCCTTGAAGGCTCAAGAAGCACTGAAAGAAGCCTGGGAACTTACGAAAAATAATACTGGGGTACAGATGAATCTCGCATTAAACTATGGTGGACGTGAGGAGATTCTTCATGGCATCAGAGAACTTGTTGTGGCTGTGGAAGAGCACAGATTTTCCATGGAGGACCTCACAGAGGAGTCTTTCAAAGAATTTCTGTATACAAAAGGTCAGCCGGACCCGGAACTGATCATAAGACCCAGCGGGGAACTCCGGTTGTCAAATTTTCTGCTTTATCAGGGCGCATACAGCGAATTATGGTTCAATCAGATTTTTTGGCCGGATTTCACAGAAGCACATCTGAGACAGGCGATTTCAGATTATCAGAAACGAGACCGCCGATTTGGGGGAGTAAAGGGTGAATAATCGATATATAGGAGCACTGATTCTGGCTCCATTTCTACTTCTGATTTTTTTGGGTGGATGGTATTTGAAAGCAGCTGTACTATTTCTGTCTTTTCGTGGACTCTTTGAGTATTTTCATGTGGTCCGTAAGAAAGGTCATAGTCCGGTATCCTTCATAGGATACAGTGTGCTGCTCTCCTATTATGCGGTTGTGCTGTTTGTTCCCGATCCGTTGGCGCATGTGGGTGTTCTTATAGCGCTTATGACAGCGGTTCTGTTTATCTATATGGTCTTTGATGAAAAGATCAATATTGCGGACGTAGGGATTACTGTCTCAGGATTTGTATATACAGGAGTTTTGTTCAGTTTTCTGATTTTGCTGGGTGATAAAGAACAGGGGATGTACTACGTTCCTCTTGTTTTTGTAATTTCATGGGTCTGTGATACTTTGGCCTACTATTCTGGAAGACTGTTTGGGAAACATAAGCTCAATGAGCGAGTGAGCCCCAAAAAGACTGTAGAAGGAGCAGTTGGAGGTTTACTTGGGGGAACCATTGGCGCTTTGATTCTCGGATATTTTATTTCTGCAGAATCCGGAGCGAATATTGCTCATTTTGCCATCATTGGCTTAATGGGGGCGTTTTTTGGACAAATCGGAGATCTGGCAGCTTCTGCTATCAAAAGATATGCAGGGGAGAAGGATTATCCCAAGCTAATCCCAGGGCACGGTGGAGTGCTTGACAGGTTTGATTCAATCTTATTTGTCGCCCTCATTGTGTATGTCTATACAACATATGTTTTATAGAACATGACGTGATGCCGTTATTTCATGGCTACACATCCATCTATAAAAAAGAGTCATTCCTTTGGCATGGCTCTTTTCTCATTTTGATACCAAAAAATTAAAGATGTTCATAAGAATTTTAAATAATATATATTGTATTGTCCCGAGGTTAGAGGTATATTATATACAACAGTAAATTTGTCATATGTACAAAGAGGAGGGAGCTTATGAAAAAAGAGCCTAAAACCAAGATACTGTTTACATTACCTGTCGAACTGAAGGAAGAACTGTTGAAGGAAGCTGAAAAAGAAAACCGCTCGCTGAACAACTATATTCTGACCCTTCTTCTGAAAAGAACCAAGTAATGACATTTTTGTATGACGTGTAAAGAGTCCGAAGTTATCTTCGGGCTTTTTTGATTTCATAGAACTGGAAGGACAGAACGATCTATCCTTCAGAGTATCCTCATGGAGTGTAGTGAAGATTTGTGTTAGAATAATAGAGCATCTGGAGTCAGTTTCTAGGTGAGCTGAACTGAAGTATCATTTTTTTGTAGGAATTTCTTAATAATTCTCTAGTATAATAAAGTTCAACCAGATTAGAAAAGGAAAGGGGTTATCCCATTTGAAGAATATTGCGATTATAGGCGCATCCGGATCCATTGGAACGCAAACTCTGGATGTTTTGAGAAAAGAAAAAGATATTGTGCTCTCAGGGGTTACGGTACATAGAAATCTTTCGGTGTTGAAAGATATTATTGAAGAGTTCCATCCATCTGCTGTGGCAGTGACAGATGAATCGATCATGGTGGAAGCGGAAGAGCTGTTGAAATCCATCGGCTTTCAGGGAGAAATCTCGTTTGGTTCTGAGGGTCTCATCCACATTTCGACACTTCCAGATACAGATACTGTCGTGACTTCACTTGTGGGAATGGTGGGCCTTAAGCCAACCATAGCTGCCATTGAGAATGGAAAGAACATTGCGCTTGCAAATAAAGAAACACTGGTAGCTGCGGGAGAACTTGTTATGCCTCTAGCAAAGAAGCACAATGTGCATATTCTACCGGTGGATTCTGAACACTCTGCAGTTTTTCAGAGTCTTCAGGGATCAAAGCACGAAGAAATACAAAAGATTATCCTGACTGCTTCAGGGGGCCCTTTTAGAGGGAAAGATCAGGCATTTTTAAAAACCGTCACTCGCCAGATGGCCTTAAAACATCCGAACTGGGTGATGGGAGCGAAAATAACCATTGACTCCTCCACCCTTATGAACAAAGGGCTCGAGGTCATCGAGGCTAAATGGCTCTTTGATGTGGACTATGATCAGATTGAGGTACTGGTCCATCCTGAAAGCATCATCCATTCCATGGTGGAGTTTGTGGACAACAGTGTCATTGCTCAGCTTGGGGCGCCTGATATGAGGCTGCCCATACAGTATGCACTCAATTATCCACACAGAACACGTTCCGTGGCAAAACCCTTGAACCTTTTAGAAATATCAAAGCTGACTTTTGAAGCTCCGGATAGGGAAACGTTCAGAGCGTTGGACTTGGCATATACAGCTGGTAAAAGGGGAGGTCTACAGACCGCAGTAATGAACAGTGCCAATGAAGAAGCGGTAGCGTTATTTCTGGAGAACCAGATACACTACCATGAAATTGTAGAAGTAGTGGAACAGGCCATGGATGCCTATAGAAATCTTGGTGAGATTTCGCTTGAAAAAGTGATTTCTGCCCATGATGAAGTTAAAATGTTTGTCCGTAACAAAATGAAGAGGTGAGAACATGTATTTAGTATTATCAATATTTGCCTTTGGTCTTCTGGTCCTTGGGCATGAATTCGGTCATTTTATTGTTGCCAGACTCAATGGTGTCACCGTGGAAGAGTTTTCTGTAGGTATGGGTCCCAGGATCTTCAAGAAGCAAGGTAAGAATACCTTGTATTCTTTAAAAGCGCTGCCCATTGGTGGCTCTGTGAAAATGTACGGTGAGACTGCAGATGAGGAAGGAGAGGGTTCATTCTTCTCCAAAAGCCCTCTCAGAAAAATCAGTATCATTGCAGCAGGACCCATCATGAACATCATCATGGCTGTGTTGGTTCTCTTTGTCATCGTGATTTTCAACGGCTATTCCAGCAATGTGATTTCAGAGGTAATCCCTGACTCGCCTGCTGAGGAAGCTGGAATCATGGCAGGTGACAAAATTATTGGTGTCAATGGAGAAAAAGCCTACACATTTCAGGATGTTTCCACCTATATTGCGTATAACGGTTTACAGGAAGTCACTTTAGAGCTTGAGACAGCAAATGGAAGGGTCGTAAAGAAACTTACGCCAATGGAATCTGAAGGAAGAGCTTTGGTAGGAGTTGTACCGATATCAGAAACTGATCCTGGTGTTTTTGAAAGCATTGGTGCTGCGATTAATCAGGGAAGGTCATTGATTGCTCAAACGCTATTCTCACTAAAAGTGCTATTTACAGGGCGAGCTTCCATCAATGATTTTGGTGGACCAGTCACAATCTTCAAAATATCCACAGAAGTCGCAAGTGTTTCTCTTTGGAATCTGGCATCCTTTGCTGCATTTCTCAGCATCAACCTAGCGGTTCTGAATCTCATTCCATTTCCAGCACTCGATGGAGGATGGATCCTGATTCTTCTGGTGGAACTGGTCAGCAGAAGGAAAATTCCGGATAAGTTCGTCGGGATATGGAACACCATCGGCTTTGCGATACTTATGAGTTTCATGCTGCTGATTACATTTAAGGATATCTTTTTACCAGGAGGCTTCTGATGATTGAACGTCGACCAACGAGAAAAATCAAAATTAAAAATATGTATGTAGGTGGAGACAGCAAGATCAGCGTTCAGTCCATGACTAACACCGATACAAGAAATATTGAAGCTACATTAGACCAGTCTAGAGCGTTGATGGTTGCAGGATGTGATATCATTCGTGTTGCTGTACCAGATCTGGAGGCGGCTGAAGCACTAAAAGAGATTACAAGACAGCTGCCCATACCTGTTGTGGCAGATATTCACTTTGATTACCGCTTAGCCCTGAAGAGCATTGAAAATGGAATCTCAAAACTGAGAATCAATCCAGGGAACATTGGCGGGAAGGACAAAGTGCGTCTTCTGGCTGAAGTCTGTAAAGATAAGGGAATTCCCATCCGGGTAGGTGTGAACTCAGGGTCCTTGGAGAAAGATCTACTTGAGAAGTATGGTCATGTGACGCCTGAAGCCCTGGTGGAAAGTGCGCTGCGTCATGTGGAGCTTCTGGAGGATGCCAACTTTTATGACACCATCATCTCGATTAAGTCATCTGATGTTATGACCATGATGAACAGTTACCGTTTGCTTTCCAAAGAAGTGGATTATCCTCTCCACCTGGGTGTAACGGAAGCTGGAACACCTTGGAGAGGAACCATCAAAAGCTCTGTGGGTATCGGAGGCCTTTTGTCCGAAGGTATTGGGGATACCATAAGAGTATCCTTAACCGGAGACAGCATTGAGGAGATCAAAGTTGGAAGAGAGATTCTGAAATCTGTAGGGCATCTGAAAGATGGAATTGAGTTTGTGTCTTGTCCGACTTGCGGAAGGACTCAAATTGATCTGATTGGTATTGCGAATCAGGTGGAAGATGCTTTAAAAGACAGCAAGAAGAACATCAAGGTCGCAGTCATGGGATGTGTGGTCAATGGACCTGGTGAAGCCCGGGAAGCGGACATCGGTATTGCTGGAGGAAACGGCATGGGGCTGATATTCAAGAAAGGCCTCATTATAAGAAGAGTGAAAGAAGAAGAGCTGGTTGCAGCCCTTTTGGAGGAAATTGACAAACTGTAATGATTAGGAAAGGAGGAGGGCTTTGATTGGAAATTAATCACCTGCTCAGCAAAGAGTCCTCACTCTCTGCATATAAAATTCAAGACGTGCTGAAAGTAGAGTATCTCAAAAAACAAAATCAGTTCAGAGTTTTTCTAAAATCGTTCCGTGTTCTGGACCCTAAAGTGAAAGAACCCATCGGTAATTTCCTGAAGCATGTGACAGGACAGGAAAGTGAGACACTGATTGTCAATATCCTGGATCAGCTCACCCACGAGAATATCCAGGATGTTCTCATGGGGATTTTTCTGTCAGAACCGCTTCGGTATAATTTTTTAAAAGATGCAGATGTCCATCTGGCAGAAGGGCATCTGAAAATCCAACATTACAGTCCCGTCCTCATTACGAATTTTAGAAGTCACGATGCAGTGAAGCATATTGAAACACTAATTTCCCAATACTACGGACAGAGCGTCCATGTGGAAACAGTGCTGAATGTTGCACTGACTCCTGAAAGAAAAGAACTAGATGTAAGCAAAGAACTTCACGCAGCAAGACAGGATTCTCAAGTCAGCGCAGAGCATAGGGTGGAGGCACCCAAAATGGTGATGCCTTCCAGAAAAGCACCTTTGGAGGAACCTGTAAAAGGACAAAAGAAATCTCAAGATGAGAATGTCATCTTTGGAAAAGCAATTAAAGAGCCAAGTGTCAGAATCAAAGAACTGGATGACAATGCTGGAATCTGTGTCATAGATGGCGAGGTTTTCAAAACAGATGAAAAGAAACTAAGAAACGGGAAAACACTCCTTGTGCTGTATGTCACGGATTTGTCCAGCTCTATTGCAGTGAAAGTATTCCTGAAAGAAGGGGAAGAACTTCCAATTAAGGCGGGCCAGGTGTTCCGGTTTAAAGGAAGCGTCACACTGGATATGTACTCGAAAGAGCTGACCATGATTGCCCGGGATATCTATAGAATGGAAAAAGTAAAGAGAAAAGATACCGCAGCAGAAAAAAGGGTAGAACTTCATCTGCACACCAACATGAGCAGTATGGATGCCCTGGCTTCAGCGAAATCTGTTTTTTCTCTAGCCAAGGACTTTGGACACCGCGCCGTGGCCATAACGGATCATGGAGTTGTTCAGGCGTATCCCGAAGCTATGGATCAGGCGAAAGCTACAGGAGTCAAGCCAATATATGGCATGGAGGCCTATGTAGTCAATGACGAAATGAATATCATTGAAAATATAGATGAGACATTGAAGGATCTTGTGATATTCGATATTGAAACCACAGGATTCTCTTCTGTGAATGATAAGATCATCGAAATCGGTGCGGTGAAGGTAAGAGATGGTGAAGTCATTGATGAATTCTCGGCTTTCATCAATCCAGAACGTTCCATTCCATCAAAAATCACTGAATTGACAGGAATCACAGACACCATGGTGAAAGATGCACCACTCATTGGAGAGGTGATTCTTCAGTTTGAGGAATTCATCAGAAATGCGACCTTGGTTGCCCATAATGCCTACTTTGATGTGGGCTTCATTCGTAAGAATCTGGCAGATCTTGGACGAAGCATTCATAATCCCATCATGGATACTGTGCCTATGGCGAGATTCCTCTACCCTGATTTGAAAAGACACCGGCTGGATGTCATTTCAAAACACCTGGGAATAGATATGGGATCACATCATAGAGCAGTGGATGATGCGAAGACCACTCATCGGATTCTTCTAAAGTCCATGGAAAAAATGGAAACCATGGGGATTCATTCCTTCAGAGAGCTGAATGAGCGAAGCAGAAAAGAGATGGATTATAAAAAACTGCCAATGTATCATACAACAATTCTTGTGAAGAATCTCACTGGTCTCAAGCATCTTTATGAAATGGTGACGGAGTCCCATCTGAAGTCGTTCCACATGAAGCCCAGAATCAGAAAAAGTGTCCTGGAACAAAAGAGGGAAGGACTTTTATTGGGTTCTGCCTGTATCAATTCGGAACTTGTACGGTATATCATGGAAGGACGAACGGAAGACGAGATTCTGACCATGGCCTCCTACTATGACTATATTGAAGTGCAGCCTGTTGAAAACAACCTGGATCTTCTGAAGGACGGCCGTATTCAGGATATAGAGGGATTACGTGACCTGAACAGAAAACTGATCTCACTTGGTGAATCTCAAGGAAAAATCGTTGTAGCCACTGGAGATGTCCACTATTTGAATAAGGAAGACAAGTTCTATCGGAAAATCCTCCTGGCATCGCAAGGGTACAACAATCAGAATGATGATCTAGACCTGTATTTCAGAAGCACAGATGAGATGCTGGATGCTTTCTCCTATCTTGGGCGTGATAAAGCCTATGAGATTGTTGTGAAAAATACCAATCTCATCGCAGACAGCATTGAGGACTTTCTTCCCATCCCCAAGGGGACATTCCCACCTAAGATTGATGGTGCGGATGAGGAAATCAGAGAAATGACCATGAAGGAAGCTCATAAACTCTACGGAGAGATCCTCCCTGAGGTGGTGGAAAAACGTGTGACAAAGGAACTGAACTCCATCATCAGCAATGGGTATGCCGTGCTTTATCTTATAGCGCACAAACTGGTTGCCAAGTCGCTTTCTGATGGATACCTTGTAGGATCAAGAGGTTCTGTGGGGTCTTCACTGGTTGCTACTTTTACAGGGATCACGGAAGTGAACGGACTTCCACCCCATTACCGATGCCCATCCTGCAGACATAATGAGTTCTTTTTGGATGGAAGTGTTTCAAGTGGTGCGGATTTACCGCTCAAAGACTGTCCGGAATGTGGATCTCCTTATGTTCGGGATGGACATGACATTCCCTTTGAAACCTTCCTGGGGTTTGAAGGGGATAAAGAACCTGATATTGACTTGAACTTCTCGGGAGAATATCAGGCAGTGGTTCATAAATACACAGAAGAGCTCTTTGGTGAAGGATATGTGTTCAAGGCGGGCACCATTGGTACAGTAGCGGATAAGACCGCGTATGCCTATGTCAAAAAGTATCTGGAGGAGCGTGAGATGCATCTTCCCACAGCGGAGATTGAGCGGCTTTCTCTGGGGCTTGTGGGTGTTAAAAGAACCACGGGTCAGCATCCAGGTGGTATTATGGTTGTGCCTAGAGATAATGATGTGCATAACTTTACTCCTGTACAGAGGCCAGCAGATGATCAGTCTTCTGACATAACGACCACGCATTTTGATTACCACTCCATTTCTGGAAGACTTCTGAAACTTGACATACTAGGACATGACGATCCGACTATGCTGAGAATGCTTCAGGATCTGACTGGCATTGACCCAAAGACCCTGCCTCTCAACGATGAGAAGGTGATCTCCTTATTCACCTCCACAAAAGCACTGGGGGTAACAGAAGAGGAGCTGGGGATTCCGGTGGGTTCATTAGGTCTTCCGGAGTTTGGAACGAAGTTTGTCCGGGGGATGCTTCTGGATACAAGTCCAAAATCCTTTGCAGATCTTGTGAGAATATCAGGACTTTCACATGGTACAGATGTATGGCTGAACAATGCTCAGTACTATATCAAAGAAGGATTCACAACCCTGAGCGAATGCATCAGTACCCGTGATGATATTATGGTGTATCTGATTTATAAAGGGCTGCCTGCAAAACGTGCCTTCACTATCATGGAGAGTGTGCGAAAAGGCAAAGGACTCAAAGATGAGGACGAAGTCATCATGCGAGAGAACAGCGTGCCTGAATGGTACATCGAATCCTGTAAAAAAATCAAATATATGTTTCCAAAGGGCCATGCGGTGGCTTATGTTATGATGGCTATGCGTATCGCCTATTTCAAAGTGTACTATCCCTTGGCATATTATGCGGCCTATTATTCCACAAGAGCATCGGACTTTGATGGAGAGCTCATACTGAAAGGTGAAGTGGCTGTCAAAAAGCAGCTGGATGAGTACTACGAGCTTGGAAACAACATTTCAGCAAAAGAAAAAAATATGATCACAATCCTAGAGATTGTGTATGAGATGTATAAGAGAGGGTTGAAGTTCAAACCAGTGGATCTATACCTTTCTCATGGATCAAAGTTTCTCATCGAAGAAGGTGAAATCAGACCGCCTCTGAGCTGTCTTGTGGGGGTTGGTGTCAATGCGGCAACATCCATTTATGAGGAAGCTCAAAGAAGTCCTTTCATTTCGAAGGAAGATCTCCGATTACGCTGTAAGATTTCCAAAACAGTCATTGAAACACTTTCAAATTGTGGGGCTCTTGAGGGGATGGATGAAACAAACCAGCTCTCTCTCTTCAACCTATAGGGGTTGAATTTTTCAAAATACTATGTTATTCTTTATAAGAAGAATAACTTTGAACTAGAAGAGTGGGCAAAACCCGCTCTTTCGTTTTGTGTGGCGCAACTGTAATCTAGTTGCGTTTTTCATTAGGGAAAAACATAAACACAAAACAAAACTGTCAAATAATTATAATGGGGTGAAACCATGGAAAAATGGAAGGAACTGGAACCGCTATTCCAGAAAGAAATTGAAGATTTGGGTTATGGTATGTATCACATGGAATATGTCCATGAGGATGGAATGAACATTCTCCGATTCTATATTGAACATGAGAATGGAATTGCACTTGCGGACTGCGAGACCGTATCCAGAAGGATCAGCGATATTCTAGATGAGAAGGATCCGATTTCTGAGGATTACAATCTGGAAGTTTCATCACCAGGAATTTTCAGGACTCTATTCACCAAAGCTCACATGGAAGCAGCAGTGGGAGAAAAGGTTCAGATTAAGACGAAGAAACCAGTGGACGGTTCCAAGAAGTTCATTGGGGTCCTTAAGGAAGTTCAGAGTGGAGGGCTTCTTGTTGAAAAAGACAAAAAGCCACTGGAAGTTACATTTGAAAATCTTCGCAGTATCAATATTGAAGTAGATTTGTAAAAATTCTAAGGAGGATAAAATGGCAAAGGCAACTGTGAAAAAGAAAGATGAAGTTATTCTGGCATTAAAAGCCATCGCAGAGGAAAAGGGAATCAGTGAGGAGATGCTTTTTGAAACACTGGAAGATGCGATGATTGCAGCGTACAAGAAAAATTATGTAAATTCCGGATCCCAAAACGTGAGAGTCAACATCGACAGAGAGACCGGAGAAATCAAGGTGTTCTCTTTGAGAAGGATTGTTGAAGAGGTTATGGATCCTCAAGATGAGATTACGCTGGAAGAAGCAAAAGAAATCGATCCAAGATATGAACTTCTGGATGTGGTGGAGAACGAAGTGACTCCAGCAAATTTTGCCCGTGTGGCAGCTCAGTCTGCCAAGCAGATTGTGACACAGAGAATAAAGGAAGCAGAAAGAAGCATTCTTTACAATCAGTATCATGAAAAAGAATTTGATGTGATCATGGGAACTGTTCAAAGAAAAGACAAGGGGAATATCTACATCGACCTTGGAAAGACAGAAACAGTTTTGACTCCTCAGGAACAGATTCCTGGAGAGAACTATCAGTTCAATGACAAGATTCTGCTCTATATTGTGGAAGTGAAACAAAATCCGAAGGGGCCGATGATTTCCGTATCTAGAACCCATCCAGGGCTGGTCAAAAGACTTTTTGAAAAAGAAGTACCTGAGATCTATGAAGGAATTGTAGAAATCAAGGCCATCTCCAGAGAAGCTGGTTCAAGAACAAAGATTGCCGTGCATTCCAATGATCCGGAAGTGGAGCCCATGGGTGCTTGCGTTGGTCCAAGAGGAACTAGAGTACAGAACATCGTGAACGAGCTGAGAAATGAAAAAATCGACATCATCAAGTGGTCCAAGGATCCTAGAGAGTTCATTGCCAATGCTTTAAGCCCTGCTAAAGTTCTGGATGTTATCATCATGAACGAAGGAAGTGCCTGTAAGGTAGTGGTGGATGACAATCAGCTGTCCCTGGCCATTGGTAAAGAAGGGCAGAATGTAAGACTTGCTGCAAAACTTACTGGATGGAAAATTGACATCAAGAGCAAGAAGCAGTATGAACAGGAGCTTCTAGAAAAAGCTGAACTGGAAGAAACTGTGGCACTGACAGATGAAGCCCTAGTTGATACTACAGCTGAAGAAGCTGAAACAGCATCTGAACTTATTGAGGATACTGATATTCAAGAGGAAGATTCAGAAGCTTAATTAAACTGGAAAGAGAGGTGTTTTACGTGAAGGTGAAAAAAATACCAATGAGAATGTGCACCGGCTGCATGGAGATGAAACCTAAAAAGGAACTGATTCGTGTGGTGAAAAACAAAGAAGGAGAGATTTCTCTGGATTTGGTTGGGAAAAAGCCCGGCAGAGGTGCATATGTTTGCAAGAGTACAGATTGTCTGGAAAAGGCCTTTAAGACCAAAAGACTGTCTCGAAACTTGGAAACCTCGATCAGCCAGGAGATCTATGATGATCTTCGGAAGGCGGTGGAAGTTGGATAAAATGCTGTCCTTCCTGGGACTGACAAGAAAGTCCGGGAATTTGATCTTGGGATACAACAAGAACGAAGAAGCCATCAAGATGAGAAAGTTGTATCTTCTGATCTTGTCCAAAGGTGCTTCTGAGAATACGAAGGATAAGTTCAAAGGTTACTGTGAAAAGTATAAAGTGCCTTATATTGAGGATTTCACTCCTGATGAATTAGGATATGCATTGGGTTATGAAGGAATTGCAGTTGTAGGAGTTTCTGACCGGAACATGGCAAGAAAACTCAAAGAACAGTACAACAGCAAAGGAATTGAAGAATAAAAACGGAGGTGGTCCTATTGTCAAAAATCAGAGTGTATGAGCTTGCAAAGGAACTGGAGATATCAAGTAAAGAGTTGATCGCGTTATTAAAGGATGAATTTGGGATAGAGGTTAAGAATCATATGAGTGTTGTGGAAGAAGAAGATGCTGCACTCATCAAGGAACTTCTTGGGGATTCAGAGGGAAATAAGGAAGCGGTTAAGGAAGAGTCCATGGATACTGAAGGTAAAGTTACGAAGAGTATCGTGGATGAATATGAGGAGATTCTTGAAGAAGAAGTTGTAAACCTCGCAAAGAAGAAGAAGAAAACCAAAAGAGAACTGGCACAGGAAAAGCTGGAGGCAGAAGAAGCTGCTCTGGCGAATATGAAGGTTGAAATCGGTGAATTTATCACGGTCAAGGAGTTTGCTGACAAGCTCGGGAAACCTGTGGCAGAAGTTATAAAGGCGCTGATTTTCACTGGAATCATGGCTGGTATCAATCAGGAAATCGACTTTGAGACAGCTGAGAAAGCTGCAAAACGTCTGGAAATCGACATTGTGAAGATTAAGGACGATGCATCAGGAATATCAGATGAAAAAGAAGAAGATCTTCTGGATGTGAATCTGGAAAAAAGACCTCCGATTGTTACCGTAATGGGACACGTTGACCATGGTAAGACATCCCTTCTTGATGCAATCCGTAAGGCGAAAGTAACGGAAAGCGAAGCGGGTGGTATTACTCAGCATATTGGTGCGTATACCATTACCATCAATGGCGAAAAGATCACGTTCCTGGATACCCCAGGCCATGAAGCCTTTACAGCCATGAGAGCAAGAGGAGCCCAGGTAACAGATATTGTTATCCTCGTTGTGGCAGCGGATGACGGTATCATGCCTCAAACCGCAGAAGCCATAAATCACTGTAAGGCAGCGAACGTTCCGATGATTGTTGCCATCAACAAGATTGATGTTGAAGGTGCAAACATTGACAGAGTGAAGCAGGAACTTACTGAATATGGTCTTGTGGCAGAAGAGTGGGGTGGAGACACCATCTGTGTACCTGTTTCTGCTAAGCAGAGAATTGGAATCGACGATCTTCTGGAAATGGTTCTTTTGACAGCTGAAGTTGAAGAACTGAAGGCAGATTCAAACAGAAGAGCAGCAGGAACCGTTATTGAATCAGAGCTTGATAAGGGCCGCGGACCTGTGGCAACACTTCTTGTGCAAAAAGGTACGCTTAATGTGGGAGATTCTATTCTTGTAGGAAGCACTTATGGCAGAATCCGTGCGATGTTTGATGACAAGGGCAAGAAGATCAAGAGTGCTGGACCATCTATACCAGTGGAAATTCTTGGGCTGTCAGAAGTGCCTCAGGCAGGTGACAAGTTCCATGAAGTCAAGGACGAGAAGACAGCCAGAGGTATGGCGGAAGCGAGAAAGATCAAGGAAAAGAGTCTTCAGCAGAGTACGATGAGAGTATCTCTGGAAGATCTGTACAGCCAGGTGAAGGAAGGTAAGATTAAAGAACTTCCAATCATCATCAAGGCAGATGTGCAAGGTTCCATTGAAGCATTGAAGGGTACACTGGAGAAGCTTTCCACGGATGAGATCAAAGTACGTGTGATTCATGGTGGTGTTGGTGCAGTCACAGAGACAGATATATCCCTGGCGGCAGCATCCAATGCAGTGGTCATCGGGTTCAATGTCAGACCTGACAATAATGCACAGGTTCTTGCAGAAAAAGAAAAAGTTTATGTGAAGACCTACAGAGTTATTTACCATGCAGTAGATGACATCAAGGCTGCCATGATCGGTATGCTTGCGCCAGAAATCAAAGAAGTTGTCCAGGGACGTGTGGAAATCAGACAGACTTATAAAGTATCTGCTATTGGTACCATCGCTGGATGTTATGTGCTGAATGGAAAAATCACAAGAAATTCTGAAATCAGACTTCTTAGAGATGGTGTGATTATCCATGAAGGAAAACTTGCTTCACTTAAGAGATTCAAGGATGATGCGAAGGAAGTTCTGGCAGGATTTGAATGCGGGCTTTCTATTGAGAAATTCAATGAGATCAAAGAAGGCGATATCATCGAAGCGTATGTGATGGAGTCTATTGTACGTAAAGAACTGTAAGAAGCATTTAGAGAGTGAGAAATGAGGTGAAAGTATGGCAAAATACAGAACGGGAAGAATCAACGAAGAGATGAAGAAAGAGATTTCTGCCATCATCATGAATGGACTGAAAGATCCCCGGATTACCGCCATGATTACCATTACAGATGTGGAAGTCACATCAGATCTGAGATATGCAAAAGTATATGCAAGTGTTTTTGGGACAGAGCAGCAAAAAGAAGAATCATTTCTGGGGCTTAAGAACTCAGCAGGTTTTATCCGAAGAGAAGTTGGAAAGAGAATTCAGCTGCGCTATGTGCCTGAACTGATTTTTGTGATGGATGACACCATTGATAAAGGTATGCATATAGATGAGCTGATTCGGAAAGCCAATGAGCAAAAAGGAAACTGAGTATGATATTGCGGGATATTGCGAATAAAATTCTCGAATTCAATAAAATCGCTGTGGTTGCCCATGCATCTCCTGATGGAGATGCTGTGGGCAGTACCTTGGGGTTGACCTTAGGGCTGAGAAGCATCGGCAAGGAAGTGGATGTGCTCTCAAAAGAACCAGGACCAGAAGTCCTGTCCTATCTTCCTCTTTATGAGGAGTATGGAGAGCTGAATGCATTGAGAGACGACCGAACATTGCTGATATGTCTTGATTGTGGCAACAAAGACCGTCTTTCCATGGAAAGAGATGGGTTTTCAGACATATTCAAAATAAATCTGGACCACCACGTTTCCAATGAAATGTATGGGGATCTCAATTATGTGGACAGCAAATCAGCCTCTACAGCGGAAATAGTATATGAGCTTCTGGAGGAACTTAATGTTCCTGTGACTGAAGCCATGGCGGAATGCCTGTATACTGGGATTGTCATGGATACAGGAAGCTTCAGGTTTCCAAGCACAACATCCAAAACACTGCGCATCACATCAAAGTTATTGGAGACCGGTGTCAATTTCTCGAAGATTCAACGGATGCTCTTTGCCACTTCACCTTTTAAGCAGGTAAAGCTTTTGGGGCGTGCGCTGATGACCCTTGAGAGTCATTTTGAAGGTAAAGTATCCATGATGAATCTGGAAGCCAATGACTTTAATGTATTATCCATATCGGACCGGGATACTGGGGACATTGTCAATTATGGACTGGAACCAAAAGAAGCTGAAGTTTCGATTCTTTTCAAAGAAGCCGAAGGGTTTTTCCGAGTCAGTGTGAGAACAAAAGAGTATCTGGATGCCAGCGCGTTATGTGCTGTATTTGGTGGCGGTGGGCACGTCCGTGCAGCGGGGTGCAACATAGAAGCAGAAGATCTCATGCATGCTAAAATCCGCATACTTGATGAGATTGAAAGGATGATGACCTCTTGAATGGTGTGCTCAATATATATAAAGAAAGAGGGATGACCTCTTTCCAGGTGGTGGCTTCAGTGAAGCGCATCACGGGAATCAAAAAGGTTGGCCATACTGGAACACTTGATCCGGAGGCTGAAGGAGTTCTTCCAGTTTGTATTGGGAGAGCGACAAAGCTTGTGGATTATATTATGGACGGAGAAAAAATATACCGCGCTTCGTTTCAGTTTGGCAAAATATCAGATACACTGGATGCTTTTGGAGAAGTTCAGGAAACAGGAGAACCTCTTCCGAAGCGGGAAAATGTTGTTGAGATGCTGCAGAGTTTTCTTGGCACTACAAAACAGATTCCACCCATGTACTCAGCGCTTAAAGTTCAAGGCAAAAGATTATATGAACTTGCAAGGGATGGAAAAGAGATTCCTCGAGAAGCACGGGAGATCCATGTATCAAAAATACACCTGATTGAGTATAGGGAGCATTCTGGCGAAGGATCATTTCTGCTCGTCTGCTCTAAAGGAACGTACGTAAGAAGCATCATTGATGATCTGGGGCGGATGCTCGGTTCCGGCGCGATTATGACGGGGCTTGTCCGTGAGGCTACTGGAGGATTTCAGAAAGAAGCATCAGTTACCCTGAGCCAGCTTGAGCAGGAGGGTGTTGAGAAATATCTGATCGAGATGGAGGAGGTTCTGAAGAACTTTCCTGCATTTGTCGTTCCAGATGCCTTCTTGAATCTTATAGCCAATGGTGTAAAAGTAAAAGATCAAAGATTGGTTTCTGATGTAAAGGCAGGACTCTATAAGGGATTGGATGGTCAAGGAAAGCTACTTGGTATCCTTGAACGGATGGAAGATATCCTCTATTTGAAACTGAATCTGATGTGAGGTTAAAAATGATTGTGATAGACGAAAATATCAAAGGTGAGTTCAAAGAAGGAACGTATATTGCTTTGGGCAGTTTCGATGGACTGCATAAAGGTCATATGACACTGATCCATAAAGTGGTGGATGAGGCTATGGCAGATGGACTTAAGAGTGCAGTCTATACTTTCAAGAACCATCCTTTGACTGTAGCAAAACCGGAGCTTGCACCAAAGCTTCTTATGGATAACCAGCAGAAGATCCACTTGTTGAAGGCTAAGGGGGTGGATGCGACAATTTTTGTATCCTTCACCATGGAATATATGCAGACAGAAGCAGAAGAGTTTATTCTGAGTCTCATTCATGATTTTAATGCAAAGGGATTCGTTGTAGGATTCAACTATAAGTATGGATACCAGAACAAAGGAAATGTTGATACATTAAGAGAAATGTCTGAAAGATACGGATTTAAGCTCTTTGTCATGGATGCAGCTCTGAGTAATGATGACATCATCAGCAGCACAAGAATCAGGAACCTCATTTTGAAAGGACAGATCAAAGAGGCAAATGAGCTTCTCTTTGAACCGTTTATGCTAAGAGGTACTGTGATTGGCGGGAAAAAACTGGGGCGGAAAATTGGTTTCCCAACAGCAAATATGAGTTATGACACCAAATATGTGATTCCCAAGACAGGGGTGTATTATACAAACCTCATGCTGGAAGGGACTTTGCATAAAAGTATCACCTCAGTAGGATATAATCCTACTGTGGATGGAAAAACCTTAAGTATCGAAACTTATATTCTCGACTTTGACCGTGAGATTTACGGAGAAGAAGTGAAGCTCTATTTTGTAGAATATATGCGGGACGAAGAAAAGTATGCAAGTTTAGATGAACTGGTGGAACAGCTTAAGAAAGATAAGGATTATGCAAGAAATCAGGAGCTTTCTACATTATTGTAATTGAAGTATAGGTTCTGATATGGTATAATACCTAACGAACCATGAACTACGTGATTAGGGTTGCTATCTTTTTACGTGGTCATCGGGGATAATATTTAGGAGGTACAGCAAAATGGATAAGGCAAGAAAGCTTGAAATCATCCAGACACACGCAAGACATGAAGGGGACACTGGTTCACCAGAAGTGCAGATCGCACTGCTTACAGAGAGAATCAACTCTTTGACAGAGCATCTGAAGTTCCACAAGAAGGATCACCATTCCAGAAGAGGTCTTCTGATGATGGTAGGTCAAAGAAGAGGTCTTCTGAACTATCTGATGGCTGAAGATATTGAAAGATACAGAGATATCATTGCTAAGCTTGGAATCAGAAGATAATTAAAAAATGTACTCTGAGCCTGCTTTTCTAAAGCAGGCTTTTAGTATATACTGGTCTTAAAGCTTTACATTAAGTGAACACGCTACAATGAGCCGGAGAAGCTTATTAGAGAAGAACATCTGATGTTTTTTAAAAATCAAAGAATACAACAGGGTTGATTTTTTGATTTTTAAAAAATCTATCGGATTGAAATCTTTAGTGCTTTTCTTCAGCTCTTTGGGCAAAGAAAAGGAGATGAATTCATGCAAATTAAAAAAGAAATCCAAGTTGCTGGAAGAAATTTCGGTATTGAATTTGGAGACAGAGGGATGCTGTCTGATGCAGCAATCTTCATGAACTACGGTGAAACAGTGGTTATGGTCAACGCCAATGCTTCTGAGAAGCCAAGAGACGGTATCGATTTTTTCCCGCTGGCAGTGGATTATGAAGAGAAAATGTATGCCGTTGGAAAAATTCCTGGCGGGTTTATCAAGAGAGAAGGCAGACCTACGGAGAAAGCCATTCTTTCAGGCCGAGCCATTGACAGACCACTTCGTCCATTATTCCCAAAGGGATACAGAAATGACGTACAGGTTGTATGTACAGTTCTATCCGTCGAAAATGACAACCTGCCTGAAATCCTTGCAATTAATGGTGCAGCTTTTGCCCTTCTGATTTCTTCAGTTCCCTATACAACACCTTTGGCAGCTGTGATGGTAGGACTTGTGGATGGAGAGTTTATCTTGAATCCAACATCCAAAGAAAGAGAAGAAAGCTTACTGAACTTAACCGTCTGTGCCACAGAAGACCGTGTCATGATGATTGAAGCGGGAGCGAAGGAAATTGATGAAGATACAATGATTGCAGCCATCGACTTTGGATTCAAAGCATGTCAGCCAATCATTGCAATGCAGAAGGAAATCACTGCGGCATATGGAAAAGAAAAGAAAGTTCCTGTGCTTTACACACTGAACCAGGATATTGAACAGGAAGTGAGAGCTTTTGCGAAAGATCTGATCTCTGAAGCAATGCACATGGTAGATAAGGATGAAAGAAGCAAGAAAATTGACGAAGTCAAAACAAAGGTTGCGGAAGCATTCAATGAGAAATATCCAGAAGGAAAGAGCGATATTGCTGAAACACTGTATCTTCTTCAGAAGGAAACTGTGCGTGATATGGCAATACTGGAACACAAGAGAATCGATGGAAGAGCATTTGACGAGATCCGTCCACTGGCAGCAGAAGTTGCAGTCCTTCCAAGAACTCATGGTTCAGGAATTTTCTCAAGAGGTTCAACACAGGTTATGGCTGTGACCACCTTAGGTGCCATCGGCGATATTCAGATTCTTGATGGGGTCAGTGAAGAAGAAAGCAAGAGATACATCCATCACTATAACTTCCCATCTTACTCTGTTGGTGAAACAAGACCAATGAGAGGTCCCGGAAGAAGAGAAATTGGACATGGTGCCCTTGCTGAAAAGGCACTGGAGCCATTGATACCAAGTGAGGAAGAGTTCCCATACACCATCCGCGTTGTTTCTGAAGTTCTCTCATCCAATGGTTCCACATCACAGGCTTCTGTATGTGCGTCCACCTTGGCGCTTCTTGACGCTGGTGTTCCACTAAAGAGACCTGCTGCTGGTATCGCTATGGGCTTGTTTACAACAGATGATCTTTCCATGGAAGAAATCGTGACAGATATTCAAGGTGTAGAAGATTTCTTCGGAGATATGGATTTCAAGGTTGCTGGAACATCAAAGGGCATCACTGCCATCCAAGTTGACACAAAGATTGCTGGTCTCTCTCCTGCATGTATTGAAAAGTCCATCAGGGATGCAAAAACCGCAAGATTTGAGATTCTTGAAGTGATGGAGAGTGCCATTGTTGAACCAAGACCAGAAGTTTCAAAATATGCACCAAAGATTACAACTCTTCAGATTAATCCGGACAAGATCAGAGATGTCATCGGAAGCGGTGGTAAGGTGATCAATAAGATTATTGCTGAAACTGGCGTAAAAATTGATATCGATGATACTGGAAAGGTATTTGTTGGCGGACCAGACATTGAAATGGTGAAAAAGGCCGTTGCAATCATTGAAGGTATCGTGAAGGAAGTAGTTCCTGGCGAGATATACTTAGGTAAAGTAATCAAGATTATGCCATTCGGAGCATTTATCGAGATTCTTCCAAACAAAGAAGGGCTTTGCCATATTTCAAAACTTGATATGAAGAGAGTGGAGAAAGTGGAAGATGTTGTAGAGATTGGGGACGAAATTCTGGTTAAAGTTACAGAGATTGACCAGCAAGGTAGAATCAATCTTTCAAGAAGAGATGCTCTTATTGAAATGGAAAAGAAAGAAAAAGCAGCAAAAGAAGAAGAATAACATAAGCAAAAGGGACAGGCTGAGAAGCCTGTCCCTTTTAGTACGGGAGAGTATGGGCAGGAGTGATCACAGGTTTTCCATTCTGGTCCAGGAGAACGGTTAAACCCGCACCGTACCCTGCGGCATGATAAAGATAGTTGACACCTGTTTCCTTATCTACCCAGATTTCCATCACGTTCAGTTTACCTTGGCTGAAGGTCTTGATGAACCGATCGCCTACTTTCACACTATATTCCTCCTTATTCTGTCCTTTTTTAGAAAGTATATCACAGTGCTGCAGAAGAAAAAAACAATTGTTTGATTTTCACCGTTTCCTGATTTCAAATAAAGAGACGATTGTGATAGAATATAGATGATATCGAATTTACAGGGATTACGGAGGTAGTTTTTTTGAAAGAAACAACCACAGAACAGAAGACTGCTTCTGTCAGAAAGAAAAGTACAAATGGAACTGTTAAAAGAACTGGAACTGTCAGAAAACCTACAGCATCCAAGACGAAGAAAACAAGTCAGAGAAAAGGAAGCCGTAAAACGGCTGATGATAAGCGAAAAGATTTTTACCATGAGCTCATAGGGCTTGCACTCCTTGGAGTGGGGATTTTTTCGTTGATCTCTATGCTGTCAACTAGCGTTGGGATATTGGGGGAAACAATAAGGGATATGCTGGTATCCACTTTAGGGGCCACGGCTTACGTGTTTCCTCTTTTAGTGCTGCTCATGGGATCATCACTGATTCTTAGAAAGCCTCAATTGTTCTCCAATAAGAAAACATACGGAGTGCTCCTTTTCGCGGTAGTCACTGCAATGCTCCTTTCACTGAATAGAATGGAGTCTGTGCATCGGGAAGGGTTCCTGGTGACCCTTAAGAATCTTATGAATATTGATGATGTGAATCATGGTGGAATTTTTGGTCTGATTCTTGCAGTTCCTCTTTATAGGTTAATTGGACCTTTCGGCACCTATATTGTAGCGGGGTGTTTTTATGTTGTTGCACTGGTGCTGGTTTTCAATACGACCATTTATGATTTTCTAAGGAAAACCAATGAGCAGAGAATGACTGCCAAAGGAAAAATGGAAATCAGAAGAGAAGAAAAAAAGAGGTACAGAGCTCAAAAGCTAGAACAGAAACAGGAATTAAAAAATGAAGAGAAAATCGTTGAAGAGAAGCTGAAGATACTGGAAATGATGAACGGCAATGAAGAATACAGGATGAGCACAGTAGATCAGGAGACCAAGTCGCCCTTTGTCCATCTGGATGTGGAAGATTCTGAAGGCATGGTCAAGACGGTTCTAAAGGAAGATGATCTGTCAAAGGAACTCCTGGTAGAGAAATCTGACACGCCTGACACCTCATCAGAAATCACTGTTGAAATGTCATCTGAGAAATCACAGGAGCACCTGAATGGAGGAGAGGAGCAGAAGGAGCAGCCGGAAGAGCCTAAGATCACCACGGAGAAAAGGAAGCGTGCGCCTGCTCTTGAAGAAATAGAAGGGGAACAGATGGGGCTTGAGGAATTTGAGAAGCCCGCTTATGAATTTCCTGAAATTGCGCTCTTGAAACAGAACATTAAAGGCATGCTGGCGAATGAAGACCGGGATGAAATTCTGGAGAATGCGAAAAAACTCGAAGACACCCTGATGTCTTTTGGTGTAGAAGCAAGAGTGATTCATGTTTCAAAAGGTCCATCCGTTACAAGATATGAACTTCAACCCAAAGCAGGGGTAAAGGTTTCTCGGATTGTGAACTTATCTGACGATATTGCTTTAGCGCTTGCTGCAAGAGGTGTGCGTATCGAAGCGCCCATTCCGGGAAAGGCTGCGGTTGGCATTGAGATTCCGAATAAGGAGACCACGGCAGTTTATCTGAGAGAAGTTATTGAAGACTCGAAGTTTCAGCGAAGCACAAGTAAAATATCAGTGGCTTTGGGGAAAGATATATCCGGGGAGGCCATTATCGGTGACTTATCTAAAATGCCCCATGTGCTGATTGCGGGAGCCACAGGATCAGGTAAAAGTGTTTGCATCAATTCCCTTATCATCTCGATCCTATACAAGTATGATCCTGAACATGTAAGACTCCTTATGGTGGATCCAAAAGTGGTAGAGCTTAATGTTTATAATGGCATTCCTCATCTTCTAATTCCTGTTGTAACAGATCCGAAGAAAGCCGCTGGAGCTCTAAACTGGGCAGTAAATGAAATGACGAGGAGATATCAGTCCTTTGCTGAATATGGAGTCCGTAATATCGAGGGATTCAATGAGCTTGCAAAAAAGAACAAAGAACTTCAAAGTCTCCCTTACATTGTCGTGATCGTAGATGAGCTCGCAGATCTTATGATGGTTTCCGCCAACGAAGTGGAAGACTATATTGCAAGACTGGCTCAAATGGCTAGAGCTGCTGGTATGCATCTGGTGATTGCCACACAAAGGCCATCCGTGGATGTTATTACAGGTGTGATCAAAGCGAACATTCCCTCTAGGATTTCTTTTGCTGTATCCAGTGCCATTGACTCCAGAACGATCCTGGACTCTGGAGGAGCGGAAAAGCTTTTAGGAAAAGGAGATATGCTCTATTATCCGGTGGGTGAACAAAAACCCAAGAGAATTCAAGGGGCATTCATCTCGGAAGAAGAAGTTGAAGCAATCGTATCCAGGATCAAGGTTCAGAAAGACCAGCTTCTCTATGACCAGGAAATTATGGAACATATAGAAAAAGGCAGAAGCGACCAAGAGGACAGTGAAGAAGGAGACGAGCTTTATCAGGAAGCGGTTAAGGTTGTGGTGGAGAACCAGCAAGCTTCAACATCCTTTTTACAGCGAAAAATGAGAATTGGATATAACAGAGCTGCAAGAATTATGGATCAGCTGGAGGAACGAGGTGTGATCTCACAGCGGGACGGGTCAAAACCAAGACAGGTACTCATGTCAGAGTATCAGTTACGGGATGAGTAGTTCTTGTGAAATGTATGAGAATATGAGATGATATAGCTAGAATTAAAGTTTTTGGTATAAACTTATCAGTAATACAAAGAAGAATAGAGACAATACGAAAGTTGGAGTGGATAATATGAATTTACCAAATAAGCTGACATTATTTAGAATGATTTTAGTACCTGTTTTTTTAGTTTTAGTATCCGTGAAAGCAATTCCATTTAATTTTACCTTAGCCACTGTAATTTTTGTTGTGGCTGCCTACACTGACCATTTGGATGGTAAGATTGCAAGACGAGATAATCTCATCACAAATTTTGGAAAATTCATGGACCCTTTGGCGGACAAACTTCTTGTCACATCTGCACTGATTGCGCTTGTTGAGTATAATCTGATCGGTGCTTGGGTCGCAGTTGTTGTTATTTCACGAGAGTTTGCAGTATCCGGATTAAGAACCATCGCAGCGAATGAAGGTGTTGTCATTGCAGCGAGTATTTGGGGGAAGATCAAAACTACCACTCAGATTATTGCGATTGTATCCATGCTGATACAGCTGATTTCTACTCACGAGGAGTATCTGATTGAACTTTTCAAGTCGGTACCTTTCTTGGGGTCATTCTTCAGTATTTTCCCGCCAGTGGCAATGTATGTAGCGGTGTTCTTCACAATCATGTCAGGGTTGGATTACTTTAAAAATGGATGGGCATACATTGACACCAATAAGTAACAGGTGGATTTACGGTCACAGAAGTGTGGCCGTTTTTTTGTTGCTTCAAGTTTGGACTCAATAAAGGAAGTAATACTTATGTACACCTTATAGCCATACGGTAAAAAAGATGTAATGTTTTCATGTCGTTTTTTTGAAAATTATGAATGGATCCGCATAGAATTACTGGAACATGGAACATTGTGAAAACAGTTGAAAACACTAGTTTAGAATCGTTGACGCCGCACTTTCGGTAAAGCTATAATAACCTCAAGATTACAAGAAGTGATCAAAACCATTTATCTAAGGAGGTATTATAACATGCCAGAAGTAACAAATATTATAGTATGGCTGATACTTGGTGGAGTATCGGGTTGGATTGCCAGCATGATTGCTGGGAAGGATGCCAAGATGGGTATTCTCGCTAATATTATTGTAGGTATCATCGGAGCGTTTATTGGTGGATGGGTCGCTGGGCTTTTAGGTCTTGGACCAGCAACAGGACTCAATATCTGGAGCTTTATTGTATCTGTCATTGGAGCTCTGATTCTACTATGGATCATCGGTCTAGTGAACAAGAGATAGATTAAGGAGGTAAAATTTATGCCAGAAGTATCAAATATCATCGTATGGATTATATTAGGTGGAGTATCGGGATGGATTGCCAGCATGATTGCCGGAAAAGACGCTAAGATGGGAATCTTCGCTAACATCATTGTGGGTGTCATCGGTGCATTTATCGGCGGATGGGTCGCAGGTCTTCTAGGCCTTGGACCTGCAACGGGACTTAATATCTGGAGCTTCATCGTATCTATAGCGGGGGCACTGATTCTGCTTTGGATCATTGGCATAGTGAGTAAAAGATAAAGTTATACAAAAAAAAGGAGCGGGATTTCCGCTCCTTTCTCATGTGCTCAAAAGTTTATGAAACAACAGGCATTGATTCTGCAAACAGGAGAAAATCCTTATAAGTGCCCTCATGGTCAGCAGTGTAGTTAAGGTTTTTCCTGTTGAGAAGATGGTTTGTGATAAGATATGTCGTTATGCCCAGAGTGCTTGCCGCAAGGTCTTCTTCAGCATCGTTTCCAACCATCAAACATTCCTGTGGATTCTTTCCAATGGTTTCCAGAATCTCACTGTAGTATTCGACGTTGGGTTTGCAGTAATGGCAATCTTCAAAGTAAGTGATATGTGAAAAATCTTCATGAACGAGGTCCGCCCATTGGATTCTCTGATCTATCGCAAACTTTGGAAAGAGAGGATTGGTGGCAATGACAAGCTCATATCCTTTTTCTTTCAGAATATCCAGCGCCTCCAGCATATCAGTGTTTTTGTTTACTGCATTTCTCAGCACAGAAAAATCATTTTCGTAATAACGGATGAAGTGCTTTTGGAAAGCCGGCAGTTCCTCTCCGACATGTTCTTTCATGGCACTCATAAATACTTCTTCATTGGTGCGCTTTTCCTTGTTTTTCACCATGGCTTTCACTGAACTGTAAAGGATGGCCATGAAGTTATCAGGTGCGATGATGGACTTGAAAGCGTTAGATAGGCTGGTATAATAGATTTCTTCAAATTCCTTCATATCTATGGACAGCAGTGTACCGTCCAAATCAAATAATATTGTGTTTATTTTTTTCAATATGGATCCTCCTAAGCATTATAGACAATCAGGGCATTTTTATTGCTGTCTTTTTCTGAATAGCAGATTTCAATCACCTGCTCTTTTTTGATGTGATACTTATTTAAGGTTTCCTGAACCTTTTTTTCTATGTCTTCATTCTTGTTGACATAAACCAGTTTAGTTCTTTTCATCTATGATCCTCCGCTTGAACAGATAGTAAATTTTCATCAGTGTGAAAACCATTAGAATTCCAATCGCTAGCGCGCCGGAAGCCATGAGCGTCGTAATTCCCTCTCTGAGAGCACCATTATAGTCTCCTTCCAGGGATTTGAGCATCGTATGGTAAAGTCCGCTTCCTGGAACCAGGGGAATAAGTCCTGGTGTGATATAACTTGTTACAGGTGTTCTCATTTTTCGGGCCATGAGCTCACCATAATAGGTAAAGGCCACCGCTCCGAAGAAGAAAGCTACATTCGGATCACTGAAGTAGCTGAGCGACATGCTGTAAAAGAGCCAGCCGAGTGAACCTCCAAAAGCCGAAAGAAAAGCAGTTTTTCTGTTGAGATTGAAGATGTAGGCGAAGCTGAGAGACGCCACATAAGCCATGACGATTTCAATCATCATTCTACACACCTCCCAGAAGGGCCAGGACGGTTCCGGCTCCTATGGCAATACCTACTGCGATGAGGAATGCTTCCATTCCTTTAGAGACACCAGAAAGATAATCTCCCATGAGGATATCTCGGATTGCATTTGTGAAAGCAATTCCAGGGACCAGAAGCATGATGGATCCGATGGTAATGATGTCTTCATTGGGAGAAAGAGGTATGGTTCTCGTGAACAAATGAACAAGAAGTGCCACAAGTGCTCCACCGATGATATTGATGAAAATTCCGTTCAGTTTTATTTCTCTTGTCCCCAGCTGCAGAAGCCTGACACAGATGCCGATGACGAGTGCTATAAGAGCATCGATGAATGTTCCACCAAATAGGACGGTAAAAGAGAACCCGCACATGGCGGCCATGACCAGCTGGAAGAAAATGCTGTAAGGTTTCTTGTCAGAGATTTCCTGGAGTCTTTTTTCAAGGGAATCCAGAGGGAGCTGTGTCTCCATCAGTTCTCTTGACAGAGAGTTCACCAGCGCAACTTTTTCTAAATCAATATTACTTTTTTGTACGCGGCGTATGAGAGATACAATGGTTCCATCTTCTTCTGTAAGTGATACCATGATGCCTGTAGGAGTCACAAAGCTCTCCGCATCTGCTTTGTTATAAGACTTTAGAATCATGCGGATTGTTTCTTCTACTCTGTAGATTTCACCGCCGGATTCCAAAATGATCTGCCCCGCCATTGTGGCAAGTTTGATTAATCGTTGATTGTCCATTCATATCCACCTCTTTAGTCTTCTTCTATTATAATGGAACGTCCTGCGAATTCAAACAAAAGATGGTAATTCTCTACAGGAATCAGAACACAAGCCAAGTTCAAGTGAAAATATGATCTGTTTTTGAAATAATTGGTAAGAAAACCATTACATATAGGGGGCGAATGCTGTCATCTTCGTAATTCGTGTTTTTCAGTGGATTTTCAATATACAAAAAGAGCATGGATTGATATGATTAAACCGTATGAGTCATTCAATTTAAATAAATATCATTCCAGGGGGTAGAAATGAACAGCAGGTATTTAAAAGAACAGGATGCAGAAATCTTCGAACTCATCGAAGAGGAAGAACAGAGACAGGAGTACAACATTGAACTCATTGCTTCAGAGAATTTCACATCAAAAGCTGTGATGGAAGCTATGGGAACAGCACTGACCAACAAGTATGCAGAGGGATATCCAAATAAGAGATACTACGGCGGATGCCATGTGGTGGATAAGATTGAAACCTTGGCCATTGAGAGAATGAAAGAGCTGTTTCAGGCAGAGCATGCGAATGTGCAGCCTCATTCAGGAAGCCAGGCGAATATGGCAGTATATATGGCGGTTCTAGAACCAGGAGACAAAATACTGGGAATGGACCTTTCCCACGGAGGGCATTTGACCCATGGAAGTCCTGTGAATTTTTCAGGGAAACTGTATGAGTTTGTTTCCTATGGTGTGGATCAGAATGATGAGAGAATTGACTATGATGCATTAAGAGAGCTTGCTTTGAGAGAAAAGCCAAAGATGATTGTTGCGGGAGCTTCTGCTTACCCAAGAGCAATTGACTTTGAGAGAATCGAAAAGATTGCAAGAGAAGTTGAAGCATATTTTATGGTGGATATGGCACACATCGCAGGTCTCATTGCAACAGGCCATCATATGAGTCCTGTACCATACGCGGATTTTGTGACTACTACAACACACAAAACACTGCGAGGCCCAAGAGGTGGGGCAATATTATGTAAAGAAAAATATGCAAAAGCTGTAGATAAGTCTGTTTTTCCAGGAATGCAGGGTGGACCGCTGGAGCATGTGATTGCAGCGAAAGCAGTATGTTTTAAAGAAGCCATGGGAGAAGGTTTTAAAGCCTATATGTCTCAGGTTCTCAAAAATACACAAACACTTGCTGAAAGTCTTACTGCAAAAGGATACAGACTTGTATCCGGGGGGACAGACAACCATCTGGTACTAGTGGATCTTAACAATAAAGACATCACGGGTAAGGATGCAGAGAAGCTTCTGGACTCCATTGGCATCACAACAAACAAAAACACCATTCCCTTTGAGACAAGAAGTCCCTTTGTGACCTCCGGATTAAGAATGGGTTGCGCTGCGGTGACGACTCGAGGATTCAAGGAAGCGGAAATCAGACAGATGGTGGAATATATGGATTATGCCATCATGCATCGAGAAGAGGACCTGAGTTCAATAAAGGAAAAAGTAGCAGATTTGTGCAAAAAGCATCCTCTGTACTAATTAATTGTAAAATTTAATTGTGTAATCGCAAAAAGCCTGAAATCCTTGTGTTTTGGGCTTTTTCATTTTTTTGTCAATGATATTTTTATGAAGAAATGGGTTTCTATGGTTGACGAACCTTAATGAAGAGGTTAAAATGGAAAACAGGTAATATCAGATAAAAATGCTCAGAATTGAAGGAGAGTTAGAATGTCAGAAATGTTAAGAATTACTGGTCTTAAAAGCCAAGTGAATGAAAAAGAAATCTTAAAAGGTCTTGACCTTGTAGTCAACAAAGGAGAAGTTCATGTCATAATGGGACCCAATGGTGCCGGAAAATCAACATTGGCAAATGTGATCATGGGCAGCCCTAAGTATGAAGTGACCGAAGGCAGTATCGTATTTGAGAATGAAGACATCACCGAAGATGCTGTAGATGAGAGAGCTAAGAAAGGAATCTTTTTGTCTTTCCAGGCACCTCAGGAAATACCTGGAATTACCGTTGAAAACTTCTTGAGAGCTGCAAAATCTCAGATTACCGGTGAAAATGTCAAGGCAATTCAGTTTAAGAAGGAACTGAAGGAGAAAATGTCTGAACTGGATATTGACCGTTCCTATGCTCAAAGATATCTCAATATGGGATATTCTGGTGGAGAAAAGAAAAAGAATGAAATTCTTCAGATGAGAATTCTAAACCCTAAGCTGGCAATTCTCGATGAAACAGATTCAGGTCTCGATGTGGATGCTGTTCGAATTGTATCCAAGGGTGTCATAGACTTTAAGAGTGAGAATAACGCAATCCTTATCATTACTCACCACAACAGTATTTTGGAACATCTGAATCCAGATGTAGTCCATGTCATGGTGGATGGAAGAATCGTCGAGACTGGTGACATGTCCCTTGCAAAAGAGATTGAAAAGAATGGGTATGTCAAGTACAGGGATGCGAAAGGTGAGACAGAATGGAAAAAAGAAATAAAACTTATATAGAAGATCTGGACAGAGGCGTTTATGACATAAAAAATGAGTTCAATTATGATTATAAATCCCAGTCAGGTCTGACAGAGGACATCATCCGTGAAATTTCCGCAAAAAAGAATGAGCCGGAATGGATGCTGAACTATAGACTGGAATCTTTGAAGATCTATCATAAGCTGGATGTACCGACTTGGGCACCAGATATATCGGATCTTGATATTGAAAATATCGTCACTTATGTGAAGCCAAAAACGAACCTGAACAGTTCCTGGGAAGATGTGCCACAGGAAATCAAGGATACCTTCGAGCGTCTGGGCATCCCGGAAGCCGAAAGAAAATCACTTGCAGGTGTAGGGGCTCAGTACGACTCTGAAGTGGTATATCATTCCATCAAGGAAGAGCTGGTGAAACAGGGGGTTGTATATACCGATATCGAAACAGCTCTAAGAGAATATGAGGACATTGTAAAAGAGTACTTCATGAAGCTCATCCCAAACACAGACCACAAGTTTGCAGCTCTGCATGGTGCTGTATGGTCAGGTGGTTCTTTTGTGTATGTTCCAGAAGGCGTAAAGCTGGATATTCCTCTTCAATCCTATTTCAGACTGAACGCTCCAGGAGCAGGACAGTTTGAACACACACTGATCATTGTAGAAAAGAATGCGTACTGTCATTTTATTGAAGGATGTTCAGCGCCAAAGTATTCTGTAAATAATCTGCACGCTGGTGCTGTGGAACTGTATGTTAAAGAAGGAGCGACACTTCGTTACTCCACCATTGAGAACTGGTCTAAAAATATGTACAATCTCAATACCAAGCGATCTGTTGTGGATAAGGACGGAACCATCGAGTGGGTGTCTGGATCTTTCGGATCCAAAGTATCCATGCTTTATCCTATGAGTATCCTTAGAGGAGAACGTGCTAGAGCTGAGTTCACAGGAGTTACTTTCGCAGGAAAGGGCCAGCTTCTTGATACAGGCTCCAAGGTTGTTCATGCGGCGCCTTATACTACTTCTACAGTAAACTCCAAGTCCATATCAAAATCAGGCGGACAGGCGATCTACAGAGGCCTTCTGAGAGTTGCGCCTAACGCTTATGGATCAAAGTCTACGGTTACTTGTGAATCGCTGATGCTGGATAATATCTCAAGATCTGATACCATTCCTGTCATTGATATCCAGAATGATGACGTGGATCTGGGACATGAAGCTAAGATCGGAAGAATTTCCGAAGAAGCCATTTTCTATCTGATGACGAGAGGAATCTCTGAAGAAGAAGCAAAGGCCATGATTGTAAGAGGATTTGTGGAGCCTATTTCCAAGGAACTTCCTTTGGAATATGCAGTAGAAATGAACAATCTGATTACACTGGAACTAGAAGGAACGATAGGATAGAGGTGGATTGATGAGCGTAATGAAAGAAACATATAATGTACTGCCCAGACTGTCTTTCAGATGGGTAAAAGCAAATGAGCTGCTTCTGAATCCAGTAGAAGTGGAACGGGAAAAAGCGTACGAATACAAGTCCATACTGGGGGATTCCTATTCTCCATTGACTAATGAAGATCTGCCGCTTTCACCGGACTTCAAGGGTGTAAATCCTGATATGGTGGCCATGGCTGAAAACAGTCACAATGCAGGGGTATTCATTCATATACCTGCAGGTGAAGAGAAAGAGATGCATATTTCGCATGTCCTCACAGAAACAAACAATACACTCATTGAAAAGAATGTGATTATTCTGGACAAGGGTGCAAAAATGAATCTAGTCATGGATTATTCTTCCGATGATAGTGTGACGTACTCTAATATCCTGAATAAGGTCAGCGTTGCCGAGGGTGCAGAACTGAACATCATCAAGATCCAGAGGCTGAATTCCCATTCAAGACATCTGGAGTCGAGATTCTCCACAGTTGCGGAATCTGGAAAAGTCAATTATATTTCTGTTGAGATTGGCGGAAAAGAAGCTGTTGTGAACTATATGACAGATCTTAAAGGTGATGAGGCAGAAGGACATGTGAAGAGCGTCTACCTTGGTTTTGGTGAGAGAGTATTAGATCTTTCCCATCATATGAATCATTTCGGCAAGAGAACAAACTCAGACATGATTTTTAAAGGTGCCTTAAAAGACCGTGCAAAGAAGGCCTTCAGAGGAACATTGGATTTCAAGAATGGATCTACCCATTCTGAAGGAAATGAGGAAGAGTTTACAATTCTTCTCAGCCCGAAGGTAAAATCCTATGCAATTCCACTGCTTCTCTGCCGTGAAGATGATGTCATCGGAAATCACGCAGCATCCAATGGACAAATTGATGAAGAAAAGTTATTCTATATTATGTCCAGAGGTATGAGCGAAGCGGAAGCGAAGAAGATTATCATCGAGTCCCATATCAGACCGATCATTGATCTTATTCCTGTAGAATCCATCAAAGATATCGTTCTGAATGCTGTGGAACATGAATTAACAGGTGAGTAAATTGAGAAATTTTAGAGAAGATTTTCCGATTCTTAATGAGGAAGTCCGTGGTCAGAAGCTGATTTATTTAGACAGTGCTGCCACATCTCAAAGACCTCTTAAAGTTTTAGAGGCAGTCATGAAATACGACAAAGAGGAGAATGGGAATCCCCACAGGGGTTCCCATACCTTGAGTATGAGAGCGACAGAAGCATTTGAGTCCGTACGTGAAAAGGTTCAGATGTTTTTAAATGCACGCTCCACCAAGGAAATCATCTTCACGAAAAATGCTACCGAAGCCATCAATTTGGTGGCTTATAGCTATGCTCTAAATAAAATCAGCCAAGGAGACAATATGGTGATCTCCATTGCAGAGCACCATGCAAATTTTGTGACCTGGCAGCAGATTGCAAAAAAAAATGGTGCTGAGCTGCGTTTTATGTACGTGGATGAGCAGGGGAGACTTCCCTTGGAAGAACTTCATAAAATTGATCAGAATACAAAACTAGTCGCATGCACCCATATGTCTAATGTTCTAGGCAGCATATTCCCTGTAAAAGAAGTCATTGCGAAGGCACATGAAGTGAATGCAAAAATACTGATAGATGGTGCTCAAGCCGTACCGCACATGGCTGTGGATGTACAGGACCTGGATTGTGATTTTTATGTCTTCTCCGGTCATAAAATGTACAGCCTCATGGGTGTAGGTGTTCTTTATGGAAAAGAAGAGATTCTTGAAAACATGGAACCGTTCCTTTTTGGAGGAGACATGATTGAGTATGTCTATGAAGAAGAGACTTCATTTAATGAACTTCCTTTCAAGTTTGAAGCAGGAACCCAAGGTGTAGAAAGCATTGTCTCATTAGGAGCTGCGATAGACTATTTGAATGATGTTACGTATTCAGTGATTCATGAAAAAGAAATGGAACTTACAGAGTATGCCTTAGAAAAACTCTTGAAACTCGACTACATCAAAATAGTGGGGCCAAAAGATATGAAAGATCGAGGTGCTGTCGTCAGTTTTGTGGTAGATGGGGTTCATCCTCATGATGTATCCATGATTCTTGACCATTATGGAGTAGGTGTCCGAGCGGGACATCACTGTGCTCAGCCACTACTAAGGTATCTCAAGGTGTTTACCTGTTCCAGAGCCAGCTTTGCTTTTTATAATACGAAAGAGGAAATAGATGTTTTCGTGGATAAACTGGATGAAGTAAGGAGGGTGATGGGATATGGACCTAAGTAATCTCTACACAGAAGTAATTCTAGAACACAATAAGGAAACCAAAAACAGACGGGAAATCCAAGGATATACGCACAAAGAGCGGGGGCACAATCCCAGCTGTGGTGATGACATTACTGTAGAGGCAAAGATTGAAAATGGCATTATTGTTGACCTTGCCTATAATGGGCATGGCTGCTCCATCAGTCAGGCTTCTGCTTCTATGATGACAGATCTTCTCACCGGCAAAACGGTGGAAGAGGCCATGGAGCTTATCCGAATTTTCCTTGCCATGATCAAAAGAGAAATTCAGGATATTGATTACCTGGAAGATGTGCTGGATGAGGCATCCATACTGCAAGGGATATCTAATCTTCCTGCCCGTGTGAAATGTGCAGTTCTAGCATGGCATACACTGAAAGAAGCAATAGATCAGAAAAATTGATCTGTGGACCAGTCGAGGTTTTGGCTGGTTCATTTTTGTATCTGCGACAGAAGAATGGCTGATAATAGCCAGAATTGTAGATTTTTTATTAATAATTATATATTTTACCCAATTGATTTGGGGATAAGGTATAATGAAAGAAGAATTGAAATATTTGGAGGTTTTTTAGTTATGGCAGTTGAATTCATCCGTTATTTGGATAAAAGCATCAAGTATCTGCACAGACAAGGCGCGTTCCTGACAGTAAAAAAGGGAGATGAAATCAATGTGAGCACTATCAGCTGGGGCAACATCGGTTTTGAATGGGGTCGTCCTGTTTTCACGATTCTTGTTAGAAGCTCAAGACATAATCATACACTGCTCCAGGACAACACTGAGTTTACAGTATCGATACCTACCACTTCCACAATGAAGAAAGCACTGAATGCAGTTGGGACAGTTTCAGGTAGAGATACGGATAAATGGTCCATCGCAAACATTACACAGTACAAAGCAAAAACAATGGAGACCCCTGTAGTAAAGGAAGCGAATATCTTCTATGAGTGTAAAATTATTTACAATCATAAGGTGGATCCAAAGCTTCTTCGTGGGGATGTTGATACCACAAGCTACATGGATGGGGACTATCATGAGATATTTTATGGAGAAATTGTTTCTTCCTACACAAAAGATGATCTATAAATCAAAGGATGAGTATAAATGATTTTTGATACACATATGCACACTGAGTTTTCTTTTGATTCCAATGAGAAAATCGAAAGACTTCTGGAAGCTTCAGAAAAGAAAAATCTGGGCATTATTACTACTGAGCATAAGGACCTGAACTATGAGGAAGTCGGCGGATTTCCCATTGACTTCAATGTGGATGAGTATTTCGAAGCATATGAAAAACATAGAAGCGACCGCTACCTTATGGGGATTGAAATGGGCTTGGACCAACGCTATACGGGTGAGCTCAAAAAGATTGCAGACTCTTACGAGTTTGATATGATCATTGGGTCCCTTCATACCATGAAGGGGTTCAATCTCTCTTCCCGAAAGTATCTGAGAACAGTGGAGGAGCGTGTGTTCTACAAAGAATACCTGCTTTATGCAAAAGACATGATCAAGGAGAATTTCTTTATCAACTCCTTTGCGCATTTTGATTATCCGACAAGGTATTCACCTTATAAAGAGCTGAAGTATGAGGACTATCCAGAGGAGTTTAAAGCACTCTTCCAAACCATGGTCCAACAGGACGTTACTTTGGAGATGAATCTGAAGCGTCCATTGACAGGAGATGTCCTTGACTCCTTCAGAAGTGTTTTTAAAGGGTATTATGATTGCGGCGGGCGTTTTGTCACCTTGGCTTCTGATGCACATTCAGCAGAAGATATCGGGAGAAACTTTGAAGAAGCTCAGCAACTCGTAGATGATATTGGATTAAAGATTTGTTATTATAAGAGAAGAAAGCGGATAACAGACTAGAATTTGCAAATACCGGAAAAAGAAGGTGATTCTCATCAAACAAAGCAAAATTGTCTTAAATGAGTTATTAGTGGATCTTTTTCATGATATTCTTGAGATTGAGGAAAAATCACTCCGAGATAATGGGAGTGATTTGACCATGACCGAAATGCATACCATCCATGCGGTGGGAGATGACCGCCCTAGAACCATGTCAGAGGTTGCAAAGGATCTCAATATTACCATGGGTACACTAACAACGGGGATCGATAAGCTGATCAAGAAAGGTTATGTGATCCGAAAGAGGACTGAGGAAGATAAAAGAGTGGTACTTGTAGAGCTGACGGAAAAAGGAATCGAAGCAAAGAAAATGCACGATGAGTTTCACCAGGATATGATACGCAGTGTCATCGACAGCTTGGATGGTGATGAAGAGAGTATACTCACCGAAGCATTGAAGAAACTGATACAGTTTTTTCAGGAAAAATATCACTGATAAGAATATTTATTTTTAGGAGTAGTAGGGAAAAGCGTGCTTTTCCCTATTGTTATAGGGAGGTTATTTTTTGGAAATTATTTTTGTAAGGCATGGGGAGTCCGAAGCAAATCTGTTGGAACTGATGTATGGCTCCAGTGATTATGGACTCACTGATAGAGGGAGAACTCAGGCGAAAAAAGCGGGAGAGATTTTGAACTCCATGGGATATCATCCGGATCGCATCATTGTTTCTTCACTGAAAAGAACCCATGAAACACTAGAGAGTATGGGCTTTTCTGTAGGAGAAGCATTCAGGGACAGCCGTCTGGACGAAAGACATTTGGGAGACTTGGAGGGACTTGAGTTCAGACACATCCATAAAGAGTATCCGAATCTATTCAAAGAGTGGAATGAAGACTGGCTTCATTATAAGCCCGGAGGTGGAGAAAGCCATCTGGAGTTCCAGACTAGAGTACGCTCATTTCTTACGGAGCTTCTGGATTCCCATGAAGACGGAGAGAAGATACTGGCGGTGTGTCATGGTGGCACCATGAAGACAATTTTTTCGGAAATTTTTCAGTATGAAGAAGAGCATTTCTTTACGCTGGAAGTCTACAACTGCTCACTGATGAGATTCAGGAAAGGGGAAAAAGGCTTAATCTTTGATGCCCTTTACAATGTGGATGACTTTGTCCAAAGAGGTGTGGAAAACCCATGAAGAGAAAATCATGCGGGAACATCGTGCTTGAAGACGGAAGCTTTCACATATGTGCAACGTTGACTTCTGGAACGATTCATAGTCTCAAGAAGGATCTTCAGGATCTTACAATAAATGAGCCTGCTGTTATAGAGTGGCGAGCGGATTATTTAATGGAAAACCTCACAGAAGAGAATATTGTTGAGGGGCTGATGCTGATCCGAAAAACCCACTCCAGAACCCCACTGATTTTCACCTTAAGAAAAGAGAGTGAAGGGGGCGTTTGGGGTCTTACAGAAGAAGAACTTTATCGGCTACGCCTCTGTGCCGCTGAGACGGGGCTTTTGGATCTCATGGATATTGAGATGTCTTCACTGCTAACAGATTCTGAGAAGGTATTCTCCTACGAGTCTTTGATCCGGTCCTTGAAGTCAAGGAGAATGCTTCTCATTCTTTCGTATCATGATTTTACCGGAGTACCAGATCAGGATGCGCTGATCCAAATGGTTCAAAAGATGACGGAAGAAGATGCAGACATTACAAAGATTGCTGTGATGGTTATGGGAGAAGAGGATATGAACCTCTTAAAAGAAGTATCAGCAAGACTTAGAGAAGAACCTGGGGTACCACATATTCTTATTGGCATGGGAGAGTTGGGGGTGGAAACCCGATATAACAAGAAAGATTTTTCCAGTGTGCTCACCTATGCCTATGTGGGAGAAAAATCTTCACCAGGGCAGATTTCAATAACAGATCTGAAACATCTTTTAGAGATAAACAAAGGAGAATAAAATGAGTACAATCCATGATCTTCTGCAGAAAATGACTTTAAAGGAAAAAATCAGTATCACCAGCGGATTTGACACGTGGAGACTGAAGGGGTTTGAATCGCTTGGTATTCCGAAGATTACAGTGTGTGATGGTCCTCATGGGCTGAGGCACCAGGAGGAGGGACAGGACCACCTGGGCATCAATGAAAGCAACCCTTCCACCTGTTTTCCGCCTGCCTGTCTATCTGCGGCTTCCTTCGATGAAGATCTTCTGTTTGAAATGGGACAGGCCATCGGATTTGAAGCGCTCAGTCAGAATGTGCAGGTGGTGCTTGGTCCTGGCGTGAATATAAAAAGGAATCCGCTTTGCGGAAGGAATTTTGAGTATTTTTCTGAGGACCCTGTGCTGGCTGGGAAAATGGCAGCAGGGTGGATCAAAGGTGTGCAGTCTATGGGTGTAGGGACAAGTCTTAAACACTTCGCTTTGAACAGTCAAGAACTGAACCGGATGAAGTCTGACAGTATCACCGATGAGAAAGCGAAGTTTGACATCTATCTGAAAGCCTTTGAGATTCCGCTGAAAACAGCGGGTCCTATGACTGTAATGGGATCCTATAACCTGGTGGATGGCATCTATGCTAGTGAGAACAAGTGGCTTATAGAAGAAGTGCTGAGAAATAAATTTGGATTTCAAGGTCTCCTTATGACGGACTGGGGAGCAATGAATGATAAGATCTCTTCATTGATGGCAGGACTTGATCTGGAGATGCCTGGTAGTTCAGGATATTTTGATGAGGAACTGGAAGAAGCCATCAAAGACGGAAGGCTTAAAGAGGCGTATCTTGATCAAGCGGTCATCAGAATTCTTCAGCTCATTACGACAGTAACGGAAGAACGACAAAAAGCTCTGGCGTCTGTAGGTCCACTGGTGAAATCATCTGTTGATATAGAGAAACATCATGGTCTTGCAAAAAAAATCGCCATGGAGTCTATGATTCTTCTTAAAAATGATAGAAAAACCCTTCCGGTTTCTGAAAATACGGACAGAGCGATCTATCTGGTGGGTGCACTTGCTAAATATCCAAGGTATCAAGGGGCTGGTAGCTCCCACATCAATCCCTACAAGGTCACATCTCTTCTGGAAAGTCTTGAGAAAGAAGCACTCAAGATGCAGTATTTTGAAGGGTACTCCCTTGGCTCAGATGAAATTCTTGATGAAACGGAAGAACTGATCCAGACACTCAAGAAAGATGATGTGGTGATTATTGCAGCAGGACTGCCAGACTCTTATGAATCAGAAGGATTTGACCGAAAGCATATGAGGCTGCCTGAAAACCAGAACGCACTGATCCGATCCATTGGAGCGAAGTCAGACCATGTGGTTGTAGTTCTTTTTGGAGGTTCACCTGTGGAATTGCCTTGGCTGGATAATATTTCTTCTTTACTGCATGCCTATCTACCAGGTCAAGCTGGGGGAGAAGCCGTGACTGATCTTTTATTGGGACGCCATAACCCTTCAGGGAAACTTCCTGAAACATATCCTCTCCAGTATGAAGATCACATCACCTCACCATACTATGGGAAGGATCCTTACCTTGCTCCTTATCTTGAAGGTATTTACGTAGGGTACCGTTACTTTGATAAAGCCAATAGGAGAGTTCAGTTTCCATTTGGACATGGTTTATCTTATACTACATTCAGTTTTTCCAGATTATCCATAAACCGGTCTACCATTGATTTTAACGAAGACAAGGCAGTTGAAGTGCGTTTTTATGTGAAGAACATAGGGGAAAGAGCTGGCAAAGAGGTCTGTCAGCTGTATCTTGCGAGGAAAGGAAGTCCATCCTACAGGGTCGATAAAGCCTTGAAAGCTTTCTGCAAGATCAAACTGGAACCTGGGGAAGAGAAAGAAATATTGATGGTGCTCCATGAAGATGAGTTCAAGGAATATGACCTGAATCAGAAGAAAGAGGTCCTTTATGGCGGTGAGTATATCCTTTATGTCGGCAGCTCTTCTCAGGAACTTCCATTAAGTGCTTCTCTAGAAATTAAAAGTTCTGTTTTAGACACCTTTGAAGCACCTGCTTTCTATATGGATGTGAAAGGTGCGCCAGAACCTGAACAGTTTGAGACGCTAATTGGGAGAAAACTCCCTGTGATGGGACCTAGCAAGCCATTTACCGTCAACCATACACTGGAAGAGATGAAAGATGTCCCTCAGATGAAATATCTCATAAGAAAACTGGAAGGAGTGCTACGGAAGGCTTCAGGGGCCACCAGTGACAATGATGATGCGTACCGTGTAATGCATGCGATGTTTATGCAGACTCCAATCAAAAGGTTATCTCTTGTGGCACCGGATAAAATGCCGAAGCATCTGGGAGAAACTTTGGTTCATGTCGCCAATGGGCGCTTTCTAAAAGGGCTCCAGTCGGCTTTAAAAAGAAAGTCTACAATCGATCATCCATAAAAAAAACAGTCATCGCCAGATCATGGACGATGACTGTTTTTTACTCTTTGGGCTGATCTGAAGGTATACTGCTATCACTTCCTGGCTCTGAATGCTCTTCTTCAAACTTCTTTGCTTCTTTCGCAAGTTCAAGAGCTTTTTTGCGTTTTTCCTTCAGTTCTTTTCTCTTTTTCTTCTGATAATCAAAATTTGGTTTGTAGACCAGATACAACCCAGAAACAGCACCTATGTAGATTAGTAGGCCTACCAACAGTGCGATATAAAATTTCGTCTCCATGGGGATCACCTTTCAGAATGATCGTATAGTGAAAACATGATCATTCATCCTTTCTTTCATGTTCTTGCCTCATGGCAGGAATGTTACGTTGCAGCAAAGTTTTCTTGATTTATTATAGCACTGTTTTCCACTGGTGATGAAGTCCATTATTGAAGAAACATGGTATAATCTGATAAGGTGGTGAGTATTTTTATGGAACCTTTAGCCAGTCTTTTGAGACCTAAAACATTAGGGGAAGTATTGGGCCAGAGTCACCTGATTGGAGAAGGAAAACTTCTGACCAGTATGGTGAAGAGCAATACGTTGATGAATATGATTTTTTATGGTCCTCCTGGAATAGGAAAAACGACCGTTGCAAGACTCCTTGCGGATCTGACAGACAGGAAGTTCATTGCGCTGAATGCTTCAACGGATTCTCTGAAAGATGTGAAGAACGCTCTTGAAGAGCTGAATATGTTTATGGGCCAAAAAGGCCTGTTACTGTATATTGATGAGATTCATCTTTTCAACAGAAGAAATCAGCAGATTCTTCTGGATTATATGGAAAGCGGTAGAGTGATTCTAATTGGTTCGACAACAGAAAATCCCCATTTTGCTGTTTTTAAAGCGCTTGTGAGCAGGTCAATTATTGTGGAGTTCAAACCTCTGTCCTTTCAGGAGATCATAGAAGGCCTTGAGAGGGGGATTTTGTTTTACAAGGAAAACCATAAGGTGGAATCGATAGAGGTCTCTGAAGGTGTTTTAAGAGCTCTAGCAAGCCTTTCAGGTGGAGACATGAGGAAAGGGCTGAATAATCTTGAACTTCTTTTCCTGGCCAAAGAGCGATTGAACCAGAAAGTGCTTCAGATAACAGAAGAAGATGCCGAGAGAATTCTTCAGCGGAAGATGATCAACTTTGATTTGGATGGAGACGAGCATTATGATCTTCTCAGTGCATTCCAGAAATCCATTAGGGGCAGTGATGAAAATGCAGCGCTGCTTTACCTTGCAATGCTTCTGAAAGGAGGAGATCTGATTTCTGTAAACCGGAGACTTCTTGTCATTGCAGCCGAAGATATTGGTCTTGCGAATCCTCAGGCAATTGCCATAGTGAAGGCCTGTACAGACGCAGCTCTTGTATTGGGGCTTCCTGAAGCGCGGATTCCGCTGGCGCAAGCAGTCTTGCTCCTTGCCACTTCACCAAAGTCCAATTCCGTTGTGACTGCTGTGGATGCTGCCAATGGAGCACTGGAGTCTGCAACTTCCCTGGAGATTCCAGCTCATTTGAGGGATGGACATTATGAAGGCGCCAAAGCCATGGGAAGAATGCAGAAATATAAGTATCCTCATGCATTTAAGAATAATTATGTGAAACAGGAGTATTTGCCAAAAGAATTGCGTCATAAGCAGTTTTATGAGCCTGGAGCCAATAAATACGAAGAAGCTACAAGGGCATACTGGAAGCAGATCAAGGAAGAAAAGTGATCTTTTAAAAAGTTGACACTTTTAGTCGGAATTGATACAATTTATGGATGATAAGCCTTGGAGGTGTAACATTGAAACTTTCAACAAAAGGAAGATACGGAGTAAAAGCGATGATGGATCTGGCGGTTCATTATGGTGAGCTACCAATCTCAATTAAAAGCATCTCAGAACGTCAGGGAATTTCTGAGTATTATCTGGAGCAGCTTTTCGCGCCTTTAAGAAGAGCAAAACTTGTGAAGAGTGTACGAGGTGCTCAAGGAGGATATATCTTGAATAAACTGCCTAAAGACATCACGATTCTTGAAATCATGGATGTGCTGGAAGGGCCGGTGGAGATTTCTGAGTGTCTCACCAATGATGAGTGTGATTATCTTGATATTTGTGCAACAAGAGTACTGTGGAGAAAAATCAGAGACTCCATCAATTCTGTCATGGCAGGCATCACACTTCAGGATATGCTGAACGACTATAAGTCCATGCAGGCAACCCCAATCAACGAAAGGATTTTCATTCATGAGCAGTAGACAAATCTATCTGGACAATGCAGCAACAACAAAAATGGATACGGATGTCTTTCGTGCCATGACGCCATACTTTTCAGAGCATTATGGGAATCCATCTTCGGTGTACTCTTTCGCAAGAGAGAACAAGTCCGCCATGAAAAGGACCAGGGATATTGCTGCAAAGATCATTCATGCAAAGGCGAAGGACATCTATTTCACATCCGGTGGTACAGAAGCCATCAACTGGGCTCTAAAAGGTGTCTATTTTTCACAAAGAGATAAAGGAAATCATATTATTTCGGTGAAAACAGAACATCATGCAACCCTCCATGCCCTTGATTTTCTGGAAAAGATGGGTGCACGTGTTACCTATCTCGATGTCAATGAGGAAGGTGCTATAGATCTAGTGAGCCTCAAGGAAGCCATGGGGAGCGAAACAATCCTTGTAAGCATCATGGCGGCGAACAATGAGATCGGAACGATGATGCCCTTAAAAGAAATCGGTTGTCTTTGCAAAGAGAAGGGAATCATTTTTCATACTGATGCGGTACAGGCCATTGGGGCTATGAACATTGATGTGGAAGAGATGCATATTGATTTTTTATCCGCTTCTGCTCATAAATTTCATGGGCCAAAAGGGATAGGGTTTCTCTATGCCAGAAGCGGCATTGTTTTTGAAAATCTGATTCATGGGGGCAATCAGGAACGGGGAAGACGTTCAGGCACGGAAAACGTGGCAGGGATTGTTGGAATGGGGAAGGCCTTAGAAATTCTCATGGCCGAAATGGATGAGAAAAATGAGAAACTGAAGAGCTTGCGGGATCTGCTTCTGAATGAGCTTCTTCTCATTGAGGATACAAAACTCAATGGTCCGGACAAATCCGGCAGACTCCCCAATAATGTGAATGTTTCATTTAAAGGTGTGGATGGGGAGAGCTTGCTTCTTAATCTGGATTTAGCTGGAATTCTTGCATCCTCAGGCAGTGCCTGCACATCAGGAGCCATTGATGCATCTCATGTACTTCAGGCAATCAATGTGCCAGAGGAATATATTCATGGAAGTCTGAGACTTTCGGTATCAAAATACAATACAGAAGATGAAATTCAGGACGCGGTGGAGAAAATCCGTGAAACGGTGATGAGACTCCGAAAGCTAAGTCGGAGATGATCCTTGTTCGTGTGTGTTAAAGTAAGAAAAAAGGTGAAGAAATGAAAAAAAGAGTAGTACTTGGTATGTCTGGCGGAGTAGATTCTGCTGTTGCGGCATATCTTTTAAGAGAACAGGGTTATGAGGTCATTGGTGTCACCATGCAGGTTTGGCAGGATGACAACGGATTTAAGGAAAGGGAAGGAGGCTGCTGCTCCCTTTCTGCTGTGGACGATGCAAGAATGGTAGCGGATACGCTGGAAATTCCTTTCTATGTGATGAACTTCAAAGAAGTGTTCCGTGAGAAAGTTATTGACTACTTTATGGAAGAATATATTGATGGCCGTACACCTAATCCGTGTATCGCCTGCAACAAATATATCAAGTTTGATGAGCTTCTCCATAGAGCTGAAACCTTAGGTGCAGATTATGTGGCAACGGGACATTATGCGAAGATCTATGAAAAGGATGGTCGTATGGTCATTGAAAAGGCAGAAGATGATACAAAGGATCAAACCTATGCCCTCTATAATCTGACCCAGGAGCAGCTGAGGAAAACACTGATGCCATGCGGAGAATACCGCAAGACCAGAATCCGTGAGATCGCAAAAGAAATGGATCTTGGCGTTCATAATAAAAAAGACTCTCAGGAAATCTGCTTCATTGATGACAATAATCATGGGCGATATATTTATGAAAAGAAACCTGAACTTAGGGTTCCAGGAAATTTTGTGGATCCGGAAGGAAATGTTCTTGGGCAGCATAAAGGAATCGCTTATTATACCATCGGTCAGAGAAAAGGCTTGGGCCTCTCTATCGGGAGACCGGTGTTCATCTCTTCTATCAATAAGGATACGCATGAAATCGTTCTGACGGATGAGTCGGCACTCTTTAAGAGCACCCTTGTGGCAGACCAGGTGAATTGGGTTTCTATAGAACAGATCAGAGAACCTTATACAGCTACCGCGAAGATCCGATATTCTGCGAAACCAGCTGTTTGCACCATCTATCCATTAGAAGGCAACAGAGTAAAAGTAGTTTTTCAGGAGAAGCAGAGAGCCATGACCAAAGGACAGGCGGTTGTGTTCTATGAAGACAATCTTGTTCTAGGTGGCGGCACCATTTATGAAGTAGAAGAGTAATGAAGGGAGATGTGTGAAAACGCATCTCTTTTTTATGCCCCTGTTGACCCTGCTATTGTTTTTGAATTATGATAGAAATATAGAAATATATTTAGAAAATAAGATATATAGAGGAGAGGGGATATGAGTAGTACTAAAAGATTCTGGCTGCCCTATGCATCCTATGACATGGCAAATATTAAAAACTGGCTGGAGGAGAAAGCGGAGGACGGATACATCCTAAAAAAGATGAAATCAAATTTCCCGGTGTTTCGGGAAGCAGAACGTGGATCCTCCATCAAGTATCATCTGGAGCCGACGGTAAAGGATCGCAGCAAACCTCCTGAAGAAATCATAGAGACTCGAAAACAGCGGGGGTGGCAGTATGCAGGGACACTACCGGATTTTTTTCATGTCTATTATGCAGAAAAGGGAACAAGTGAGTTTAATCATCAGCCTGAGGATATCACCCATAAACTCAGAGAGAAGCTGAGAAGCGATAAGAAATCCCTGCTTCTTCAAATACCGTTATCTCTTCTAGTCGTTTTAAGTGATATGATCAATGCCTTCAGTTCCCAACAACCTTTATTATGGTTTTATATAAATTTTAACTGGTATCATATAGTGATTATATTGATATTCATATTATCTGGTTCATTTAAGATTTTAGCGTATCTAAGACTGAAAGAGTTCGTAAAGCCCTCTGGAGAAAGGAAGGAGAATGGGGGAGCTTCTTCTGTGATAAAAATCCTTGGGTATGCTGGGGATGCTCTGATCATGCTCTTTCTGCTTATTTTTGCTTATGAGGCACTTTGGGGAGATTTGAGCAAGGATGGTGCATATACAGTAGAGCAGCAGCGGGGTTATCCAATGCAGGTGCTGCAGCTCACAGAGGATTATTATCATGCGCAGCATTCTGAGGAAAATGATGGAAGAAGTCCTTATGTCTGGACAAGAAGCAGTTTGCTTTTGAATAAACAGTTGTATTCATCCTATTTGTCTTATGAGTATTATAGATATAACGAATTCTCAGTGGAGTATTATCGTGGAGTAACAGAAGATATACGAGAAAGTTTTCAGAGAGAGCTGGTTGAGGGTATCCAAAAAACTGAGAAGGGTTCTTTATCCTCAGAAGATATAGATGGGATGAGGGTACTTTTTCTGAAGACACATGAGCTGGTTTATTCCTTTTATGCTTTTGAAGAACATCTAATATTTATGAGGACGCCAATGGATTTTTGGAGTGTTGAATACAGCGCCTCATACTTCGAAGCGTTTCAGGAGGACCTGAAAACCTTGGAAAAAGGAGAATAGGAAAGGATGGAGTATAAAATGAAACAGAGAACTTTAGGGATAATACTGTTGTTCCTTGCCGTTGTTCTTTTCTATTATTTTGTTTTTACAAATGAAACGTTCCTGATATTTGCTATCATGCTGATTATGGTTCTGTGGCTTCAGCTCTCTGGCGGCTGGAAGCCGAAAAGAAAAAGCAAAAAGAAATAAGAAAAAGCTCAGGGTGCCTGAGCTTTTTACTTGTGTCACTTTAGTGCGTTTCAAATGGAACATTTGAAACAAATAAACCACCTGCTATGCAGGTGGACAAAGAAAGCTTAAGCTTTAAGAACAAAAACTCCTATGATAGAATTTAGTAAGGCCGCAAACCGAACTAAAAAATAACATAGGAGGTGTCCAAGTGGACAAAAACAGTTTAGCACATACTACGTGGAATTGTAAGTATCATGTAGTGTTTGCACCTAAGTATCGAAGAAGAGTAATTTATGGAAATCTCAAGGTTGAAATAGGACAAATTTTGAGAGATTTGTGCAACAGAAAAGGAATTATCATACATGAGGCAGAAGCGTGTCCGGATCACATCCACATGCTGATAAGTATCCCGCCTAAATATAGCGTATCATAAGTGATGGGGTATTTGAAAGGTAAAAGTTCACTGATTATCTTTGATAGGCATGCAAATTTGAAATATAAATACGGATCCAGGCACTTTTGGTGCAGAGGGTACTTTGTAGATACAGTTGGGAAAAATGCAAAGAAAATTGAGCAGTATATAAAAAATCAGCTACAAGAAGATATGGTAGCTGATCAGATAAGTATTAAAGAATATATTGACCCGTTTACGGGTGAGCCAGTAGAAAAAACGAAGAAATAGTGGCTGG
>NZ_DOPX01000008.1:100097-130138 GCF_003514505.1 Proteiniclasticum sp.
AGCCGTTGTAGAGATAGTGCGGTTGGCGGCCGCCTTCGTGCACCCTCACGGGTGCTGCTGGCAAAAGACCCTTATAGGGTCAGTGGAAACCGCCGGCTAAGCCGGCGGTTTTGATTTATATAAACTTAGAACTGATCAGTATCGCGAAGGTTTCTGTCCAGTTCATAGGGTTTTTCGGCTTCATAAGGATTATTTTCCTCTACGTCCAGCGTATGCTCCTGGACTATATGATCTTTATTTTCAGGATAAAGAGGATCCTTCCGTTTTATATCATCTGATGCAGAGACTTCACGCTGGAACTTTTCACGGTTCAGGCTTTCGTTTCTGTAGTAGCTGTCATAGACTGCTTCTCGTCTGTTGTCATCCTCGTCTACTAGAATAAGAATATCACCAGCATTCAGATGGTCCTCATATTCCCTTGCTTCAACTTCAGAGACACCGGCATCTATGAGAGCTCCCGCGACGCCACCGACGGCTCCACCGGCCAGAGCACCTGTGATGGCTCCGACAATTGGTCCGGCAGCGATGAGGGGGCCTGCACCAGGGATGGCTAGAGCGCCCAGTCCTAATAGAAGACCTCCGAATCCGCCGATTGCTCCGCCTGTAGCAGCACCAGCTGCAAGACTGCTGCCGTCAGGGTTTTCTATGATTTCATCATCAACGCGGTTTTTCAGTGCATCATACTTCACTTCATCTTTTGTGATCACTGAAATTTCTTCTGGTGCATATCCAGCCTTTTTCAGACTTTCGATGGTATTAAGAGCAAGCTCTTCTGATTTGAATATTCCTATGAGTTTTTTCATGTGATACCTCCTGTTATTTTGGTTTGATTTGGGTATGGGTTTAGTATAGTTTGCGTCTGCGAACAAACCGTGTCGTCATTTTTAATGCCTTTGAAACGTTCCTATAATAAATTCTGAAGAGGTTCATAGAATGGCTAGACTGGTCCAGTCTTTATGAAAGGTGAGAATAGAGTGTAACTGCTGTATTGACAAATAAAGTACGAGAGCAAAGGATGCTGGTGGCATTCCCTTTAGTGCATTTAGAAAATCTGCCAGTATTGGATAGATTTCAGGTTAGAGGTCAGGTTAGATTTATTGGGGGAGGTAAGACTGCCTTGACAAGGGTTTGTTTCCTCCGTATAATCTGAAGATGAAAACAAAATAGATGGCATTGAAGAGGAGGAGTACTCCGAAATAGAACCATGTAGAGAGAAGACGGCTGGTGAAAGTCTTTGGGATATTCGGATGAAGCTGCCTTGGAGCTATGGTGTGAAAGTGATGAGTGCGTGCATTCATAACTAGGGTGGTACCGCGGAAGTATAGCTTTCGTCCCTTGGAGGGATGAGGGCTTTTTTTATTGCAAAAAATATGGAGGGTTATTATGGAAAAAATGACAACCAATGAAATTAGAAAGAAATATCTTACATTCTTCAATGAAAAGGCGCATCTTGTTATGGACAGCTTTCCGCTGGTCCCAAAAGACGACAAATCATTGCTTCTGATCAATGCGGGTATGGCTCCGCTGAAACCTTATTTTACAGGGGTTAAAGTTCCGCCATCCAAAAGAGTGGCGACATGTCAGAAATGCATCAGAACCGGGGATATTGACAACGTGGGCAGAACAAAGCGTCACGCCACATTTTTTGAGATGCTCGGGAATTTTTCCTTTGGAGATTATTTCAAGAATGAGATCATTCCATGGGCTTGGGAATTTGTGACAGAAGAGCTCAAAATCGACAAATCTAAGCTGTATGCTACAGTATACCTGGAAGACGATGAGGCATTTGACCTTTGGAAAGAAAAAACAGACATAGATCCAACCCATATCTTCAGATTAGGTAAAGAAGATAATTTCTGGGAAATCGGCGTTGGACCCTGTGGACCTTGCTCCGAAATCCACTATTATAAAGGAACCGCGAAGATTACCACCAGCGAGGAATTTGTTGCCGCTTCAGATCGTGATGAAATGACAGAATTCTGGAACCTCGTGTTCACTCAATTTGATAAAGATGAGCATGGCGTTTATCATCCACTGGCAAACCCCAACATTGATACAGGTATGGGACTTGAAAGAATGGCGACCATCATGCAAGGAGTAGATTCCATTTTTGAGATTGATATTCTGAAGAATATCCTTGCAAGAGTTTCGGAAGTCACGGGCAGAACCTATGGGGAGAGCAAGGAAGCGGATGTATCCATGAGAATCATCGCAGATCACAGCAAGAGCATCGCATTTCTCATCGGTGATGGAGTGCTTCCTTCAAATGAAGGAAGAGGATATGTTCTTAGAAGATTACTTCGAAGAGCCGCTCGTCATGGACGTGTTCTAGGCTATGAGAAGCAGTTCCTCAATAGAATCGTGGATGCTGTGATGGCCAGTTATGGTGAAGCCTATCCTGATTTACTGGAAAGACGTGAATACATCGAAAAAATCGTGGATCTGGAAGAAAAGAAGTTCCATGAGACGCTTGATGCGGGGATGGAGCTTCTGATCTCCTTCTTGAATGAGACGGAAGGTGATGTGTTCAGCGGGGAACACGCATTCAAGCTATATGATACCTACGGATTCCCTTTGGAACTCACAGAAGAAATTCTGGAGGAGAAAGGAATCAAACTTGATAAAGATGCGTTCAAAAAGGAAATGGAAAGCCAGAGACAGCGTGCGAGAGCAGCGCGAGGAGAAAGCTCCTATATGGGATCTGAAAATACAGGAATGGATGTGCTGCAGGAAGAAATAGTGACAGCGTTCACTGGATATGGCAGCCTCAGTGAAGAAGCAGAAATTCTACGTGTATATGATGATGAGGCTTTAAGAGAAACCCTGGAAGAAGGTCAGGAAGGATACGTTGTATCTGACAGAACCCCATTCTATGCAGAGATGGGAGGACAGGTTGGAGATGTAGGAGTGATCTCCTCTGATGTGTTTGAAGCATTGGTACTGGATACCAGAAAGAGCAAAAATGGTAATACCGTGCATAAAGTAGTGGTGAAAAAAGGAACACTTTCACCTGGGACAGCACTGTTTACTGTAGAAGAAAATGTTAGAAAGAGTACGGAAAGAAACCATACAGCGACACATCTGCTGCATAAAGCGCTGAAGATGGTGCTAGGAAATCATGTGAATCAGGCTGGTTCTATTGTGCTTCCAGACAAGCTTAGATTCGACTTCAATCATTTCCAACCCATGACGAAAGATGAGCTGAAAAAAGTGGAAGACATTGTGAACAGTGAAGTGCTTATGGCAACTCCTGTGGTTACTGAAATCATGTCCATGAGCGAAGCAAAGTCATCAGGAGCTATGGCTCTTTTTGATGAAAAATATGGTGAAGAAGTTCGAGTGCTTTCCGTGGGTGAATTTTCAAAGGAACTTTGTGGTGGTACCCATGTGAAGAACTCGGGAGAAATTGGCCTCTTCAGAATCACCTCGGAAGCAGGCATTGCTTCTGGCGTAAGAAGAATTGAAGCGGTTACAGGATTCAATGCCATCAGACTGATGAACGAGAGAGAAAGAATGCTTGATGAAGTCCAGGAACTGGTGAAAGCAACGAAGAATGATATTGTGCAGAAAGTGGCACAGCATCTTCAGGAAGCGAAAACTCTTCAGAAGGAGCTGGATGAAATGCGTAAAGCACAGTCACTCTCATTTGTGGATGATCTTCTGGCTCAAAAAGAGGTTCTCGAGGGAATGAATGTTGTCCGTGGAGAAGTATTCCAGGTGGAAGCTTCGGAACTTCGTGAAATTACGGAAAAGGTTCTGGACAAACTTCAGTCCGGCGTTGTTGTCTTAGGGACCAAAGGAGAGGGAAAAGTAAGCTTCTCTGTGATGATTTCTAAGGACTTGGTCAAGAAAGGCCTTCATGCTGGGAAACTCATTAAAGACGTTGCAGCCATTGCTGGCGGTGGCGGAGGTGGAAGACCCGATATGGCACAAGCTGGCGGGAAAAACCCGGAAAAGCTGGAAGAAGCTTTAAGAAAAGTTACTGAACTGCTTCAATCCATGGTTTAATTTCTAAGTTGTCTATACAATTTCAAAAGAATCCCTTATAATGTAGATAGTGACGTACTATTTTTAAGGGGGGTGAAGCTGCATTTGCAGCAGTATTATGAACAATAAAGATCACACCATGCAATTTGACTTTGAGAAAGACAAGAAAGATCTTACCAAAGCGATTCTTGAAGAAGTGTACAATGCACTGAACGAAAAGGGATATAATCCAGTGAATCAGCTGGTGGGATACATCATCTCGGGTGATCCAACCTATATCACCAACTATAATGGTGCGAGAGCTCTTGTCAGGAAGCTCGAGCGGGATGAAATCCTCGAAGAGGTTCTAAAGTCCTATTTGAACATTAAATAGTAGGGGGGATACCTGAGAATGGTATCCCTATTGCTTTTATGCTCAAGTTGTGTAAGAATGGTACGATAAAACCTAAAGGTTTTTTAAAGAAAGTTTGATACAATAGTATTGTGTCACAAATGAAAGGATTTAAATGAATTGATGAGGTATATAGGACTGGATGTGGGCGATAGGACCATTGGAGTCGCAGTGAGCGATCCACTCAACTATACAGCTCAGGGCATAACTACGGTAAGAAGAAAGTCTCTGGAGAAGGATTTGGAAAATCTTCATGAGATCTTTGATTCTTATGAGATTCAGGAAATTATTGTAGGACTACCAAAGAATATGAACGGTACCATCGGACCTCAGGCGGAAAAAGCCATGGAATTCGGTGCAGTTCTAGAAAAAGAATTTGGCCTTACAGTGGTATTCTGGGACGAGCGGTTGACCACCATGGCTGCAACAAGAGCCATGCTCGAAGCGGATATGTCCAGAAAGAAGAGAAAAGGGTTGGTCGATAAAATCGCAGCCACTTATATACTTCAAGGTTATTTAGATAAATTAAGCAGCACAAAATAAACAAAGAGGTGAAAATTATGGAAGATATGACAGACTTAATTGTACTGACTGATGATGAAGGAAATGAAGTCGAGGTTGAGGTAGTAACAAGACTTGAAATTGAAGATGTAGAGTATTTCATTGTATCTCCAGTAGAAAGTGATGAGGAGGAGCCTGTATTCACTGCACTGAAAGTCGTATATGACGAAGAAGGCAATGAGTTCTTTGAGACAGTTGATGATGACGTTGAGATCGCAATGATTGAAGAAGCGTACAGCGTTATTTTCGACGAAGACGGGCTGAACTGATATGACTCCAACATGTACCAGTGAGGATATTCAAAGAATTATAAACAAGCTCAAAAAGAGCGGTTACAAGCTGACCCCGCAAAGGCAGGCAATTGTCGATACAATTCTTGACAGCGTGGGAATGCATTTAACAGTAGAAGAGATCTTTGACATCGTAAAAAAGAAAAGGCCGGAAATTGGGCTAGCAACTGTCTACAGAACCATAGTGCTCATGCACGAGGAGAATCTTGTCACAAGATTGGACTTAAAAGATGGAACTGCGAGATACGAGCTGACAAGAGAGGATGAGCATCATACGCATCATCATCTGGTGTGCATCAAGTGCAGCCAAGTTCTGGAGTTTATGGACGACCTCCTGGATCCCATCGAGGAAGAAATTGGCAAGAAGTACAATTTCAAAGTTCTCGATCATAGCTTAAAATTTTACGGTATTTGTAATGAGTGCGCTAAAGAGGAAACATTTAAGGAGGAAACTAAATATGACAAAAGAGAAGGATAATGTGAAAATTATACCTCTTGGCGGAACCAATGAAATCGGCAAAAATATGACAGTAGTAGAGTACAAGGATGAAATCATCGTGGTGGACAGTGGTCTGAAATTCCCGGATGATGACATGCTTGGTATTGACGTGGTAATTCCAGATGTAAGCTATCTGGTGAAGAACAAGGATAGAATCAAGGGGATTTTTATCACCCATGGTCATGAGGACCATATAGGTGCACTCCCTTACGTGCTGAAACAGGTGAATGTTCCTGTTTACGCAACAAAGCTCACTGCAGCACTGATCAATCTGAAGCTTACCGAACACAGAATTCAAGACGTGGTCACCGTGAATATTGTGAAGGCTAAGGATACAATCAAGCTGGAGAAGATGTCCGTGGAGTTTATTAAAGTGAATCACTCCATCGCAGATTCCTGCGCACTGGCCATCCACACTCCACTGGGAGCTGTAATCCATACAGGAGACTTTAAAGTGGATTTCACCCCTGTGGACGGTGAAGTCATTGATCTTCAAAGGTTCGCAGAACTTGGAAAACGAGGCGTGCTCGCGCTGCTTTGTGATTCAACGAATGTGGAAAGAGAAGGATATACCATTTCTGAGTCTACCGTAGGGGAAAGTTTCAAGAGAATTTTCCATGGAGTCCGAGGCAGAATTATCATTTCGACCTTTGCATCCAACGTACATAGAATTCAGCAGATCATTGAAGCTGGAGTGGCTCAGGGAAGAAAGATCGCTGTATCAGGACGCTCAATGGAAAATATTATACCCATCGCGCTGGATCTTGGATATCTTAGTGTGGATGAGAAGCATCTTATTTCAATTGATGACATTAAGAAGTATCCTGACAATCAGGTGCTGATCATCACAACGGGAAGCCAGGGAGAACCCATGGCTGCACTTTCCAGAATGGCAAACAACATGCATAGAAAGATTCAGGTAAAACCTGGTGATACAGTAGTATTCTCATCATCTCCAATTCCAGGGAATGAGAAACCGATTTTCAGAACCATAGACAAACTGTCCAGACTAGGTGCAGAAGTAGTATATGGCAAGCTTGAATCCATCCATGTCTCGGGACATGCATGCAAGGAAGAAATCAAGCTCATCCATACACTGACCAGACCAAAACATCTGGTACCGCTGCATGGAGAATTCAGAATGCTGAAAGAACACAGGGATCTTGCCATTAAAATGGGGATGAATCCATCCAATATCGTCCTTCCAGAAAACGGGGATGTCATTGAAGTGCATCGCAGAGGCATTAAGAAGACTGGAACAGTGAACTCTGGACATGTTCTCATCGACGGATTAGGCGTTGGTGATGTTGGACGTATTGTCCTTAGAGACCGTAAGCATCTTTCTGAAGATGGTATTATCACTGTAGTGGTGACCATGGATAAGGAGAGCGCTTCAGTTGTAGCAGGTCCAGATATCATTACAAGAGGATTTGTCTATGTGAAAGAAGCGGAAGCACTGATGGAAAGTTCCAGAAAAGTTGTGGCGCAAGCACTTTATGAATGTGAAGACAAGCAGATAACAGACTGGAATGTATTAAAGAATATAATCAAAGACACACTGAAGAATCATCTGTATGAAAAAACAATGAGAAGACCGATGATTCTGCCAATCATCATGGAAGTATAAAGGAGGAACAGACGTTGAATATTTATGACAAGTTCAATGAACTGGCAGCAGAACTAAAAATCCATCCGGATGTGGTGGCGTTTCGGGAGGCTGCGTTAAAAATTCAAGCGGATGAGACCAAATCTAAAATGCTGGAGGATTTCAGAAAAATCCAAATTGCAGCCTATACAGAATCCATGGATACTGGGAAAGTCACGGATGAAACCACAGAAAAGATGCAGAACTTTGCATCTGTTATCCAGACCAATCCGGACATCAATGAGTATCTGCAGGCGGAAGTGAGATTTTCCATACTTTTTGAAGATATGATGAAAATCATCAATGATGCTGTAGGTGTGGATGTCATTGGTGCTGGCAAGTAGAATTAGCCTTTGGAAGCAGTGAGTATAAAAGCTCGCTGCTTTTCTTTAAGAAAAAAATCAGAAGTTTAATCGGTTACATCCGGATCTCCATGGAAGAAATCCTACATACTCAAGGATTTTATGCTATAATAACTTGTTAGATATAGAAACTGGAGGAATAAGATGTCATATAAAAGAGAAAATGTGCGAAATATCGCCATCATAGCTCACGTTGACCATGGTAAGACAACCCTGGTGGATGCGATGCTAAGACAATCCAATACATTTAGAGCCAATGAGAAAGTGGAAGAAAGAGTTATGGATTCCAATGATCTTGAAAGAGAACGAGGAATCACCATATTATCCAAGAACACTTCTATTCATTACAAAGGGTATAGAATAAATATTGTTGACACACCAGGTCATGCGGATTTTGGTGGTGAAGTGGAACGAGTCCTCATGATGGTGGATTCAGTGCTGCTGGTGGTGGATTCCAATGAAGGAGCTATGCCACAGACAAAGTTTGTGCTGAAGAAAGCCCTGGAGGCTGGATTAAGCCCAATGGTTGTGGTCAATAAGATCGATAAGAAGGATGCAAGACCAGAGGAAGTCATCGATGAGGTATTTGACCTGTTTGTGGAGCTTGGAGCTACCGATGAGCAGTGTGACTTCCCAATCATCTATGCTTCTGCAAGAGATGGATATGCAGGAGATGATCCAAGTGATGAAATGGTTGATATGATTCCACTTCTCGAAAAGATCATTGAATATGTGAAGCCACCAGAAGGTGATATAGCCGGACCTTTCCAGATGCTGATTACAACTTTGGACCATAATAATTTCGTTGGAAAGATTGCCATTGGCAAAATCACCAGAGGAATTGCAAAGAGAAATCAGGCCATTGCTGTTATTGATATTGATGGAAATATCAAAAAGACCACCATCTCCAACCTTTATCTTTATGATGGACTGAAAAGAGTAGATACAGATGAAGCGGCTATTGGAGATATCGTAGCGATTTCAGGAATTGGTGACGTTCATATTGGAGATACGGTAACAGATGCCAATGCACCTGAGGCATTGCCATTTGTTCACATAGATGAACCCACTCTATCCATGAACTTTATGGTCAATGATTCACCTTTCGCTGGACAAGACGGGAAGTTCATCACATCAAGACATCTTCGAGACAGACTGATGAAAGAACTTGAAACCAATGTTTCTCTTCGTGTAACAGAGCTTACGCCAGATACATTTGAAGTATCAGGAAGAGGAGAACTTCATCTTTCCATTCTGATTGAAACCATGAGAAGAGAAGGTTATGAAGTTCAGGTTTCCAAGCCTAGAGTAATCAATAAAGAGATTGATGGGGTTCTCATGGAACCTATGGAGTTTTTGACCATCGATGTACCTGAAGAGTTCATGGGGACAGTTATGGAAAAACTCGGACCTAGAAAAGCGGAAATGGTCAATATGACATCTGCTGTCAATGGATATACCAGACTGGAGTTTGTGATTCCTGCTAGAGGACTGATAGGGTTCAGAAACGAGTTCATGACAGATACCAGAGGTAATGGAATCATGAACCATGTATTCCAGGGATACGACAAAGTTAAGGGTGAAATGCCTGGCAGAAGCCGTGGTTCTCTGGTAGTATTTGAGACAGGAGATGCAATCACCTATGGACTGTACAATGCTCAAGAAAGAGGAACACTCTTTATTGAAGCGGGTACTCCAGTTTATGCGGGTATGGTTTGCGGTGAGTGTTCCAGAGCAGAAGATATCGACGTGAATGTCTGTAAGAAGAAGCAGCTGACCAATACAAGAAGCTCAGGTGCAGATGATGCTCTTAAACTTGTGCCAGTAAAGAAAATGACACTGGAAAACTATCTGGAATTTGCTGCTGAAGACGAGATTGTGGAAGTGACACCACTGAACATCAGACTCCGTAAGAAATATCTGGACCATACACAGAGAAAGCGTGCAGCGCGTAATAAATAATACGAACAATCTAGAGCAGGGGGGACTATCTTGAAAAAGTTTTTATTCATTTTGCTTTTCTTTGTACTGATTCTTGCAGGGACAGGCCTTGTGGGATATGCTTATTACAACAGTGTGGGAGAAAAACCACTGAACACGAATGAAGAGATCATTGAAGTCAATGTGGAACCCAACGATAACTTCAGTAGAGTGCTGACTCGTCTGGACAATGAAGGTCTACTCAGAAATCTTCTTTTGACCAGAGTCTATTTCAGATTCAATCCGATTGAGACAGCGTTGAAGCCAGGAACGTTCAAAATTAATGCTCAGGGTTCTCTCCATGAAATCATTCAGCAGCTGAATGAAGGAGAGGATATTTATGAGGTTACAGTAACCATTCCAGAAGGATTCACCATTGAAAGAATGGGAGAAGCTTTTGAAGAAAAAGGACTGTTTTCCAAAGAAGCGTTCATCCAGGCGGTAAAGAATTATATCGTGCCAAGCTGGCTGGAAAATACGGATGAAAGACATTATGTGCTGGAAGGATATCTTGCACCAGCAACCTATAAGTTCAGAAAAGGTCAGACTCCAAGCTTTGTGGTGGATACGATGTATAAAGCATTTGTCAACAGAATGTATGCAGTGCTGAAAGAAACGGGAGAGGATCTTCCCACGTCCGAATGGAATGAACTGATTACCATCGCTTCTATGATTGAGAGAGAAGCAGCCAGTGTTGAAGAGATGCCTCGAGTCGCTTCGGTAATCTACAACAGATTATCCCGTGGAGACAAACTTCAGCTGGATGCTACCGTTGTATATGCTCTAGGTCTGAATGCGAAAGACAAGGTGACATTAGAGGACTTGAAAGTGGAGTCTCCCTATAATACGTACTATGTTCGGGCGCTTCCCATTGGTCCCATCGCAAGCCCTGGTGCGGCAGCGATAAAAGCTGCGATCAATCCTGAAATCACAGAGTATCTTTATTATGTGTTGGATCCAAGCATCAGGCAGCATTATTTCACCAGTGATTACAATGAGTTCCTCCAGAAGAAAAGAGAGTTTCAGGGGAACTAGTTCTTTACACAAAGATGAAACCTCTAATCCTTAGGATTGGGGGTTTCTTTTTCGAAATGAGAAGGAAGGAAGTGGAAGACAATGATCGTCAACGAAGAAGTAAAGCTTCAGAAAAAAGAGCTCAGAAGGAAGCTGATGGATAAACAGCACAATCTGGATCCGATGTACAAGGAATCGGCATCTAAAGAAATTCTGGAAGTGCTGAAAAAACAGAAGGACTATTTGCTTGCAGGGACAATATTCATATATGTGGGACAGGAAACAGAAGTGAATACTACGCTGATCATTCAGGATGCGCTGGCAAAAGGCAAGAGAGTTCTGGTGCCGAAGACTGTATCCTTAGGTCATATGGAAGCATGTGAGATTGACTCTATGGAAGATCTTTCTCCAGGTCTTCATGGGATTCTAGAACCGAAAGATCTGGCCTATCAGATGGATCCAGGGAAAATAGATATTGCCTTTGTTCCATGTGTCGCATTCACAAAAGAAGGATACCGATTAGGATATGGCGGTGGGTTCTATGACAGATTTCTGCCTCGAGGGAGGTTCAAACGAATCCTTATAGCATTCTCTGAAATGGAAGAAGATGCACTTCCCAGGGATGTCTTTGATGAAAAAGTGCATGGCATACTTACGGAAAAAGGATACAGTAATCTGTAGTCAAGTGTTGTGGAGCCTGCTGAGTGACAATGAAGAGGAAGCAAAGGTTTGATAAGTATTGTCAAATCCTATATAATAGTATAGGAAATTTTAGCGAACTAAGTGTCAGGTACAGGTGAAGAGATGAGTGGAATTGTCCATAAAAAAGTGACTGAGTACATAGAGAATTTTGGTGGTATTCAGGAGCTGCAAGATTTAGAGCATTATGCAAAAGAGAATTATGTGCCCATTGTGATGAAAGATGCAGCAAGGTTTTTAGGGTTCATGATTGCTGCCAATAAACCACGGACCATTCTTGAGCTTGGAACAGCCATTGGTTATTCGGCTCTTGTGATGGCCATGCATGGAGAAGGTCAGATTACTTCAGTGGAAAGAGAGGAGTCCATGCGGGAACTCGCTCTGGATAACATAAAAAAGAAAGGGTACGAGGATAGGATTCAGGTGGTTCTGGATGATTGTGCTGCTTTTTTAAGAAAGAGTGAAGCGATGTATGATTTTATTTTCATGGATGCCGGTAAGTCTCATTACCGGGAATATCTGGACTTGTCACTGCCAAGACTGTCGGAAGATGGTATGATCCTCTGTGATAATGTCCTTTATAAGGGATTGGTGGCTGAAGAAGAAGTGGCTAGAAAACATAGGACCAACATCGTGAATCTGAAAGAGTTTATCCGATATGTCCATGAAAGAGAAGACCTTGTTGTCTCGCTGCTCAGTATCAGCGATGGAATGTTGTTAATCAGGAGGAAAAATAAAAATGTTTAAACCGGAACTATTAGCCCCTGCGGGCAATCTCAGCAAACTGAAAACTGCAATCGACTATGGTGCTGATGCAGTATTTATGGGAGGGGCAAGATTAAACCTTCGTGCATTTTCGGACAACTTCACCAATGAAGAAATGACGGAAGGATTGAAGTATGCTCATGACCGCGGGAAAAAGGTCTATGTGACCATCAATGTGTTTCCTCATGAAAGTGACATGAAAGGTCTTGAGGAGTATCTGGTCAGCTTGGAAGAGCTGGGTGTGGATGCCCTCATTGTATCGGATCCTGGAATTATAATGACCGCAAGAGAAGTGGTACCCAATATGGAGCTTCATTTGTCCACACAGGCGAACAATGTGAACTCCAGATCGGCTATTTTCTGGCACAAGATGGGGGTTCAGCGTATTATTCTTGCTAGAGAGCTGACCATGAAAGAAATTCATGCGATACGGGAGAATATTCCTGAAGAGCTGGAGCTTGAAGCCTTCGTCCATGGTTCCATGTGCATGGCCTATTCGGGTCGTTGCCTTTTATCCAACTATATGACTGGCCGTGATGCGAATAGAGGAGCGTGTGCTCAGCCCTGCAGGTATAAATATTATCTGATGGAAGAAAAGCGTCCAGGTGAACTGATGGAGATTACAGAAGACGAACGTGGCACGTATATTATGAACTCCAAGGATATGTGCATGATTGAGCACATTCCGGAACTGATCCAATCTGGTCTGCAGTCTTTGAAGATTGAAGGTCGTATGAAGTCGGAATTCTATGTGGCTGCCATCGTAAAGGCATACCGTGCTGCCATTGATTCGTATATGGAAAACCCGGAAGCATACCAATATAATGAGAAATGGATGGATATTCTCAGCATGGTGAGTCATAGAGAGTACTATACAGGATTCTACTTTGGCCGAGGAAACTCTCAAGTATACGGCTCCAGTTCTTATGTAAGAACCCATGAACTTGTGGGGATCGTCAAAGAGGATCTTGGACAGGGGAGATATCTCATAGGTCAGAAAAACAGATTGTTCCCAGGAGATAAAATCAAGATAATGAGACCATCTGATGATATAATAGAAACTGTAATCACAGAGTTCATGGATGAAGAAGGAAATCAAATAGATGTGGCGAACAAAGCAGCAATGGATTTCAGCGCTTACTCAGAAGTGAGACTTCAACCAAATGATATACTGATAATAGAGAAGGATGATGTAGAATGAAAAAACCGATACTCATTGGTATTACCGGAGGAACGGGATCTGGTAAAAGTACAGTAGCAAAGTCCATTTACAGGAACTTCAAGAAAGAGAGTATTGCAATCATCATGCAGGACTCCTATTACAAAGATCAGAGTCATTTGACATTCGATGAAAGAACAAAAACAAATTATGATCATCCTCACGCATTTGATACACCGCTTTTGATAGAGCACTTAGAAACTCTCCTGAGAGGCGAAGCCATTGAAATGCCAATCTATGACTTCACTGTTCATAACAGAAAAAAAGAAACGATCAAGGAAGAGCCCAAGGATATTATCATCGTAGAAGGAATTCTTATTCTGGAAGATGAAAAATTACGGGATTTGTTTGATATTAAAATCTACGTGGATACAGATGCAGATATCAGAATCCTAAGAAGACTTACAAGAGATATCAGGGACAGAGGGAGAACACTCGAATCGGTCATTGAGCAGTATCTCAGCGTTGTTCGTCCGATGCACCTGCAGTTCATCGAACCAACCAAAAGATACGCAGATCTTATTGTACCGGAAGGCGGCAAGAACAGAGTAGCTATTGATATTCTGGTTTCAACCATTAAACAGCACCTGACCGAACAACCTCAGGATGAATCTTCATTCAGCCATGTTCAGGAAATACTGAAATCTGATTCATAGAAAATTAACAAGGGAGCGTTGCTCCCTTTTGTTTATTTTCAGGTACAGTAAATATAATAGAGTTAAGAACAAAAGAGAGGAGCATACATTTGAGAAAAACAGGCTTACTTGGAAGAAGAATATCCTATTCGAAATCTCCTGAGATCCATCAGAGGCTATATGAAAAAAAGCGGCTGATGATTTCTTATGAACTTTTTGATCTTCCACGAGAACACATTCAAAAGTTCATTGATGATCTGACTAAAAATGAGATCATCGGATTTAATGTCACGATACCTTATAAAGAAGAAATCATTGGGTATCTTCATGAGCTGGACAGCACTGCGTTGGAATGTGGTGCGGTGAACACCGTAGTCATAAAGAATGGGTGGAGAATTGGTTATAATACAGATGTGTTCGGATTCATGCAGTCGCTAGAGGACAACAGAATCGGTGTGAAAGGCAAAGATGTGCTGATCCTCGGCAGTGGAGGAGCTGCGAAAGCCGTATATACAGCCTTGGTGAAAATGGATGCAAGAATCCATATGGCTTTTAGATCAGAGACCAGGCGGAAGGAGTTTCCGAAGGCATTATCCATCAGACCACTAGATACCGTGTCTGATGTCAGACCATTTTCACTGGTCATCAATGCCACAAAGCTAGGAAACATCCAGCAGGATGAAATGCCTATAGAAATCAAGCAATACAGTGAAAATACCATACTGTACGATCTGAATTATGAGCCGATGCACTCTTCTTTCCTGCGTTTTGGCAGCAGTGTTGGACTTCAGGTGGTGAATGGCGAGAGTATGCTTTACAATCAGGCTAGAAAGAGTCAGGAATTATGGATCGATGCATTCAATATATTTTAAATGAAGCCAGGGATCTTGGTGCGTCTGATATTGTTATGAAGGAAGAACAAAGAGCGGTCTATCGCATCAAAGGAAAGCTCATGGAATCAGAAGTAAGCGTTTCAAAAGATCAAATGACAAGGTTTTTCACACTGATGCAACCAGCGGGTTATGTGCAGGAGTATATCGGAGGAGGAACTTCCGGTATGGACGTTGGATTTGAAGAAAATGGAAGATACCGTGCGAACTTCTTCTCTTCCATGGGGAAAAAATGTGCCGTGATCAGAGTCATAAAAAATGAGATCCCTTCTTTAACAGAACTTGGATTACCGGAACATCTTTCAAAAAGAGTGTTGAATAAAAGAGGGCTTTCACTTATTGTAGGAAAAACCGGATCAGGCAAGTCTACTTCTCTAGCGTCCATCGCACAAGATATTCTCATGAAAGAAAAAGTACATATGATTACCTTGGAAGATCCTGTGGAGTTCTCTTATAGCGGACTAAAAGGTGAGCTGACTCAACGTGAACTGGGCACAGATTTTGCTGGTTTTGAAAGAGGCATCCATGATGCATTAAGGCAAAGTCCGGACTTTCTCATGATTGGAGAAATCAGGACACTGGGGGCACTCAAAGCTGCGGTTTCAGCAGCGGAAGCAGGACATGGCATCATTGGCAGCATCCATTCCATGGGGGCTGCAAGAACCTTAACAAGGATGCTGTCTATGTTTCAGGAACAAGAAAAAGAGTTTGTGCGATTTCAGCTGTCCCAAAACCTGAACTTTATATTGTCTCAAAAACTCATTTATTCAGACAAACAGACCGAACTTGATTACGAGCTTTTCATCAATAGCACGTCTATGGAGAACACCATTCGTGAAGGTCGCTTCCATCAGATTGACAATTTGCTTCTGCTTGGCGAGAAGCAGGGGATGAAAAGATTCAAACATAAAAACAAGGATGAATCCTAGCAGATTCATCCTTGTTTTTAGCTTTATTTCTTTAGTACTGAACTTGCTATAGCATCTGCCAGATCGTCCAGTTTCTCCTCTTCGCCATCCTTCAGTCTGGACTTGATATCCAGAGAATCTCCGATGATTTCCATGTTTTTCATGGAAGCGAACCGTTCTGTCATGATCTTAAGTGCTGCACTGGCCCAGCTGTGGTTTCCAATGAGAGCCACTTTTCTGTTTTTTACACCGAGTGCAGCCATTTCATGCAGCAGATTATCCATGGGATAATATAGACCCATATTATAAGTGGGCGCTGCAGCCACTAAATGACTGTATTTGAATATGTCGCTGATGATATAGGATGGATGAGTTTTTGAAACATCATATACACGAATGTCAGTGACCCCTCTTTGAGCCAGTTTATTGGCGAGTGCATCTGCGGTGTTTGCAGTATTGCCGTACATGGAACCATAGAAAATGACAACACCGTCTTTTTCGGCTTCATACTTCGACCACTTATCATAAAGGTCGAGGATCAGACTGATATCACTTCTGAAGATGGGACCATGAAGTGAACAGATCATGTTGATTTCCTGTCCAGCAATCTTCTTGAATACGGACTGAACTTGAGCGCCAAACTTTCCTACGATGTTAGAGTAGTATCTTCTGGCTTCATCGATGTAGAGATTTGCATAGTCAATCTCATCGTCGAAAAGATTACCAGCTAATGCGCCAAAGGTACCGAATGCGTCCGCGGCAAACAAAATGCCTTTTGTGGTCTCCAAGTTCATCATGACTTCTGGCCAATGGACCATTGGTGCAAAAACAAACTTCAGGTTATGTGTTCCGAGGCTCAGTTCGTCGCCTTCCTTCACAATCATCTGATTAGCGGTGATATCCATATTGTAGAACTGATGGAAGAGAGTAAAGGACTTCGTATTTCCAACAACCTTAACGTTTGGGTACATCTTCACAATATTCTCGATATTGCCACAGTGATCTGGTTCCATATGGTTGATGATCAGGTAATCCAGTTCACGTCCATTCATTAAATGGGTAATATTTTCCAGGTACTGGTCTGTGATTGCATCATCTACGGTGTCGATGAGTGCTGTCTTCTCATCCAAGATGAGATACGAGTTATAAGATACACCATTGGTCAATGGGAATAGGTTTTCAAACTGTTCCAGTCTTCTGTCATTTCCACCAACCCAGTAAATACTTGGGGAAATTTCTCTTACATTATACAAAATTCGTTCCTCCTATGGCCTTTTTCATTTATTATTGAACTCCATGAAATCATCATAGAAATCTTCTTCCATAGAATATGATAACGCATTGTGAGAGATATCTCAATAGGTCCAAGAAAATAAATTGCATGCAATCGATGAAATGGTTTTACTAAATCATGTTCCTGGGGGTGTAGCTGGTGTGAAGAAGTTCGTGCGCTTTTTCTCCATAGGGTTCACCGATGTACTCACGATACAGCTTCATCACCATCTCATTTTCGTGGGATTTTCTCTTAGGCTTCCCGGCATCTTCCTTATAAATGGCCTGTTGCCTCTTTTCTATGACCTGGATATCTCCGTGGTGATAGGGCTGTCCGCCACCTCCAATGCAGCCTCCCGGGCAAGCCATAATTTCAATAGCGTGGAAGTGAAGATCTCCTCTGGAGATCCCCTCAAGCATTTTCCTTGCATTTCCAAGTCCATGGGCGATACCGATGTGAAGCTCCTGATCTTTGATCATCACTGTAGCCTGGCGTATACCATCCAGTCCTCTCAGCTGTTTAAAATCAACTTCTATAAGTTCTTCCCCGGTGATCCATTCATAAGCAGTTCGAAGAGCAGCTTCAATCACTCCGCCAGTGGCACCAAAAATAACAGAAGCTCCGGTGCTCTCTCCAAGAATCTGATCAAACTCTCCTTCCGGAAGAGTGGAAAAATCAATGCCTGCTTCTTTCAGCATATATCCAAGCTCCCTGGTTGTGATGACCCAGTCTACATCCTTCAGCTCGCCTAGTCTCAGCTCATCACGTTGAACTTCTGCTTTCTTTGCAATGCAGGGCATAACGCTGACGACGATGATGTCTTCTGGTGAAATACCCATTTTCTCCGCATAGTAGGTTTTGATCATTGTACCCATCATGATTTGAGGAGATTTGCAAGTGGAAGGAATATCAAGTAGCTCTGGGAACTGGTATTCGAAGAAGCGGACCCAAGCTGGACAGCAGCTGGTCAGGATGGGGAGTTTTCCGCCGTGTTCCAGACGGTGAAGAAGCTCTGAAGCTTCTTCAATAATGGTCAGATCTGCTGCCCAGTCGGTATCAAAAACACCATTAAAGCCCATTCTGCGGAAGGCAGTTGCAAGCTGACCCGTGGTGATGACCCCAGGTTCCATACCGAACATTTCGCCTATGGCGACACGAACAGCAGGAGCCACCTGAACGACAACATGCTTTTCTTTTTTCAATAAAGCTGCCCAGACTTTGTGCATGTTGTTTACCTCTGACAGGGCTCCCGTTGGACACACAGCAACACACTGTCCACAGAAGGTGCAGGAGGTGTCAATCATATCAAGGTTGAATGCAGGACCTACAAATGCATCAAATCCGCGTTTGTTTGCGGATAAGATTCCGCAGGTTTGCACCTCGTTGCACATGGTCTCACAGCGTCTGCACATGATGCATTTGTCCGGGTTTTTGACAAGGGCATAGGAGCTTTTGTCAATGGGGCGGTTCATTTTTTCGCCGGTGAACGGGATATCGTAAATACCAAGTTTTTTTGCAAGAGCCTGAAGATCACATTGAAGATTCTTTCTGCAGGTAAGGCATTCCATGGGGTGATTGGACAGCAGAAGCTCCAGATTGATTCTTCTTGCTGAAACTGCTTTTAAAGAATCGGTAATGACTTCCATCCCTTCGGTGACAGTTTCAGAACAAGAGGGTGCCAGTGCCTGCCGGCCTAAAACTTCTACCATACACACTCTGCAGGAAGCTGTTTTATTGATCATGCCAAAACCTTCCAGATTCAGATGACAAAGGGTTGGAATGTCTGCATTCACTAATTTAGCTGCTTCATGAATCGTAGTTCCTTTGTCGACCACTATATCGGCACCATTGATTTTCAAATGGATTTTTTCTTTACTGTTGTTCATTGATATCACCACCTAAGCCCTTTTTATCGCATGGAACTTGCAGGCATCATAACACGCGCCACAGGAGATACATAGATTCAGATCAATAAAATGCACTTTTTTAGGATGACCTGTGATACAGCCAACGGGACATACTCTTCGGCAGGCGGTACATCCGACACACTGATCCGCAATGACGCTGTATTTAAAGAGCTCTTTGCAAATACCCGTGGGACATTTTTTATCCTCTACATGAATCCGATATTCCTCTTCAAAATACCTCATGGTACTTAAAACGGGGTTTGGAGCGCTCTGACCAAGTCCACACAGAGCTGAATTTTTGATGTTCTGTCCTAAAAGCTGCAGCTGGTCGAGAGTATGATTGCTGCCTTTGCCTTTTGTGATGCTGTCCAGCATTTCGAAGAGGCGTTTCGTTCCGATTCTGCAAGGTGTGCACTTGCCACAGGATTCTTCCATAGTGAACTGAAGATAGAACTTTGCGATATCCACCATACAATTGTCCTCATCCATTACAATCATTCCCCCTGATCCCATCATGGTTCCAAGAGAACGCAGGCTTTCGTAATCAATGGGCGTATCCAGATGGTCCACTGACAATACTCCACCAGAAGGACCACCTGTCTGGACGGCTTTAAATGCCTTTCCATCGGGAATTCCTCCTCCGATATCATAGATGATTTCCCGCAGGGTTGTGCCCATGGGAACCTCCACCAAACCTACATGACGGACTTTTCCTACCAAAGCAAAAACTTTGGTTCCTTTGCTCTGGCCAACACCAATTCTTGAAAACCAGGGAGCTCCTTTTAATATGATTTCAGGAACATTGGCGAGTGTCTCAACATTATTGACGGTGGTAGGTTTCTTCAGATACCCTTCTTCTGAAGGGTAGGGGGGTTTTTTTGTAGGTTCTCCCCGTTTTCCTTCCACTGAATGAATGAGCGCAGTTTCCTCGCCGCAGACAAAAGCGCCTGCACCCAATCTGATTTCTATATCAAAATCGAAGCTGCTTCCAAAAATGTGATGACCTAAGATTCCCCAGCTGCGTGCTTGGTCAATCGCGGTGGTGAGGCGTTCTATGGCAAGGGGATACTCTGCTCGGATATAGATGATGCCATGTGTAGCTCCTGTGGCATATCCTCCGATGAGGAGGCCTTCCAGAACACTATGGGGATCTCCTTCCAGAAGGGAGCGGTCCATGTAGGCGCCTGGGTCCCCTTCATCAGCATTGCAGATCATATATTTCTCCGTGCCTTCCGCCTGGGCAGTGGCCTGCCACTTGAGACCTGTGGGGAATCCTCCGCCACCTCTACCTCTTAAACCGCTTTCTTTGAGAATGGAGATCACTTCCAGAGGGGTGTAATCCATCAGGACTTTGGATAAGGCTTCATAACCGTCAAAAGCAATATATTCTTCAATCTTTTCCGGATCAATAATACCGCAATTTCTTAGGGCGATTCTCAGCTGTCTTCGTTTTGCACCAAGGGGATCGGTTCTGCTGAAAGTCATAGGAATGATATGGGACTCAAGAGGGGTGCCTTCTTGCAAGTGTTCTCTTACAATCCTCAGGGCTAAATCCGGATCCACGTAGCCGTAGTAGACTGGAGGCTGGCCTGGGATATTTACCTGAACTGTAGGTTCGCAGTAGCAAGAACCGATACAGCCTACTTTTACCAGATGTACGTTCGAAAGAGCTTGTTCGGCAATTTCTTTCTCTAAAGCTTTATATACCTCCATGCCCCCTGCAGCAATACCGCAGGTGGCAAGTCCTACGAGGAGCTCTATCCGTGTGTCTCTGTTACTGCCGGTTTCACGGAGTGATCTGATGGAGGCGAAGGAGTCGCGGATTTTTTTGAGATCATCACGTTTTTCAGTCATGGGAATCCTCCTTATACAGCTGCAGAATGGTCTTTATATTGTCATGACTGATATGACCATAGACCTTCTGATCTACCATCAGTGCGGGAGCTAAGCCACAAGCGCCTATACATCGGATTTCTTTTACAGTGAATTGTCCGTCTTTGGTGGTTCCGTGAGCATCTGTTTGAAGCATGCTGCCCAGTTCGTCTCTCATCTTTGCGGATCCTTTGACGAAACAGGCAGTTCCCATACAGATACTGATGGTGTGTTTGCCTCGCTTTTCTTGTGTGAAGTAGGAGTAAAAACTGACAACGCCGAATACCTTCGAAGCTGGAATGTTCAGGGTACGAGCAATATGCAACTGCAATTCAGGGGGAAGGTATCCGAAAATTTCTTGCGCTTTATGCAGAATATGGATGAGCAGATGCTCACGGTCTTCAATGCTGTCGATATACTCATGAAGCTGCTTAATTTTGTCCTCAGGAAAGTCAGGGGTATCAGTAAGAATCTGATGCGTATTCATGTTCACACCTCCTAAAAAACAAGAGATACAGTGTTATCTTAGTTGTAGCAATTAACATAATAATTGTCAATTAAATCACAAATAATTTACAGAATTTTTTGTGATTTAAACAAATCAGAAGATCGAATATTTCAAGTGTAAAAAGAAGCATTTCCTCTGAGATTCAATAATATTTTTAAGATGCACCTGTCTAATGACGATGATTCATGTTATAATAATTATTTGTGTGAGTAATTATGACAATGGAGTGAGTGAAATTAATGTTGAATGTAAATAATGTAAGTCTACGTTTTGGTGGCAGAAAACTATTTGATGATGTGAATATAAAGTTCACACCTGGAAACTGTTATGGCGTTATTGGCGCAAATGGAGCAGGTAAATCCACTTTCTTGAGAATCCTCTCAGGAGAACTGGAACCTAATACAGGAGAAGTCTCCTTAGGAAAGGATATGAGGATGTCTGTCCTTAAGCAGGATCATTTCAAGTTTGATGCAGAGAGAGTCATCGATACGGTCATCCGGGGAAATGAACGTCTATATGCCATCATGAAAGAAAAAGATGCAATCTATATGAAGGAAGACTTCACAGATGAAGACGGAATGAGAGCGTCCATTCTGGAAGGAGAGTTTGCAGAGCTGAATGGATGGGAGGCGGAAGCAGAAGCCGCATCTTTGCTGCTGGGTCTTGGGATAGGAACAGAGAAACATGAAAGATTGTTGAGTGAACTGGAATCTAAAGACAAGGTCAAAGTTCTGCTTGCTCAAGCACTATTTGGCAAACCGGATGTACTGATCCTCGATGAGCCTACCAATGACTTGGATCTTCATTCCATCAATTGGCTGGAGAACTATCTGGCAGATTTTGAAGGAACAGTTATTGTTGTGTCCCATGACAGACATTTCCTCAATATGATTTGCACACATATTTGTGATGTGGATTATGGTAAAATCAGAATTTATATGGGGAACTACGATTTTTGGTATGAGTCCAGTCAGCTGATGTCCCAGCTTATTAAAGACCAGAATAAAAAGAAGGAAGACAAAATCAGAGATCTTCAGAATTTTATCAGCCGGTTCTCTGCCAATGCTTCCAAATCCAGACAGGCAACATCGAGAAAGAAACTTCTTGATAAGATTACGCTGGATGATATCGCTGTTTCAAATAGAAGGTATCCTTTTGTCGGATTCAAGCCTGAGCGTGAAGTGGGCAATGACATCCTCATCGTAGAAAACCTCAGTAAGTCCATTGATGGGGTAAAAGTACTGGATAATGTGTCTTTTGTCGTAGGCAGAGAAGATAAAATCGCATTCACCGGGAATGATATTTCTGTGAGCACCCTGTTCAAGATTCTTTCCGGTGAGCTTGAGCCTGACGCAGGCAGTTTCAAATACGGAGTAACCATCACAAAGGGATACTTCCCCCGTGACAACGGCCAGTATTTCAATGATGTTGAATTGAATCTTGTGGATTGGATGAGACAGTATTCTGAGGAGAAAAGTGAAAGTTATTTGAGAGGCTTTTTAGGGCGGATGCTCTTCTCGGGAGAAGAAGCTCTTAAGGAAGCGAAAGTACTTTCTGGTGGAGAAAGAGTAAGATGTATGCTTTCGAAGCTGATGCTTTCCACTGCCAATCTTCTGATTATTGATCAGCCTACAAACCATCTTGATCTGGAATCTATCACAGCAGTGAATAACGGACTCATCGACTTTAAAGGCGTTCTATTATTCTCAAGCCATGACCATCAGTTTAATGAAACTGTGGCCAATCGAGTCATTGAAGTAACTCCAGACAGTTTCTTCGATAAAATGTGTACATTTGATGAGTATCTGGAAATGAGAGAAAACAGCAGCCTATAATCTCAGGTAATAATAAAAGGAAGGCATGAATCTCCAACTATGTTGAATGTTCATGCCTTCCTTTTATGTTTCGCATGTTTACTGTGAAAATAGGAAGAATCATGGAAATGTTTACAAAAAAGCGTTATATTAATAGAAGATGAACAAAATAGATTGATTGAGGTGTACCTTGAAAAACAAAAATATGAGCAGTATGAACAAACAACTGGTGAAGGATTATCTATTGATTTTTATTGGGATTATTTTAACGGCTGCATCTATGGTATATATTTTCACACCAAACAGACTTGCGGCCGGAGGAGCTCAGGGAATTGCACTTGTCATCAATCACATGACTGGTGTCAATACGGGACTGCTGATGCTTTTGATCAATGGTTCATTATTTGTTGCAGCATTTCTTTTGTTGGGGACAAGTTTTGGGGCGAAAACACTGATTTCATCCTTTGGCCTTTCTTTTGTAGTGTATATTATGGAAAAGTATTTTCCCTTTGGGCCTCTCACGGATGATTTAATGCTGGCGACAATCTTCGGCAGTGCACTTATGGGTGTAGGGGTGGGGTTTATCCTCAATAGAAATGCTTCCATCGGCGGGACAAGTCTTATTGGTCGCATTGTGTCCAAATATACATTTTTGGACCAGGTGAACTGTATTGTGGGTACAGACATTCTGGTTACCATATTTGCCATGGTTGTTTTTGGTGTTGAAATTGGTCTTTTTCAGCTTCTATCGGTCTATTTGACTGGTGAGATCATCAATAAAGTCATTGATGGGATTACCTATAGAAGAGAAGTGATGATCATTACTGAGCACAGGAATGCAGTGATGCACTATATCATCAATGATATGAAAAAAGGCGCGACTCTTCTCATGGGGAAGGGAGGCTTCACTGGAAGAGATACAGAAATTATACTTACGGTACTGACCAGGAGAGACTTTATCAAACTTAAAATATTCATCCGAAAAGTGGATCCTAGAGCTTTTATTTCCGTAAACATGGTGACCGAAGTGTCCAGCTCCACATCTGACAGCAGTTTTGGTGGATAATTTCTTAAATTCTGTGAATTTGTATATAAATTTCAGATTTCGTTTCATTTCTATCAAAATAGAATGTATAATAAAATCATATATTATGCGGGAGGTATGCATGCGTGCAAATGGATCATTTTGTTATAGGACTTGATATCGGATCTCATTATATTAAAGCATCAGCACTTTCCACGACGGATGAGACATTTATGGTCAGTGCGCTGGTGGAATCCCAAGGTATGGATAAAAATGAAATAGTGGATGTAAAAGCATTGGGAAGTGCTGTTAAAAAAGTAATTCAAAAACTTGAAGTTAAAATTTCCAGAAACATTACGTCGGTCTTTTTATGTGTTCAGCCGGAACACCTTACATTCTATGAGACATCAGGACATGCTGAGTTGTTTGGAGATGCAGTAACTCAGAGAGAACTGGATATTGCCATGGATTCTGCTCAGAAAGTATCCATAGGTGATGAGGATGAAATCGTTGATATGTTAATTTCAAAGTATTACGTGGATGAAACAATATATGGGAATCCTTTAGGGGTTCGCGGCAGCAACTTTGATTTTTCCGGGCAGCTTGCCACTGCACCAAAAGCCTACATTGAAAAGTTATATGATGCTCTAGCTTTGGCGAAGATCAAGATTGCAGGCACTGGATTGTCAACTGTAGGTGCAGGAAGTATCCTGCTGTCTAGAGGCGATTGGCAGAAGGGTGCTGTTATTGTAGATTCAGGCGCTCATACCACAAGAGCAGTCTATGTAAAAAATCATAAGGTTGTCGATGTGTCTTCGGTGCAGCTTGGTGGTAAAAATATCACAAGAGATTTGGCCATTGTGCTCAAAATATCTTTACTAGAGGCAGAAGAACTGAAAAAGTCTTATGCTCGGGGAGCTCTGGCCAAAGAAGATGATGATTACCAGATGATTGAAGACATCATCAAGGCCAGAATCGAAGAAATTATGGGCTTTGTGGAAAAGTTCGTGATGAAACACCAAGAGACTGGTGACGTAAGAAAATTGGTTGTTTATGGAGGCGGATTGTGCGGGTTCAATTCAATCAATAAAATGTATAAATCTGCACTCAATCTGTCCACAAACTTCATTACTTCTGATATAATAAGGGATGACAGTGTTCTCACAATCCAATCAAGCGGTCTGGCTTATCATCTGCTTAGTGCAATTCACTGCAAGGGAGCCATAGATGAAATGATCCGCCAGGAAGAGCGACAGCTTGAGGAAGTTTCAACGGCTGCTTCAGACGAGGATTTTTTCAAGAAATACCAGATGAAGTTTGGCGAAGAGAATGTTGATATGAAAAATATGAACTCAGACGATGAGGATGAGTATTTAGATGATTATGAGGACAGCAGTATCTTTCAACGGATACGGGACTGGTTCGTTAGCCTTAAAAATAAGATTAAAAAGTAATGAGGGGGAGAAATCGTGTTAGATTTTGATTTTCAAATTCAAGGCCCAGCAGAGATTAAAGTAGTAGGATGTGGCGGCGGTGGCAACAACGCTGTAAATAGAATGATCAATGAAGGTTTGGGAGAGGTGGATTTTATATCCATCAATACAGACAAGCAAGCCCTGATGCAGTCCAATGCAACCCATAAAATCCAGATTGGCGAGAAACTTACCAAGGGATTGGGAGCTGGAGCAAATCCGGAGATTGGTGAAAAAGCAGCAGAAGAGTCCAAAGAGGAAATTATGGCGGCACTGAAAGGTGCGGATATGGTTTTCATAACTGCTGGGATGGGTGGAGGAACAGGAACAGGTGCAACACCTGTAGTTGCTGATATTGCCCGGTCCATGGGAATTCTTACCGTTGGTGTTGTGACGAAGCCTTTCAATTTTGAAGGGAAAACCCGAATGAAGAATGCCGAAATTGGCATTGAGAAATTGCGAGAAAAAGTGGACTCATTGGTGACAATCCCCAACGAAAGACTTCTTATGATTGTTGATAAAAGAACTACATTCAAAGAAGCTTTCAATAAGGCGGATGATGTTTTAAGACAAGGTGTTCAAGGCATCACAGACCTAATTACTGAAAACGGTCTGGTAAATCTTGACTTTAATGACGTGAGAACCATCATGCTGAACAAGGGTCTTGCTCATATGGGAGTAGGATACGGCAAGGGTGAGAACAAAGCTGTGGAAGCTGTGAAACAGGCGATCTCATCACCACTGCTGGAAACAAAAATTGATGGTGCAACGGGTATTCTCCTTAACGTGACCGGAGGAGAGGATCTGTCTCTAGCTGAGATCAATGAAGCAGCTGAGATTGTTACAGAGGCTGCAGATCAGGATGCGAATATCATTTTTGGTGCTGTTATTGATACGAAACTGAAAGATGAAATCAAGATTACTGTGATAGCAACTGGATTTGATGAAGTTAAAGTATACAATAAGGCTGAGGAAAAAAGAGTAGAACAGAAGGATGCACTTAGAAAAGAGAGAGCTGAAGAGCCAAAACCGGTAGACGAAAATCAGGATGACCAACTGGAAATTCCTGCCTTCCTTCGCAACAGATATAATAAGTAATGAGGTGTAGCTCATGAAATGCCCTTTTTGTGCTTTTTCAGAAAGCAAGGTAATTGATTCCCGGTCCATTGAAGATAATTCTGCGATTCGTAGAAGGCGGGAGTGTCTTTCCTGCGGGAAAAGATATACCACCTATGAGAAAGTGGAAGATATTCCGATACTGGTTGTGAAGCGGGACAACAGCAGAGAGAATTTTGACAAGAATAAAATCATTGTTGGTCTTATCCGGGCATGTCAGAAGCGTCCTGTATCTCGATTTCAGATTGAGGAGATTGCTTCTGATATTGAGAGAAATATTTCCAATAGTATGATTTCAGAGATTTCTTCTACAGAAATCGGAGAGATGGTAATGGATCGTCTCAAAGACGTGGATGAAGTTGCATATGTCAGGTTCGCTTCTGTTTATCGGCAGTTTAAGGACATCAATACTTTTCTTACTGAAATCAATAATCTTATGGGCAAAGATCAGAAGAGATGATAAATGCTTTGGAAAAGCTGTATGGATAGTAATCCATGCAGCTTTTTTAGGATTACAGTAGGTTGGTGGAGTAGTCAAATTTTGATTGAGGGTGGAAAAAGAAGTAGAGAACCCTGATGATGGAAATTGCGCCATGAGAATTTCCCGTTAGGAGCGTTAACTTCAGGTTAATTGATTGCGTTTCAATTGTTCTAAATGTTTCTTTATGGTTAAATAAGAGTAGAAGATTGATTGTGATTAAACGAGAGGTGTATGTAGAGTTATGATGAAAGAGAAAATTCTTATCATTGATGATGAGGAACATATTGTGGAACTGATCCGGTATAATTTGGAGAATGCCGGTTATGAGACAGCAGAAGCATATAATGGTGTCGATGGACTTTCCTTGGCAAAAACAGAGAAACCAACAATAATTCTGTTGGATGTGATGCTTCCGCTCATGGATGGACTTGAAGTATGTAAAAATCTGAGAGGATCTGATCAGACCAAAGGTATCCCTATTATAATGCTCACAGCCAAATCTGAAGAAATCGATAAGATCTTAGGTCTAGAACTGGGAGCTGATGATTACATTACAAAACCATTTTCAGTAAGGGAACTTATGGCCAGGATAAAAGCTGTCCTCAGAAGAAGTGCTTCGGAAACTGAAGAATCAGCAGTGTACTCTTTTTCGGATGTTGTGATTGATTATGATAAACATCAGGTGACAAAGAACAATCAGAAAGTAGAGCTGACTTTAAAAGAGTATGAGCTCCTGGATATTCTTGTGAAAAATCGTGGCAAAGTTATGAAACGTGATGTGCTGCTGGATAAAATATGGGGCTATGAGTATGTAGGGGAGACGCGGACCGTCGATGTGCATATCAGGCATTTAAGACAGAAGCTGGAAAATGATGATAAGAACCCAGTCTATATTGAGACGGTACGTGGTATCGGATATCGTTTCAATGATCTTGAATCATGAGCAGAAGAATCATAGCTTCGTTTCTTGCAGGGATTATTGTGGCGATGTTTTTCCTGACCTCCTCTTTTCTTTTGATATCAAGCCTTGAGAAAATAAATCTAGTGAAAGAGAAGCTGAAAACCAATAATGAACTTCTTATCAATTACATGGAAGTGGATCGGATCAACAACACGTCCTTGCTTGTGAGTGTCATGGATTCCATCAGAGTGACTCTCATCGACAAGAGTGGGGATGTTTTATTTGACTCTTCCGGGAAAAGAGGGCTGGAGAACCATCTGGATAGACTGGAGGTCCAGGAAGCCATGGAGAGTGGTGAGGGGTCTGACATCAGAATTTCAAAGACCTTGAATACACAGATGGTTTATTATGCGACGAGGCTTTCGGATGGGAAAATTTTACGAAGCTCTACAGAAGCGGGCTCATTGAACTTAGGCGGGGGATTTGTAAAATATATGTTAGGTACATTTACTTTTGTAATCTTGGTGTCTTACCTGATATCGAGAAAAATTGCAGACTATTTGCTAGAGCCGATCCAAGAGATGACGTTTGCTACAGATAGAATCGCCAATGGTGAGTATACAAGGAGAGTTCGGGTGAGAAGTGATGCTGAGCTAGGTAAGCTTGGCATGAATTTCAATAACATGGCAGAGCGGCTTGAAACCACATTTATCGAAAATGAAGAGAAACAGAACCGGCTGGAAGCGATATTAAAAAGTATGAACTCGGGTGTATTTGCCTATGATAATGCGGACAAGATCATCATGATCAATCCATTCTGTAAGCAGCTTTTTGGTATCTCCGATAATGTCATAGGAAAGAGTGTATATGAGATCAAAGAGCTTCGAGAGCTGATCTTCATGCTGAATGATGAAGAGGACATTCTTGAAGTGCAGATTGAAGAGCCTATAAGAAAAGATATCAGAATCAAGTCTGCTGAGATTCTTGGGGAAAGAGGGGCTCTGGTCGGTACAGTAGTTGTGCTTGAAGATATTACAGACTTAAAGAAGCTGGAGAAAATGAGAAGTCAGTTTGTTGCTAATGTATCACATGAACTTAAAACGCCTTTGACATCTATAAAGGGTTTTTCAGAAACCTTGAAGTTTGTTAAGGATGAGAGCACGCGTAACAAGTTTCTCGATATTATCAACGATGAAAGTGAGCGGTTGACTAGATTAATCAATGATATACTGACTCTATCCAGTATCGAGCAGGTGAAATCTCAAAAGAATGAAGAGATTGATATTTCTTATGAAAGTGAAAAAGTGTATCATCTGTTGAATCCAAAAGCCGAAGCGAAGAATATAACTCTGTCCCTAACACAGAAAGAGCCTCTTTTCATGCTGGGAGACGTGGATTTATACAACCAGCTTCTGCTCAATTTGGTGGACAATGCCATTAAGTACACCAGGGAGAATGGCGAGGTGCAAATCAGGATCGAGAGGGAGGACACCTTGATCAAGGTTGTGGTGTCCGATACAGGGATCGGAATCCCTGAGAAACACTTGAATCGCATATTTGAGAGGTTCTATAGAGTTGACAAAGCGAGAGACAGAGCAATGGGCGGAACAGGGTTAGGACTTGCCATAGTAAAGCATATTGTGCTCTCTATGGGAGGAACCATTGAAGTTTCTTCGGAGATTGGAAAAGGGACTCAGTTTGTGGTGTATCTTCCAATGGATAAAGAGAGCTATGATGAAGAGTAAGTGTTACGGAACATAAAATCTTACAGGAATTGCGCCAGAAAGCCCATACCGAGCTTGCCTGGCTTCAGCCGTGGGATGAATGG
>NZ_DOPX01000010.1 GCF_003514505.1 Proteiniclasticum sp.
ATCAAGGGTCTTAATCAGTCCGTGAGAAATGCACAGGACGGAATTTCTCTGATTCAGACAGCAGAAGGTGCTCTAAATGAAACACACTCCATTCTGAACAGAATGAGAGAACTTGCTGTACAGAGCTCCAATGATACCAATACAAACTCCGACAGAGATGAGATTCAAAAAGAAATGAATCAGCTTTCCCAGGAAATCACAAGAATCTCTGAAAACACTGAGTTTAATACTCAGAAGCTTCTTACAGGAGACTTTGCAAGCAAAAAGCTTCACATTGGTGCCAATGAAGGCCAAGCGATGGAAGTTTCCATTGCTGATATGGGCTCAAATGCACTCGGAGTAGAAGGTAAAGTTGGATCAGCTACAGCTGTTACCGGTGTCGCAAACTTAAACGTAAGAGCAGTTAATGGTGATACAGCCCTTACAATCAAGTTTGCAGCAGCTGGAAATGATGCTGTCACAGAAACAACAGCTACAAGATCTGGTGATGAAATCACAGTTACATTGAAACAAGGAGCAGGTACTCCTGGTACAATAGCTGATACTCATGGAGCCATAGCTGATGCATTAAGCACGATTGAAGGACTTATCGTTGAGAAAGCAACTGGATTTACAGCAGGCACAGCAATTGCAGCAGCTCCTGCTAATACAACCACAAGCACAACACTTGATGCCACCTATAATAGAGATATGGGAATCAATGTATCTACACAGGCTGATGCCGATGCGGCAATCACAACAATTGATAATGCTATTACATCTGTATCTGCAGAAAGATCCAAGCTTGGTGCTGTTCAGAACAGACTGGACCATACCATCAACAACCTGACAGCAACTTCTGAGAACCTCTCAGCTGCTGAGTCCAGAATAAGAGACGTAGATATGGCTAAGGAAATGATGGAGTTCACAAAGAACAACATCCTGAACCAGGCATCTACAGCAATGCTGGCTCAGGCTAACCAGATGCCACAGGGAGTACTTCAGTTACTCGGCTAATCAAAATATTAAAGGTAGACAGTTTCATACTGCCTACCTTTTTTCATACTCTAAAAATATTAGCTAGTTCCTAGTACGTATACACCATCCCTAGCTTTTCAATCTTATCAACAAACCATACTTATCCATGATACGGTAAACCCTGATATTAGTAGCCATAAGTTATTGTACAAAATGGCTAGATTACTGAAAATGCTCTAATTAATCAATAATTTTAAGTTAAAGAGTGATAACAAATGTAAATTTGTTATTATAAAACTCTTTTTGACCAATTTTTACTAGTGAATTTGATGATACAGAATATGCAATGCTATGAATCTCACAAACTCGTTTTGCCAAGTAAAGCCCAATTCCGCTTCCTTTTATGGATGTTTCGCAAGCATTTTTTCCTCTGTAACCATATTCAAATATTTTTTCGTACTCTTCTTTCTCAATTTTAGGACCTAAAGATTCAAATTCAATGAATAACCTTTCCTTTTGTTCATTGAATGAAATATTTATTTCTTGATTTGAAGGAGAGTACTTTATTGCATTTTCAAGAATTACATAAGGTAAAATGTCAAATGTTTCCAAGTTCAACTTTATACTACTATAAGACTCCCCGCTCTTATTAATATATATTAATTTTTCTTTAGCTGATGGCTCAAGGCATCTAATAATTACATTAAATCTGTTATATACCTTTTCGGTAACCTTATCAAATGTTGATGTAGTTAAACTATCATTTAGTAAATCGAAACGCGTAAAGTTAAATCCTATGAGTCTACCAAAGTGAAAAATCTTTAGAGAGATATCCATTAAGTGCTTATCTTTCTTCTTCCCAGTCGATTCTCTAATAAGCTTCTCACTTAAAGTTTGAATCTCTGCACTCCATGTTATTGTTTCATGTTTTAATGACATAAAAAAATCAGTTAACTTTTTTTGTGATTCATAATATTCAATCTCACTCTTACAACTATTAATAATTTCATTCATAGTATTCATATCAAGAATTGGATTATAGTTATTTTCTGTAAAAACTAATTTTTTATATAGCGCTCTATTAATATACCCTTTCATTCTAAAACATGTGAAAATAATTATCTCTGACGAATTTCTATATACATAGCTACTCATTCCATACGGACACTGATGAAAGCCTTCTTCAGTTTTTATTAACTCGTAAAATTGCTTGCATTTCATGTCCTTAACTTTATCCAAGCAACTATTTGAGCACTTAACTAATTGACCATCTATAATTAATCCTTCAGATTCGATAAACCGTGGTAAAAATGTAATCATATCTTCACCTTTGCACTTATTACAGATTTGATAATTGGCGTTAATATTAACTCATATTCTTTCAATGCTTTATAATTTTGGAATAATAAAACCATCTGTGCTTTATTTGGTAGCTTTCCTTGCCTATAAGATTTAACAAACATATCTTCAAATATTGCAACATCTCTTGTTCTAACACCTTTTTTTTCTAAGTATTTTTTTATTTTTCCCCAAGACAAACAAGGATCAATTATTTCACCTATAGATTCATCAAGAATACTTTCCCATGTACTCTTAGACTGTCCTTTTAGAACCCTCTTATCAGCATACTCTTGAATCAATTCTATCTGACTATTTCTCAACGTTCCTGCTGTATAAAGTATTAGTTGTTTATTCGGATACATCAAACGAAGATCTTTAATAAGACCTGCTCCTTCATTTTCATCACTCGTATTAACCCCTTGTAAATCACATAAAATAATGTCATAAATTGATGCATCATAAATATCTTCAAGGTATTCTTTATACCTTACATCATATCCACTTTCCTTCCTTAAAACTTCAATGATACTTAATTCACTATCATCAATAAATAATATTTTAAATTTCTTTCTCATTTCCATATCGATTTCTGGTCTAGAATACGAAATGTCGTCTATACTACATTGACCTATAAACTTGTTTTTTAGGTAGAACACTATGCTTTCTAATCTCACATTAATTACTCCTTTAGATATTTTTATGATATATTTTTATTATATTTTTAAATTGTTTTTTTATCATATAAAATATAAAATCCACTACCTACTAAAGCAAACTCCATTTCCCCAACACATTCATACTGAAACACAGGACCATCCAGTTCTAGATAGGTCTCAACCTCTAAAGTATCCAGATTGATCCTGCAGACCCTATTATTCCCCATATCCGAAACACAAAGCATATTCCCCAGTAGTGTAAGACTTTCTGGATAGCAGAACAGGCTTCCACGATCCATACCGATTTCTCCATCAGAAATTGAAATTTCCAAGCTTCCATCTTCCAAAGAGAATCTTTTTACAGTGTGGGATGTAGGGTAAGCACACCATATGGAGCCCCCATACACGGCAATATCATAAACCGTATCTATACTTCCCATCTCTTCATATTTCCTCATAAGGAATCCACTTCTATCAAATTTGTAGATGACAGATTCCTGATAATAGCACACATAGAGAGAACCATCCTGGTCCCAACACCTTGAAGTACTCCTATCATCAAACCTAACCACCATGGGTTCATAAAGCTCTCCATAAAAGGCTTAAAATATTCTTCTCCCGCGATTTCCCCAATCTCACCACGATATTTTCTGTACGCTCTGTTTCCATAATCATCAGATACTACATAATAAAGATCCTTGTTGCCACTACAGATTTCTGCAACACTTTCACTAATTAATTTCAAATAGACCACTCCTTCTCCTCTAGCATTACAAACAAAGACATCCAGTAGAAAGAACTAAACCACTGATCATTTCCTGCTTCGATCCATCTTCTTTTACACAATAAATTCACTTAAGAAGTTATCGATCCCACTCCACCTCTGAAAACCAGGTGCCTTCACTAAGCTTTTCAGAAAGCGCCACACTATCTACATGGTTCTGAGCCGGTGCTGCAAAGAACTTTTTTATTCTTGGCTGACTCCCTTCTTCATAAAAAAGGATCAGAATCTCTTCAAAATCCTTGGTAGAAACATATCCCCCATGCTGCATAGAGTTCAGCTGGTTTTCCTTCTCGAAGAGGCTGACGTCACCTTCTTCATTATGGAAACGAATGAGAACGTGTTTGCCATTCCATGGATGAGAACTGTCTGAAAAAGTAAATTCCCCCTCAAACTCATTCATCGAAAAGTAGCGGTACTTGGCCGTTCCGTGGATGGTTACTTCCATGACCATATCCTCGCCTTCACTGAAGCTTCTTTGTATGCCGCTCAGCGTACTTTCTATCTCTTTTTCGTAAGGAAGGACATAGGCTATAACAGCTCCCAGAACCAGAAAGATCAAAAACAAACTGCTATAGATCCATCTTCTCTTCATACACGTACACCTCTCCATTTCACATAGGGATATCAATCTAAAACTTCAGTAAATTCAGAATATATTTTTTATATTTCTATCTTAATATATTCACAGATACAACACAATGAAATTTCTATTCTTTTACTCTCCTAAATTAAGAGCAAATTGTAAGTCCTCTTCTTGGATGCTACAATTTATTTAAATGAAGAAGAGAACGTCCATCCGAAGGAGAAGAAGCAGCATGATACACGAAACCATGAAGATCACACAAGAAGGTTCCCTGGAATACGCCAGACTCGCCACTTATCTTTGGGAGGACTCTCCCGAGATTCCCATAAAGAAAAGAGCATTAGTCCTCATCTGTCCCGGAGGAGGCTACCATAGAACCTCCGACAGAGAAGCGGAAGCTGTTGCCCTCAAGATCATGTCCATGGGTCATCACGCAGCCGTGCTCCGATACTCTGTAGCACCAGCCCGTTTTCCTGTGGCTTTAAGAGAAGTGGCCAGCAGCGTAACGCTCTTAAGAAAAAAAGCAGAAACGTGGCACATAGATAAGAATAAAATTGTTGTTATGGGCTTTTCCGCAGGCGGCCACCTGGCTGCAAGCTATGGGGTCTACTGGAACTCGCCAATGCTTTTAGAAAGCACCGGGGCGAGTTTGGAGAATCTCCGTCCAAACGGCCTCATCCTAGGCTACCCCGTCATCACCGCATACGAACCACACCGCCATGAAGGAAGCATCCGAAACCTGCTGGGAGACTACTGGCAGGAAAAAGACCTCCAGGAGAAAGTATCCCTAGAAAACCATGTTGGATCCCATACGCCTAGAACCTTTCTCTGGAGCACCTTTAAAGATGATACGGTTCCAGCAGAAAACTCCCTGGTCTTTGTCCAGGCACTGATGAAAAAGAAAATCCCGGTGGAGTTTCATCTCTATGAAAGAGGCGGACATGGACTCTCCTTAGCAAACCACATCACCGACAACGTTGCCCACACCTGCTATCAGAAAGAATGCCAGAACTGGATTGATCTTGTAGAAGTCTGGCTACAGAATCTATAGAAGACCCCAAAAGGAGAACCGCCATGAGTACCATTCTCAATGAAAACCTCATCTACGAAATCCTCTCCGTGGTGGAAGAGATCCCGCCAGGTAAAGTGGCCACCTATGGCCAGATTGCCCGTCTCATCGGAAGAGAAAAGAACGCAAGGCTTGTGGGCAGTGTCCTAAAAAGATCCGAATACTACGGAAGCTATCCCTGCCACCGGGTGGTGAATCATTCAGGACGCCTGGCGCCCGGCTTTCCAGAGCAGAAAGAGCTTCTACTAAAAGAGGAAGTGCCTTTTAAAAGCGAAAAACAGGTGGACATGAAAAAAGCCCAGTGGGATGTATAGATGGTAGAACTCCTGTTGAGATGATGAGCTATACCTATACCACATCCACCACATAACTGCAAAACCCCATAAATCAAGGAGGAACAAATATGAAGCAGCACATAAAGCTCAAAGACGGCACCTCTATGCCAAGGCTCGGACAAGGAACCTGGAACATGGGAGAGGACCCGAAGCATCAAAAAGAAGAGATAGAAGCTCTCCAGGAAGGGATCCGTTTAGGGATGACGCTTATCGATACTGCAGAAATGTACGGAGAAGGACGCTCTGAAAAACTGGTGGGCGAAGCCATCAAGACCTTCCCCCGGGAAGACCTTTTTCTTGTATCCAAGGTCTATCCTCACAATGCTGGCCGGAAGAACATTTTCACCTCTCTAAAGAGAAGCCTTGAAAGACTGGACACCCCATACCTCGATCTTTATCTTCTCCACTGGAGAGGCAGCGTTCCACTTTCTGAAACCATTGCCTGTATGGAGGAGATGAAAAAGGAAGGACTCATCAAGAACTGGGGGGTCTCAAACTTTGATACTGACGATATGCAAGAACTGCTTTCATGCCCATCTGGAGATCAGTGCAGCGTAAACCAGGTGCTCTACCATCTGGGCTCCCGAGGCATCGAATATGATCTTCTCCCTTATCTGAAGGAAGAGAACATTGCCCTCATGGCCTACTGCCCCTTGGGTCATGACAAGAACAAAAGAAGAAGAATCACCGAACACCCTGTGGTAAGAGAGGTGGCAAAAAAGCATAGCATCACACCTCTCCAGCTGATGCTCTCTTTTACATTAGTAGAGGACAGCATCTGTTCCATTCCCAAAGCATCTTCTCTACCCCACGTGAAAGAGAATGCCGAAAGCTTACACCTTACGCTCACAGAAGAAGACCTTCTGCGTCTTAACGAAGCGTTTCCAGCCCCAAGAAAAAGCGTCCCCTTGGATATGCTCTAAAGCACTTTCATAACTTCATTTCTAAACAGATAAAGGCATAGGAAGCTGCCTTCCTATGCCTTTATCCTATGAGTACTGTTTTTCTGCCAAAGGCACTGATGATTTCTGACTCCACCCCATAGACTTCTTTCATGATCTTCGGCGTCACCATGGAAGCCTCACCATAATCATGAACCTTTCCGTCTTTCAGAAACAAAAACCGGTCGCAGTAGCGAAGGGCTAAATTAATGTCATGGATCACCACAAGGCTGCCCATGCCTCTTTCCTTCGTGATCTCTCTCATGAGACCCATCATTTCCACCTGATTTTTCGGATCCAGACTGCTGGTGGACTCATCCAGAAGAAGCAGTTTTGGATTCTGAAGAAGGGCCCGGGCAATCATCACCTTCTGGACCTCTCCTCCAGAAAGCTCATGGATGTACCGGAGAGAAAAGGGAGAAAGTCCAACTCTTTCCAACGTTTCCTCGCAAAGAAGAAGATCTTCCTCTGAGACCCCCCACTTCATGTGGGGTTTTCTGCCAAGAAGCACCGCATCAAACACCGTCATCTCATGAATCTCATTCTTCTGGGCCACAAAAGCCATCTGCCTTGCCCGCTCCGCCGAAGATAAAGGCAGCATGCTTTTCCCCTCCACATAGACACTTCCATGGCTGGGCACCCGGATTTTACAAAGGCAGGAGAGAAGGGTGCTTTTTCCAGCGCCGTTATTCCCTAAGACGGCCACAAACTCTCCTTTTCCCATACGAAAACTCACATCTTTCAGAATCTCGGTTTTTCCGTAGGAAAAAGAAATCTTATCCACTTGAATCAAACTACATTCACCTCCGCTTTCCTTTCTTCAGGATCAGGTAGAGAAAAAGAGGTGCCCCCAAAAACGATGTGATGGCACCGATGGGAAGCACTGCCGGCGTTCTCACGGTCCTTGAAAGAAGATCCGCAAAGAGCATCAGCATACTGCCAAGAAGGGCAGAGCCTGGAAGGAGGAAGCGGTAATCACTGCCCACAACCTTCCGGACCATATGGGGAGCAATGAGACCGATGAAGCTGATGGTGCCCACAAATGCTATGGCCGTGGCAGAGATCAGCGTGGCGAGAAACATGCTCACAAGAATCAGCCGCTCCACAGGAACGCCAAGACTCTTCGCCGTCTGAACACCGCTTTCCATGGCATTGTAGTTCCATCGGTTGTAAAAAAAGTAGAGAAAAGACAAAAGAGACGTGATGAAAATGAGCGCAATCTCTTCACTTCCCGCCCGGCCAAGACTCCCAAAGGTCCAGTAGACGATGGACGCCACCATCTCGTCGTCACTGAAGTACTGGATGAGGGTGGTGGCACCGCTGAACATGGCACTGAGGGCAACCCCCACAAGGATCATCACCGTGGGGGAGACCCCACGGACCTTGGAGAGAAATAAAATCAGCACCGTGGTAGTCATGCCTCCTAAAAAAGCCAAAATCACAATGATATAAGGATGGGTGAAGGTGATGCTGGAAAGAGCGTTTCCAGAAACTTTGCTCCCCGCATGGAAATACACAATGGCCACAGCAGCGCCAAAGGAAGCCCCTTGGGAAACCCCTAAAGTAGAAGCCGAGGCCAAGGGGTTCCGAAGAACACTCTGCATGACGCAGCCTGCAAGGGCCAAGGCCATGCCCACCGCCACCGCCGTCAAAACCCTGGGCATCCGCACCTGGAAGAGGATGGTCTTCATGGAGGCATCGCCGCTTTTTCCAAGAAGCGTATTTAGCACATCCTTCAGTGGCATCCCGGAAGACCCCACTGAAAGTGACAAAAGAGCCATGAAAATAGCCACGAGAAGAAGACCCAGAAGAAAGAGCGCTTTTCTTCTGGTATAGCGCTGATAGCCTGTACTTGTGGTCTCTTCTCTTCGTACTGTCTTCATTTTCTACTCTCCCAGCTGAATGGTTCCATAATATAGGCCACCTGCCACCATCTCTTCATAGAGATTGACCCCCAGAAACTTCATGAAGATCTCTTCTGCCTTATCTTCCAGGTTCACATCCTGAAACTCTTCCGGATAAAGGATCTTCCCGGCATGGTAGGCATTGAGAAAGGCATAGGTGAAATTGGTGCCTGCATTGTTGAAAGACGGCATGGTATAGACCTGCCCCTCTTGTACCGCCCGAAGATTTTCAAAATACTCCGGATGGTCCTGATACTCCTTGGTCACAAGATCGAGATTTCCAGGATCCAGGAATATCACCTGGGGATCCCAGGTCATGATCTTTTCAAGATCCGCCTCATAAAAGCCCTCTATGGCAGCATCCTCCGCCACGTTTTTCGCATGGATCGCATCAAAGATGCCGAACTTGGAGTAGGTGCCTGAAAAGCCCCGTCTGCCGTTAAAGGTTACAGCCCCTGCATAGGCCCGTAGCTTCTTTTCTTCCGGCACATTTTCTGTCCGCGCCGTAAGATCTGATAGCATGCTGTCCATATAGCTAAGAACTTCCTCTGCCCTGTCTTCCTTCTTGATGACCTCTCCAAAGACTCTCATGGCTTTATAAAAAGACTCCGGAGAAAGGCCTGTGCTGTGCCTGACAGAAACCACGGGAATCCCTGTCTGAGCCTCCAGCTCCTCTGCTGCCTCATAATCAAAGCCTGCGATGATGACATCCGGGGAAACCAGGATGATCTCTTCAGAGAATCCATTGTTCTGTCCGCTGCCGCCTCCTTCACCCACCACTGGAAGCTTTAAAAGGTCCTCCCGGTAGATGGGGTTATAGTCCCGCCGAATATTGACCCCTTCAGAAAGGTAGGCTTCGCTTCCCACCACCATATCCATGGCCTGAAGATACGCCGCAAGTCTTGGAGCTCCTGAACCCAGGCAGATGATGGTTTGAACCTCCACTGGAATCTCCACATCTCTTCCCACGGCATCGGTGATGATTCTCGTCTGGGACGCAGCTGGGGTATCCAGCACATCCTTCTCCACTGTTTCTTTTTCTCCACATCCTGTAAAGCTTGTGAGGACACTCAAGGCAAGCCCCATCAGCAGAATGCTTTTTAACTTTCTCTTCATACTGTTCTCCTTTAAAGCCAGAAAATCCGGTCTTTTCTTTCTCTTTCCTCATCCTTCCACTTAGAAGGTCATAAGAAAGGCACCTATAAAAGGTGCCCACTTCATCCACGATATCTCTACTCTGCAAGGTTTCAGGAAAAACCCTAACACTCTTACTATAATTTTTTCTACAGTCCGTTGGCGGTTAAAGTCTTCTTATAGGCATCGGTGTGCACGTAAAGTTCCTGCCGTATAGGGTTCACCTTTCTCTGTCTCATGGTGTACACCATGAAGAAGAAGACGCCCAGGTTGAACACAAAGGACAGAACACTGAGGCTCATGAGGGCTCCGGTGCTGTAGGTAGGGATCACCTTGAAGAAGGAAGCCGTCTGGAAGTCCACGGACAGAGAGAACATGGCATAAAGAGACAGGATCTGCGCTCTATGCTGCAGCCATGCGCCCCGCTTGAAGAAATACTCCGCAATGACCGCGGCGGTTAAAATGCCAAATCCCGCGTAGAGGGATCGGGTGGAGATGCAGTTATAAACATAGGCATAATTCCATAGGGTATAGCCGATGACGTAGGGCCAGGTCATATCCGGCCAGATCATATCTCTGGATTTGTCCTTGGACACCCGGATGCCCACAAATCCTGTGAGGGTGATGATGGTGAAGACTCCGGCAATGGCATTTAGAATGTTCCAGGGACCACCCTGAACCACAATGCCGCCTGCGTCCACCGTCAGGGTCTTATAGGTCACAAAGATCTCCAGCTCTCTGAATACCGCCTCTGCAATGTTGATGGAGAGGATGGCTGCTGGAAAAACCGCAGCAAACTTCTTTGTGCCAAGCTTTGTAAAGCGAATGAGAAGGAATCCATAGACACCGATGAGGGCGGATACCACTTTCACCCAGCCGAACCAGGTTTTCCCAGTGGGAGAACCCAAGGGGCCAAAAAAGATGCCCATGGCCAGAAGCACTGGAAGAAGGACAAACATCAGCACCGATACTGCTTTGGATCTTCTGCTGATCTCATTTAAGAAAAGGAATGCGGCGATGAACGCCAGGAGGGCCAGGAAACTCTGTACATTTAAACCTTCGTATAAAAATCCCATGATAAGCTCCTTTCACTAATACGCAACGACTTCTTTGATGTTAAACTCCTGACCGGAGAGGAGTGTATAACTACTCCCCCCGCAGGAAGGACAGATGCGGCGGTGGGTGACAATGTTAAAGGTTTCCCCGCAGCCATGGCACTTGGCCATGGCTGGTAAGGTGAGGATTTCAAGCTTTGTCTCTTCATAAGCGGTGCCGCTCACCGCTGCCGGATAGCATTCCTCGATGAATCTTGGAATGGCCTGGGAAAGCTGACCGATTTCCAGCACAATCTTATCCACCTTGGACAGCTGGTTTTCCAGAACAAAGCTGTCCACCACCCGGATCACTTCATAGACAATACCAAGTTCATGCATACAAACACCCCATCATCTGGTTTCACTGAACGGATTGATCTTGTTCAGTGTAATCTTCGCTTTTCTTGTAATGGCATTTTTCATCACAGACTTTGGCAGTTTGTCCAGCTCAAAGCCCTTGACATCGTGGACTCTTTCCAGACTGATGGCACCGAATTTGCACCTTAAAGTGCAGGCGCCACAGCCCACACATAGATACTCATCCACTTTGCTGGCACCGCAGCCAAGACATCTGGAGGACTCTTTCCTTATCTGCTCTTCCGTGAGAACCCCTCTTAAATCCTTGAAGGTATCTCTGGCTACTCTGCCAGAAATTGCAGCGGTTCTCTGACGCTCTGTACCGTCATAATCCACAATCTCCTTGAGATTGCTCTTATCCAGCATGATGTAGGAGTGGTTGTCCCGTCCAAAGACCAGGGACTGTCCATTCTGCACAAATCTGTGGATGGAGATGGCCGCTTCTTTCCCTGCTGCAATGGCATCAATGGCAAGTCTTGGTCCGCTGGCCACATCGCCGCCGGCAAAAATGTCGGCCTTGGAGGACTGCAGCGTCACAGGGTGCACCTTGATGGTCTGACGCTCTGTTAGAAGAACATCCTCTCCCTGGAGAAGCTCTCCATACCCATAGGTCTGACCCACAGATAAAAGCACATGGTCACAAGGAACCAGAATGGTGTCTGTCTCATCATAGACAGGTGCAAATCTTCCGGAAGCATCAAAGATGGAGGTGCATTTTTTAAACTCCACGCCCGTGACCTTCACGCCGTCATGAAGAATGCGCACAGGACCCCAGCTGTTGTGGATGGACACCTCTTCAGAGAGTGCTTCCTCCACTTCTTCCTCGTGGGCTGGCATGGCGTCTCGTGGCTCCAGGCAGTAAAGAGCTGCGCTCTCCACACCGGGAAGCCGGATGGAACTTCTGGCCACATCAATGGCCACATTGCCGCCGCCGATGACGACAACCTTCCCGGATACCCCTGGATTTTCTCCGAGATTGATCTTCTTCAGGAATTCTACGCCGTGCATGACCTCTGGAAGCCCTTCTCCCTGAAGACCCAGGTTTCTGCCTAAGGAAGCCCCAACGGCGATGTAGAAGGCATGGAAGCCTTTTTCTCTCAGCTGCGATAAAGTCACATCCTTGCCCACTTCAACGCCGGTCTCAAACTTCACGCCAAGACCCTTGATGACTTCAATCTCCGCATCCACCACATCTTTTTCCAGACGGTAGGAAGGAATGCCTAAGGTGAGCATACCGCCCAGCTTCTTTTCCTTTTCAAACACCGTCACATCGTAGCCGTCCAGAGCCAGATCATAGGCACAGGTGAGTCCCGATGGGCCGGATCCGATGATGGCCACTTTCTTATCACTGTAGTCATGACGCTTCTTTGGCACATAGCGGGTACCTGCCTCCAGGTCCTTCTCTGCAATGAACTTCTTGATGTCATCCACAGCCACCGCTTCATCATAGGCGCTTCTTGTGCAGTCCTCCTCACAAAGTCTTGGACAGACTCTGCCGCAGACCGCAGGCAGCGGGTTGTGCTTTTTGATGAGCTCTAAAGCTTCAGTGTATTTGCCCTGGGCAGCCAGCTTGATGTACCCTTGCACTGGAATATGCGCTGGACACTTGGTGATACATGGAGCAGTTCCGGAGTCTAAGGTGTTTTTCCGGTTCACCCGGTAGTCGCTGTTCCACTTGTCCTCTTGCCACTCGGTGTTTCTTGGGGTTACCTTTGTGATCTTCTCATCGAGAGGCGTCTTTGCGCAAAGCTTCTGACCAAGTCTGATGGCATTGGTGGGACACACATCCACACACTCTCCGCAGGCAACGCATTTGGACTCATCCACCACGGACTTATAGTTGGAACGTACGATGTCATTATTGAGATACTCATTGGCCAGTCTCATGGCATAGCAGCCACAGCCGCAGCAGTTGCAGATGGCATGGGTATGTCCTGGCGTATCCAGGTTCGGCACAGAGTGCATGAGTCCGTTGTCCTCAGCTTTTCGGATGATCTCATAGGCTTCTTCCCTTGTAATCTCCCGACCTCTTCCGGTTTTGATGTAGTACTCCGCCGCATGGTCCAGCTGAATGCACATCTCTTCCTTGAGATGTCCGCAGCCTTCATGCATGGCTTCTCTGGAGGTTCTGCAGGAGCAGTCGGACACAGAGAAGATATGGGCTTCGTCGAGGTGCTTGGAGATTTCCTCGTAGCTGGCCTTTTTAGAGTTTCCGTCGATGGCACGCTCGATGGGAAGAACCCTCATGGGACCTCCACCGATGGGCATGATGCCTGCCGCCATGGGTCCTTTCTTGCTGCCGAAGAAGTAGAAAGCTTCTGCCACTTCCGGATGCTTTGCCACCAGTTCTTTGTTGTTGTTGATCATCTCCAGATGTCCAGGCACAAAGATGTCATGCCAGTACACATCCACCCCATCCACAGTGTTCCAGAAGGTGACTCCGGTCCAGGCCAGATGCTGCAGCGCTTCTTTCACTTTTTCCAAAGGCTCCCCGGCAGACGCTGCAATCTCCTCTGCACTCTTTTTGTCTCTAAAAGACACATGAAGGGCAATCTTCGCCTCATAGGGAGAAAGGATGGGCGCCAGAGCATAATACTCCGGACCAAAAGGAATGGCCTCCCGGCTGGTTCCCGCTTTAGTTCTGCCGATCTTGTTTGCAAGATCCACAATCTCCTGACGGTATTCTCTGCCGTCCACATCTGCCCAGTTCAGAGCAAAGTTAAATCTTTTCGACTTATTGAAATTTGTTTTTTCCTGTTTTTTTGCCATGTTCTACTTCCTTCCCATTTGCTTTCTGATCCAGTTTGTCCAGGCGTCCATTCCTTCTCCGGTCTTTGCCGAGAGAGGGAAGATCTCAATGTCCTTATTCAGCTGATACACCCTTTCCTTCAGCGCTTCCATATCAAAATCAAAGTAGGGCATCACATCCATCTTGCTGATGAGAAGCGCATCCACCTTGGCGAAGATCATGGGATACTTGAGAGGCTTGTCGTCTCCCTCCGGTACGCTTAGTATTGCGATGTTCTTCATGGCTCCCGTATCGTAGCCCACAGGACAGATGAGGTTTCCGATATTTTCCAGAAACACCAGATCCAGATCCGAAACCTCCAGGGCATCCACCCCGGCTCTCGCCATGGTGGCGTCAATATGGCACAGTCCGTCTGTGTGCATCTGCACCGCTCTCGCACCTGCCTCCTGGACGGTTTTTGCGTCCACATCCGAGTCCACATCCGCTTCAATGACGCCGATGTTCATTTCTTCTTTCAGCGCCTTCACCGTGCTCACCAGCGTGGTGGTTTTTCCGCTGCCGGGAGAGGACATGACATTCACCATGAAGGCTCCATTTTCTCTTAAAAACCCTCTGGTTTCCTCTGCCACTTTCTTGTTGTCCTCATAGATATTCTTCTTGATGGAAAAGACTTTCAGCTCACTCATTTCTACACCTCAACCCTTTATTTGACATGATTATAACAATCTGATATTCCATGAACAACTGCCCTTTTTGTCTTAAAATTAACAATAATTTACTTTACCCATCTGTTTACAATAGATGGAGAGTCCCTGTAAACAGGCAATATCCATCGAAGTGTACACACCACCCCAAAGTAAAATTTTCTTTCTACATTGTATAAAGCCTTGTATTATGTTAAAGTTTTGGTAAATCATGTGCAGAAGAAATGGGGGGGATAACTATGGATTCCAAAGAAAAGCAGAACATCCTGGCAGAGGGTCAGAAATATGGCATCACCACCACCTGCGAGAAGTATGGCATCTCCCGGACTCTCTATTACCGGTGGCTCCACCGGTATGAAACCAAGGGCATGGAAGGCCTGACGTTAAGGAAAGCCCCAAAGTCTCCAGCGAACCGTACACCTATGGATCTGGAGGAGAAGGTGCTCACCCTCATCCGGACCTATCCCGCTTTGGGTCCTAGAGAAATCAAGTACCTTCTGGAGGAGATTGACGTCCATCTCAGTGAATCTGCGGTGTACAACATCATGAAGCGCCATAATCTCTCAAGACGGGAGCAGCGTTTGGCTTTTTCCCGAAAGAAGCTACCAAAGTCCTCTTCCGGAATGCTTCCCTATGAAGATGCAAAAAGTGGAGAGTGCTGGTTTTTCTATCTTACTGCCTGCGGACACTGGCAGGAGGAAAAGCCTCTTTACATATACAGCATCATCGACTACCAAAGCAGGATCGCCTGCTCGCGTCTTTATGAGACACTTTCCATGGACTGCTTTGAAGATCTTCTCACCGCTGCAGCGCTTCCTGTGGCCCAGAACCTGGGCTTTCAGACAAAATATCTGGTGTTTTTGGAAGACGCTCAGCTTCAGTGTAAAAACAGGACCCTCTTTGAGGAAAAGGTCCATGAGATTCTTCACGCCAGCGGATTTGATCCGGAGCTTCATTTTCTGAAAAGTGAGGCTCTGCCAAAAGAGATCCTGTCCCTTCGGGAAAGCTACACAAAAGTCTGTCTGTCAGCCCTGATGCCGAGGCTCTCCCAGTCAGAACCTCTGTCTTCCCTGAAGATCGCCCTCCAAAGAGAAATCAGAAGCTATAATCTTTCCCACAAGATGCTCTATGAAGACCTCTTTCTCTCCCCTTTGGAGTTTCACAGAAGATCCATCGGAGTGGGAACCATTCTTCCATTATGGGCCTATATGGACCGGGAATATTAAGGAGTAGAATGTATGCACATCGCTGTCATCGGCGGAGGATTCAGCGGCCTTCTGGCCGCGTACCTTCTTCAAAAAAAAGACATCCACGTTACTGTTTATGAAAAAGAATCTCTTCTGGGAGGCCATATAAGAACCCTGAACTGTCATGGCCTAACGGTGGAAATCGGAACTGCAGCTGCTTTTTCTCCACATCTCAAAGAGCTGCTTCTGGAGCTGGGCATTCCCTATTCAGAGAGGTTCACCTATAGAAACTTTCTCGATGAGAACTATCAGAAAGTAGAGCAGCTGAGTCATGAGGAAGTGGTGAAGCTCATAGAAGAGCTCCCGCGGTATGAGGCGCTCTACAGCTCACATTTTTCTCAGTGGGCTTCTCCTTTTTATGGAGAATTTGGGTATCTGAAAATGCCTCTTTGTGACTTTTTGACGATGCATGATCTTCCCATGTTGAGACAAGTCATCGCACCCCATCTTTCCGCCTACGGATTTGGGGCCATAGAAGAGGTTCCGGCCTACTATGCCCTTCACACCTTTGATCCCCAGACCATTAAAGCCATCATCCGGGGTGATAAACTGCTTTTTGTGGAAGAGGGCATGCAGTGCCTTATTGAGAAGCTCAGTGCGCATCTGACAGACATCCGTTATGGGTCTGAGGTGATTCATGTGGAGCCTGTCTCAAATAAAGTACGAATCGACACCTCTTTTGACGCGGCACTTTATGATCAGGTGCTGGTGACGACGAAGCTTCCCAAGGGTGTGCTGAAGGATGATCTCTATAATGACCTTATGAAAAAGATTGATACCAATCCCTATATCACCTGCACCTACGAAGTGGAGAACAAAAACATCGTCACCACCTACTACAAAGCCAACGCAGGAAAAAAAGAGTGTCTCCAGTTTTTCAATGTCTATAAAGACAAAGAAAAAACCATCCTGGTGGCCTACACCTATGGACAGCTTACAAAAAATTTAGTGGAGAACATCACAGAGGATCTCATTAGGACCGGGATTGAAGTGAAGCATCTCATCATGGCCAAGCAGTGGTATATTTTCCCCCACCTGAAAACTCATAATCTCACGGAGGATTTTTATGAGCAGCTTTTGGCGCACCAGAAAAAGAGCCCCATCTGCCTCACCGGGACCCTCATGACAAAACCTTCCATCTCCCATCTCTATGAAGCCATTAAAAGCTTTGTGCAGGAAAGATTTTCTTGAATGAAAAGAGGGCAGTGGCACATCTTGATTGTGGCATTGCCCTCTCTTTATCATAAACAGACGCAGTTTCTCCTCCTGAAGTTTCACTTATTGTTCAAAGAATCCTCACAGGCAGGTTTCAGTTCTCCCTTACAATGAATCCAAGTACTTTTTCATGAAATTCAAAGGAGGACGGCAAATCATGGCAGATGATCTAGATAAGAAACTGAACCATCCAAAAAACAATGACCTGGAAGATGCCCCGGAGTCCGGTACCGTGGTGCAGAAGGACGATCCATCCAAACCCTTCCATGCAGACAAGGATGATAACCTGGACTCTGTGGGGGAAGCCCCAGAGTCCGGAACCCTTCGAGACAGATAAGAAAAAGGAAGCAGCTCTTTATTTGAACTGCTTCCTTTTCGTATGAGAGCATCAAAATTCCTACAGACCTTTCACTATAAAACCGCACCCCTTCGGAAGGCTCCTCTTGAAAGAAGTCTTCTAAAGGGGTGCTTGTACTTTTTTATATTAGAGAGGAGGCTCTTGATTTCGCAAGGAAGAATCAATATGGAGATTATCCAGAGGCGTCTTGTACTCCGCTTTGTTCTTGAAGTCCGCCACTGCCCGCTTGACACGGCTCATAGAAGCGATGGTTCCAGGACCTGCAATGCATCCTCCCGGACACGCCATACCTTCAAGAAGATATCCATTTTTCTTGCCAGTCTTTGCCGTGCGCATGAGTTTAACACAGTCCTGAAGGGTGGACGCACCTTCCACCTGAATATCTCTTGTTGGGTCCAGCAGCTGAGCTGTGGTCTTCACCGCTTCCGCAACACCACCTGCGATGGCATAGCCTCGGCCTAACGTCGATGCATCCTGAATCTCCTTAGAGACCTCGATCTCCGAAAGCTCAACTCCTTTAGCCACAAACATACCCATAAGCTCTTCAAAGGTAATGACATAATGGACAAAGTCCTTGACTTCTTCTCTCAGGGCTTCTAATTTTTTAGAAATACATGGCCCGATGAAAGTGATGACAGCATCCGGGTCCATTTTCTTAATGTGCTTTGCCGTCTCCACCATGGGTGAGGCAGAATCAGATATATAGTCTGCCTGGTCCGGAAAGAGCTTCTTCACCATAAGTGTCCAGGAGTTACAGCAGCTGGTGCCCATATAGGGAATTTCCAGTGGCACACGCTTCAAGTACTCCTTGGCTTCATGAAGTGTTGTGATATCAGCACCCAGGCTGACTTCCAGCACTTCCTTAAAGCCCAGCTCCTTGATGCCTTCAAAGATCTGAACCGGTGAGGCCAGAGGGCCAAACTGTCCTAGGAAGGAAGGTGCGATGATCGCGTAAGAGTTTTTTTCTTTCTTCAGTGACTTCACCAGCTGATAAATCTGTGACTTATCAGAAATTGCCCCGAAAGGACAATGCGTAACACACCTTCCGCAGGATACACACTTACTCTGATTGATTTCCGCTCTTCCGAGATAATCACTGCCAATGGCATTGACGCCGCATACCGCGGCACAAGGTCTTTCATAAACCACAATGGCGCTGTAGGGGCAAGTCTCCTTGCATCGCCCACATTTGATGCACTTCGCTTGATTAATGACAGCCCGGTCTTTTCCAATGGATACTGCATTGACAGGACAGACATTCACGCATGGATGCGCAAGACACTTCCTGCAGTTGTCTGTAACCACATAGGCTTTCGTCGGACAGGCTTCACAGGCTGAGGTGATGACATTGACCAAAGGCTCAAGAAACAGAGTGTTCTCCACATCCTCATCCACGATGCCATCGGTAACCCGATGGAACTCAATGGGTTTTCTCGCATCCAGCCCCATGGTGAGACGCAGGCGCTCATCGACAATGGCTCTTTCACGGAACACACTGTCTCTAAAATGCGCCACTTCACCTGGAATAATCTCAAAGGACGCTTTCTCCAGTTCCTGAAGTTCCACATCCTCATAGGCCATTTCAGCTATTTTAGCAAAGACTTTTCGTCTGATATTGACGAGATCCACATAACTTTCCTTCATTGCAATCTCCCTCGCATGAATTATCCTTCGATTCTCAGTTTATCCATTATTTTTTCCATTACCACCTGACCCGATGCCTGGAGGATGATTTCCCCATCCAGAACCACCACGGGTGCAACAGGCTCTGTGGTTCCTTTACAGATCCCTATACATTTCACCGCTTCCACTTCCATGGACTCATTCTGGTAGCTCTCCGGATGCTCTGAAATGATTTCCTTCAGATCTTCAATCTGATCCAGAATATTCATAGCCCCCAGCAACGTACAGTTGGATCCAACACAGACCTTGACTTTCATAGATTTTCCTCCTCTTTCCCATCCTTGCAGATTTCACATCTGCTTTTCTTTGATAAACTTTCACTTATGCATCACTATATTCGTTAAAGATTTAACTTTGCAAGGCGGCATGACTTTCTTTCCAAAGACTTCACGCCAACTTGAAGCTTTGGAAGATTCTGTGATTTTCATTTTCCATTTTTATCATACCATAGACAAGGCGCTCCTGTAATTGGATTCCATGGAGTTTATGGTATATTCTGCCATTTATTACTCAAAAAAAGAGATAGAAACCGTAAGGTACTCTATCTCTTTTCAGCTGGGGCTATTTTACAACAGCCCCCTATACTTCATCCATCCAATTCATTTACGATATGTATCGTGCTGCCCTGCGTTGAACTACTCAGATCTTTTGAGCTTTATGCCATTCAATGGTCCCTGAAATCTAAGTAGGGTCTTTATATCTTCCTGAAACTACAGTATTCTTTGAACAATCCAAATGATCAATACGACAACCAGAATAGTACCAAGCAATCCCCATGCTCTATTGGAGTTCATAGTAAATTCTCCTTTCTTTTGAAAATTTTTCATCCGGTGTCCCAGATGAACATATCCTTTTATTTTGAAAGCTTATTTGTGATAAAACAGCTGCGCTGATTCATTGCTCTAATTTTACAAGGCAGGGCTCTTTGATGACACGGCAACTATTTTGATCCATGTAACGATTCTTTGGCCTAAAAATCTTTTTTCTTCATAAGATGATCGGCTGTATTCTCCGCTTTTTTAATAAGTTTATCCGCTTTCTCTTCTGCTTTATCTCTGATCTTTTCAGCCCTTTTCTGATCTTTCACATCCTGAATATTGTCTATTACGCTCTCCTTCACGTCTCTAATCTCTTCTTTAGCTCTACCTTTGATTTCGTCAATTCTATCGTCTGCTTTGTCTTTGATGATTTCTGCAGATTTCTTTGTATCTTTAAATGTACGCTCTATTCTTCTTTTAAAATTATCCATTGTTCATCCTCCATTTTATCTGTGAACAAGAGTTCAGCAGGTGCGATCCGGGATTTCCTAATAAGCTTCCCGCTCAAAGGTAAAGAACACATATCTTATACATCGCCATTTCATCTTACTGCTCCATAAGATTCCGCAACATCGAAGCAGAAGGCTCCATGCTATTTGGGGTCTTCGTATAGGGTTTTTTCATAGCGCTGGCCTTGACGTGGCCTCAGCAGTTTCAGCACACCCCAGGCAACAAACGCCACTGCAACCATGGCAATGGCCGCTGCTGGTTCAAAGACTGCAGTGTTTCCAATACCAAACATAGAAATTTCAGAGAAAATCCCTTCAAATAATCCTACGATATACTGCGTAATCTGATAGACCCCCTGAACAATTGGGTTCTCTTTATTTGCTCCCAAAAGCTTAAATACCAATCGAAACAGCAAAAGCAATTCTACGGTTCCAAAAAGCAGGCTAGCCACGGTTTGCCCCAAATGGCTTTCTTTTTTTGTCTGTCTAATCTCGGTTCGTCTTGTTCTATTTTCCATTCTTATTCCTCCATTTTTTTCATACGATGGTATCAGAAAGTGACATGTCAGACTTTGATTCCATTCACGATGAATGTTAGAAGCTCCTCAAAGGCCTTGTAGTATCTGTCTTTTTTTCCTTTTATCTGGAGTAAGTAGGCCGTCTCCCGGCCTACAAAGAAAATCACATAGCCAAACATCTCAGCGTCGATATCCCGAATTTCTCCGATTTCTTTAGAATCCTCCAGCATTTTTTGGAAGATATCCGGAACTCCAAGTGAATCGTCTTTCATTTCACTGTCTTGATTCTTGAGTGGTCCTGTACCTTCCTGAGATAGCACTTTGGCCAGATCTGGATGATTCTCCATCTCCTTGAAATGGTACCTCAGTATTCTCTTGATCTTTTCCAGAGGAGAGATCTCCTCTTTCTCCATTTTCTCTATAAACTCACTCATCTTGGTGTGTTGCGACTCAAATATATAGTCCAGAATATCGTCTTTGTTCTTAAAATAAATATACACGGTTCCAACAGCAATCTCCGCATCATCTGCAATATCTTGAACCTTAGTTTTGTAGAATCCCTCTTCTGCAATAATCTTGGTGGCAGAAAGACGAATCAGCTCCTTTTTATTCATGGTATCTCCTCCGCATCTCACGTGATAAGTATGCGAAATATTCTGAACAATCAACCTGTACTCTGCCACGGACTGTGACGGTACTCTTATCCCTACTAGATGTCAGACTATAAAATGAATGAACGTTCATTCATTTTGCTGGATTAAAAAAAGGGCTTTTCCACCCATCATATTTCCGAAATCAAGAAAGAAGTTTTGTCATCTTCTCCCCATTTCCTATTCATACTTTAATTGATGGTTCTTCCTACCTACATCATAGCACTAATTCATCTTCTGTGATTATTTTTCATAAAATTTAATAATAACATAAATTTTAAAACTATGCAATATCTTTTTGAGTATTCACGTACATCTTTTACCCATCTTTTACCTTCTTTTATAAGTGCTTTCGTAAGAGTCTAACTATCTTATCTGCTTTTCTTTGTCCATGAGAGGATTCGCCCACTATTTGTCTGACATGAGGACTATGCCAATACTCCGCTGCCCCGCAGCCACATACTGCCTACTTGACTCTTCAATCTTGTGTACTTCTATAAAATGAGTTCGCTGAAGCTTAGTGTGGAAACTCAAATTCCATGCTAAAATCAGTTCAGATGATTAAATGTAATGGATGGAGAATGAACGTGCCTAAATATAAGAAAATCTATATGGAAATCACCAGCGCCTGCAATCTCTCCTGCAGCTTCTGCCCAGAAACAAAGCGCCCCAAAAGCTTCCTGTCTGTGAAGGAGTTTGAGAGAAGGCTTCATGAAGTCAGACCCTACGCCGACCATCTCTATCTCCACGTGAAAGGAGAGCCTCTCCTTCATCCGCAGCTTGAAACGCTTCTGGATCTCAGCATGGAGAACAATATTAAGGTAAATCTCACCACCAATGGCACCCTTTTATCCAAGCATCGTGAGATGCTTTTGAAAAAACCCGCCCTGAGGCAGGTGAACTTCTCCCTGCACAGTTTGGATGGAAATGAGGAAGAAAGAGACAAGAACTCCTACATGAGGACCATTCTGGACTTTGCCAAAGAGGCTTCTCAAAAAGGACGGCCCATCGTCTCTTTGCGATTCTGGAACATTGACAAATCAGATCTTCTCAGTCTGGATGCGAGAAAAAACCGAGCACTTCTGGAAATCATCGAAAAAGAGTTTCATCTGGACCACCCCATTCTGGAAAAAGTCCAGCCTGGACGGGGCCTGAAGCTTTCAGAAGGGATCTACATCAATCAGGACCACGAGTTCCAGTGGCCGGCCTTAACCGAAGAGGAAGATGATGGAGACGGCTTCTGCTATGGCCTGAAAGACCAGGTGGGAATCCTCACAGACGGCACTGTGGTGCCCTGCTGTCTGGATGGAGAAGGCATCATAAACCTTGGAAACATAAAGGACACGCCCTTTAGAAAGATCATCGAAAGCGGGCGAGCCAAGAACCTGGCAGAAGGGTTCTCAAGAAGAACCGCCGTGGAAGAGCTCTGCAGAAAATGCGGCTACCGGAAACGCTTTGGAAAGTAATCCTAGTCTTCACACTCTGTTTCCATGAACCCATGTTAGACACATACACAATCAAAACAAAAATGATGAAAAGAAAGAAGGGTCAGCACCAAGTGCTGACCCCCCTTTCATTCAAGGAGATTTATTTACCAAACTGAGCATCATTGTTGCCCGAGTCTGATGTCCACATTTCAAGCATGTTGATAGGGTCGTTGAAGTCTGCGATCCATCCATTTCTAGCTACATCGAAGTTACCAGCTTTTCTCTCGTTGAGGAAAACGCTCCACTCCAGAGTCTTGATGGTCATATCAATACCCACAACAGCCAGGTCCTGCTGAATGGCTTCTGCAATGGCTACATGTGCGGAGGACTCATTGGTCACATACTCAAAGCTGAGTGGTGTGGATGCATCCAGCATACCGTCAGCAGTGAATGTGAATCCAGCTTCTTCCAGAAGAGCGATGGCTTCGTCCACAGCTGCATCAGAGTACTCTGGGTCAAAATATCCAACTGTAGCTTCGTCTGGATAGGTGTAATCCGCATCGTTGGTCTTGAACTCGCCGCCATGTCCATCCATCATCTTTGCAGGGATGAAAGCGTTGGCTGGCTGCTGTCCTGTCTGTCCAATATTTTCTGCAATGTATCCTCTGTCTATGAGAAGGGCTAAGGCTTTTCTCATGGCATTGGCCTGTGCAGGAGTCTTGCCTTCAAAGAGGCCGCTCTTGACATTAAAGGTCACATAGTAAGTACCCAGCTGATCCACGATGTTAAATTCTGGGCTGTCTAGAAGTCCAGCGATTTCATCTGTAGGAACGGTATCGATGAACTGAAGGTCTCCGGACTGATATGCTGCAAAAATAGCTGCATCATCATCGCTCAGCATGAATTCCAGTCTTTCAATCATTACCTTGTCAGCGTTGTAATAGTTCGGATTCTTCACATAAACCATACTTTCATTATGGTTCCAGGTCTCCAAAGTGTAGGCGCCGTTGGATACAAATCCAGCTTCCAGTGCCCATGCGCCAGGGTTTGTGGCGTAATCAGCTGGTGCTTCCACAACATCCTTCTTTACAGGAAGATAGGTTGGGAAAGCCACTAGATCCAGGAAGTACGCTGTTGGAGCTGATAAAACAACAGTCAGGGTCTTTCCATCTTCAGATGCAGTCACCTGAAGGTTGTTGTCGTCAAAACCTGCGATGGAGTTGAACATGTAGCTGTAGTCTGCAGCTGTTGCTGGATCTGCAGCTCTTTTCCATGCATACTCAAAATCCTTGGCATTAAGCTCGGATCCGTCGCTCCACTTGAGACCGTCTTTCAGAGTGAACACATAGGTAAGCCCATCTTCTGACTCTGTATAGCTTTCAGCAAGCGCAGGTGCAAGATTTCCTTTGTCATCATAGGTGTAAAGTCCTACAAAAGTATTGGCTGCAAGAGTTGCACCATCCACCGTACTGTTTAGGGCAGGATCCAGTTTGTCCGGCTCACTGGCCAGCTGAAGCTTCAGCACATTATTAGGTGAAGCACCGTACATGAAGTACTTGGTTCCGTATGGATTAGAGTAAATACCTGTCACATCCGGCTTCTGCAGATAAATATCGTTGTAGTAATAAATGGGCACTAACGCGAAGGTTTCCATGAGCATATCTTCTGCTTTATGCATCAGCGCTTCACGGGCAACAAAGTCTGTGCTGGATTTGATTTCTTTGATGAGGGCATCATATTCTGCCCAGTCCAGAGCATCCACCACATCTTCTGCAGGTTCTTCTTCTCCAGGAGTCTCCACAGGAGTTTCTGGGGTTTCAGGAGTTTCCTCTTTCTCTCCGCAGGCAGCAAGCACCGACAAGGACATGAGCGCGGCAAGCAACAACGCTAGGGGCTTTTTCATAGTAATTTCCTCCTTTTTTTCTCGGTCTACCGTAATATGTTATTGATGATTCCCTTGGACTCCATAGAGCCTTCCGGGAAGTCCCCAAAATTACTTCTAGTACTACTCTCCTGCTAGACATTCCAGCAGGCGACAAAGTGCTCCGCGCCACGGTCTATAAGTGGCGGCACTTCCTGTGCACACTTTTCTGTTGCATAGCGGCACCTGGTTCTGAACGAGCAGCCGCTGGGCATTTTCAAGGGACTTGGCACATCCCCTTCCAGTACGATTCTCTGCCTCTCTCGGGCAATCTTCGGATCCGGGATGGGCACAGCAGACAGCAGTGATAGCGTATAAGGATGCACCGGATGACCGTTCAGTTCATCCGCATCTGCAACCTCCACGATTTTCCCAAGATACATCACAGCGATGCGATTGGCCAGGTGATGCACCACAAGAAGATCATGGGCGATGAAGAGATAGGCAACACCAAGTTTACTCTGAAGATCCTCAAACATATTGAGCACCTGGGCCTGGATGGATACATCAAGGGCCGACACCGGCTCATCACAGACGATGAACTTGGGCTCCACCGCAAGGGCTCTGGCGATGCCGATTCTTTGCCTTTGTCCTCCTGAAAATTCATGAGCGTACCGGGCAGCATGCTCGGCGTTGAGTCCCACAAGCTCCATGAGATTCAGGATCTTCTCTCTTCTTTCCCGCTTGTTGCTGTAGAGCTTATGCACATCAAAGGGTTCTCCGATGATGTCTTCCACCGTCATTCTTGGATTCAGCGAGGAGTAAGGATCCTGAAACACCATCTGCATGTTTCTTCTCATGGCGGTGATGTTGTCTTTTGTAACCAGCTCTCCATCAAAATAAACATTGCCTTCTGTCGGCTCATAAAGCCGGACAATGGATCTTCCCACGGTGGTTTTCCCACATCCGGATTCTCCCACAAGGCCTAACGTTTCACCGGGTTTTATTTTGAAGGAGACATCATCCACAGCCTTCAGCATCTGTGTTTTAAACAGACCCATCCGAATGGGAAAATACTGCTTGAGATTTTCCACTTCAATGAGATACTTCTCTTCCATGTTCCTCCTCCTTCCTGCGATCTATGATTTTCTTCACGTTGAGCCAGCAGGCAGCCGCATGAACCCCCTCAAGATGAAGCTCTTCTGGAACTTCCTTGAGGCAGATCTTCATAGCTCGGTCACATCGGCTGGCAAAGGCACATCCCAAAGGCATATTGAGAAGGTTGATGGGGGTTCCTGCGATGGGTTTCAGCCTTTCCTTCACCCTGGTGATATTGGGGATGGAGTTGAGGAGACCTTTGGTATATTCATGGGAAGGTTTATAGAAAATATCATCGGCAGTACCTCTCTCGCAGACACGTCCGCCATACATGACGATGATCTCGTCACACATTTCTGCAATGACCCCCAGATCATGGGTCACCAGGATGATGGCCATGCCAAGCTTTTCCTGAAGCTCCTGCATCAGTTCGAGAATCTGTGCTTGGATGGTTACATCCAGAGCAGTGGTGGGTTCATCGGCGATGAGGATATCCGGTTCACAGGCCAGGGCCATGGCAATCATGACTCTTTGCCGCATGCCGCCGGAAAGTTCATACGGATACTGCTTCACTCTCTTTCTAGGTTCATTGACGCCCACAAGCTCCAGCATCTTCACCGCATGCTCTTTGGCTTCCTTTTTGTTCCGGTTTGTATGAAGAAGGATCGCCTCTTCCAGCTGATTGCCGATGGTGAACACCGGATTGAGGCTTGTCATAGGGTCCTGAAAGATGATGCTGACATTTTTTCCTCTGAAGTTATGGATTCTGTTCTTGTCATACTCCAGAACATTTTCCCCTTTATAATAGATTTCTCCTTCTGTCACCTTTCCTGTATCCGCCAGAATACTCATGATGGAGTAGGCTGTGACGCTTTTTCCGGAACCAGACTCCCCTACAATGCCAAGGATTTTTCCTTTTTCCAGATTGAAGGACACACCATTGACCGCTTGCACCTCACCGGCATCGGTGAAAAATGAGGTGTGGAGATTCTTGACCTCCAGTAAATATTCACTCATATCATCACTTCCTTAACTTTGGATCAAATGCGTCTCTCATGCCATCACCCAGAAGGTTCAAGGACAACACGATGAGACAGATGATGGTGGCAGGGAAAAGAAGCTTATAGGGATAACTCTGAAGACCTTCTCTGGCTGCATTGGCAAGGGATCCCAGGGAAGGCATCGGTGCCTGCACACCAAGTCCTACAAAGCTTAGGAAGCTCTCCGTAAAGATAGCCGAAGGAATCTGAAGTGCTGTGGAGATGATGATGACACTGATGCTGTTGGGCAGAATATGCTTTCTGATGATTCTAGGCGCTTTAGCTCCTACGGCCTTAGCCGCCAGCACATACTCATTCTTCTTGATGGAGAGAATCTGGCCTCTGACAAGTCTTGCCATACCCACCCAGTAAAGAAGTCCAAAGACCAGGAATATACTGATCATGTTGCTGCCCAGCCGGTCCACAAGACCTCCTCCGGCGCTTTGAAGCACCTGGTCGAGAACCACAGAAAGCAAGATGATGATCAGCATATCCGGCAGAGAATAGATGATGTCGACGATTCTCATCATGATGAGATCCGCCCGGCCTCCCACATACCCAGAAATACTGCCATAGAGAAGTCCAATGACCAGCACGATGAGACTGGCAAAAAGACCTACACTCAAGGATACTCTAGTGCCATAGACCACACGGATGAAGTAATCTCTAGAGAGGGCATCTGTCCCAAAAATATGAGGAAAGACCTCTCCGCCATTTTCTATATACTCCTGTTCCAGCTCTGAGTACTCAAAGGGTTTTAAGTTCTTCGCCCCACGGTCTCTCTTGCCATCGACTGAAATGATTTCTGAATACTTATAGGGCACCACCATGGGAGCCACCAGAATGGTCACAACGATGATGGATAACACCACCAGACTAAATACCGCCAAAGGGTTTTTCAGAAGCTTTCTGATCCCATCTCGAAAGAATGTGGTGGACTCTCCCATCACTTCCTGCTGAAGCTTCTCTTCCTCTGTAGCCAGCTCAAACACGCTGGGATCCAGCTGCAGACTGAGGCTGTTTTTTATAGTTGTACGTTCCACGCTTTGCATCTGATCTCCCTCCTAATCGAAACTGATTCTTGGATCCACAAGCTTATACACCAGGTCACTGATGAGATTGGCAATGACCATCAGGGTCGCTAGAAAAATGGTTGTTGCCATGATCATGGGATAATCCCGGTTGGTAATTCCGCTGACAAACTTAGAACCAAGTCCTCCAATGGTGAAAACAGATTCCACCACCAGGCTGCCCGTAAGGATATACGCTGTCATGGGTCCCACATAGGTGACAATGGGAATCAGGGCATTTCTAAGCGCATGCTTAAAAATAATCTTCCACTGGGCAACGCCCTTGGCCTTAGCAGTCCTTATGTAATCCTGTCCTAAGGCATCCAGCATGCTGCTTTTGGTAAGCCTTGTGATATAGGCCATGGGATACAGTGAAAGGGCAATGACTGGAAGAATATAGTTTGTGGATTCCGCACTCCAGACCTGAATCCATCCAAGCTGAATGGAAAAGACAAGGAGAAGCAGCGTCGCCAGCACAAAACTTGGAACTGCTGTGGACAAAGTGGAGAAGAAGATGATCAGCCGGTCCGGCAGCTTGTTTCTTGTCAGAGCTGCGAGGCTTCCCATAACAAGGCCCACGGTCAGCGCCACCACAACAGCCATGCCCCCCAGCCTTGCGGAAATGGAAAAGGACTCCGTGATGGTCAGGGCGATGTCTCTTCCTGTTTTGATGGAAACACCAAAATCTCCTTGAAGAATGTTTCCAAGATAGAGCACATACTGTTCCGGCACCGACTTATCCAGGTTGAAACGTGCTTCCAGCACAGCCTTTACCGCTTCACTGGGTGCCTTCTCCTTGGAAAAGGGTCCTCCAGGAATCGCATTCATGGTGAAAAATGTGATGGCTGTGATGATGAATACTGTAAGAGCCGCCAGGCCCACACGTTTTACTACATACCGAAGCACTTAAACCCCTCCTTCTACCTTCAGGATTTCCATTGAAACGGCAGAAATCCTGTGTTATTGATACCAATATTATTCCTCTATTAACATTTTGTCAATAATATTAAACTCTTGATAATAACCTGATAATCCCAAAACAATCTGAATTGCATAAAACCTCATCATCAACGACCTTTTTTGTCCTCATAAGGAATACATCTGTATATAGCACATGGCTGCATATTACCTGCTATGTTGCATAATTACGTTTACATAAATGTTTACACAGATATCTGTTTGAATAATCAGAAAATTATACTTTTAATAAATCTTTATAGAGAAGACATGTTCCTGATCAGGACATTTTACACCTTTGCCTTTTCTCTGACTTCAGTCCAAAGAAAAATGAAGAATTCACGGATTTTTTGTGAATAGATTAACGAGTTTTTTTGGAACTTTAAGCTCTCTTCTCAGTCCTCGTTCCAAGAGAGAGATCTTCCTCATCACGAAGGATGGCTTTTTCTATTTCTCTTCCTGGTATTCATTCCGAATTCTTCTTGAGATGGTATAATATATAAAATTAAATGAGGTGATTTTATGTCCATGGAACACTGCATCCAAATGGTTAGAGAAAACAGTTTCTGTGTTCTCTCCACATCCAAAAACAATCTGCCCAACAGTTCCCTGATGCTGTACCTTTCCAGTGAAAAAGGAGATACGCTCTACATGGTGACCCGAAGAGGCAGCCTGAAACATACAAATGTCATAGAAAACCCTGAAGTCAGCCTGCTCATCGACACCAGGGAGAACATTAAGAGCAGCTACAGCCATGTGCGGGCCCTCACCGCTTACGGTAAGGCCTCCATTATTGAAGATAAGGAAGAGGAGGAAAAAATCCTGACTCTCCTTACAGAAAAGCATCCAGGCCTTTCTTTCTTCAAATCCATGGAAGATGCCTGCATCATCAAAGTCACCGCGAAAAAATTCCTCTACCTGGATGGTATAGAAGATGCGAAGTACTATACCTTCTCGTAAGAAGTATCTTCAGATCTGACTTGCATTGGGTATGACCGTAAGGAATCCTCCGTAACCTGTTCATCATATGAAAATAAATATGATGCAACGGCCCACCTGGCAATCTCTTTGTGGTACACTTGAAAACAGTGAAAAAAATGATAAGGGAGAAATTATGGATTATATATTTTGTAATATCAGCTGGATGAAATACTACAACGGCATCACCAGGGAGGACCAGCCAAGGCATGGGGGCCATCTCATCAAGGACCCTTCCGATGTATTTGAAAAAGACAACTTCCGGGACTTCAACGGAAACTGCTATGGTTATGTACGCACGGGAGGGGACATTTTACTGGACAAGCATTTCCGCAGCGTCCCTCAGGGCGCCAAAGAGCTTCAGGGGGTCACGGTGGTGTTTACTGCCGCCCTCAACGAAGAGGAATCCCGCATCGTGGGCTGGTATGAAAATGCCACGGTCTATCGGGAAATGGTAAGCCTTCCCCTTTATGAAGAGGACTACCTGTATTTTAACTTCAAAGCAAAAGTCACAGACTGCACCCTTCTTCCAGAAGAGCAGCGGACTTTCTCCATCAAAAGATCCAAATCCTCCACACCGCAAAAAGGTGCCTCTAAATCCAATCTTTGGTATGCAAAATCCGAGTACGGAAGGACCGAGTTCATTCCAAAGGTCCACAGCTTTATCAGAGACTACGAAGGTCCCAAGGTTGCCATCGCTATCCTTGAGAACCTGAAAGAAGCACTGCCTATGGAAGATCTTTCTTTGGTTTCCTATGAAGATTTACTGAAAACTGCTGATGACCTCTATGAGGAAGAGCACTATAAAGAAGCGGTCCTTTACTATCAGGCCGCCCTTCTGAAAGAAGCAACCTATGAGGCAGGGTTTGGCCTGGCCAATGCTTACTGCCAGCTGAACGCTTTCAGTGAGACCATCCGCATCGCAGAGGATCTTCTAAAAACCTTCGGGGAGAGCCGCGAACTCATAGAGCTTCTATATGTGGCCAGTGATGTGATTTTGGAGAAAGATAAAGCACCCGGATACTTCAGACGGCTCAACGAACTGGAAGGCACACCTCTTTCAGATCGGGAGTACTATGATTACCTCAATGAAGTGACCGATCTTTTCCGCTCCTATGGACAGTATTTACGCTAATATGATAGAAAACGCACTCGGTAGATGCCACGATATAGGCGCATCCACCCGGTGCGTTTTGTCCTTTCCAGAGTTTCATCCGCCTTCCCCTTCAGACTGTCATAGAAAAGGCGTTTTATGGAGCAGTACATGTTTTTGTGATACCATGAGAAAAAGGTATTATTGATTGGAATGAGGTTGAAGTGTATGTTCTGGAAAAAACAAGAAACACCCATCCCCACTGTGAAAGAACTGGATCTAACGAAGTATCTCGGACTCTGGTTTGAAATCGGAAAGCTGCCGCAAAGAGAACAAAGACAGCTTACTCACGTCACCGCCCGGTATCATCTGGATGAAAAGGGCATTCTTCGGGTGCACAATACAGGCTATAGAAACGGCAAGAAGGTTGGCATCCGGGGCAAAGCCTGGATCCGGGACAGTAAAACCCCCGGCGCCCTTTATGTGCAGTTTTTCTGGCCCTTCAAAGGGGAATATAACGTCATTAAGGTTCCAGAGGATTACCGCTACGCCGTTGTCGTCGGAAAAAGCAAGGAGAGTCTCTGGATTCTTGCCAGAGAGAGAACCCTGCCCAAAGAAGATCTCCGGGAGATTCTTGATTTTCTGAAAGCCCATGGCATCGACACGAAGCGTATCCTGAAAACCAATCAGAAGGAGGAGAGGCAGCATGGAGCTCTTTAGACAGATGAAAACCCATCCGATTCTTCTCGGAATCCTTCTCGTCTTGCCAGTGCTCTTTCTTCTCCTTGGAAAACCCCGGTGGCAGTTCTATCCCCTTTACGCATTGTTTCTTCTGACACTTTGCATCTTTTTCCTAAGATCCCTGGGTATTACTGAACCCTCCAAAGGGACAAACAGGTTCTACCTGATCCTAGGCGGCAGTCTCCTTCTTCTTTTCCTCCTCTTTTCCGCCGTGTTCCCAAAGATGAAGATCAAAGAACCGGAAGGTCCCTACCAGGTGGGCACAAAGATCTACCTGCTGGAAGACACCTCCCGGGATGAGCCCTATACAGAGGATCCGGAAGATCACCGGCAGATTGCCTATCAGATTTGGTACCCTGCAGAAAAAATTGACGGGTACCAAAAAGTAAAATGGATCACAGAAGGTAAAACTCTTACCAGAACTTTAGCAGAAAGCTTCCGGTTTCCCGCCTTCCTTTTGGACCACACCGCAGAAATCTATGGCAATGCCTATTTAGATGCCCCGCAGCTTCCAGCAGATACGCCTTACCCCGTGGTTCTCATTTCTCACGGATGGCAAGGATTCCGGCAGCTTCATACGGATTTTGCTGAACATCTGGCGTCTTACGGATTCATTGCCATTTCCATAGACCACACCTACGGGTCTCAAGCCGTACCACTGAAGGACGGCTCCACAGCACTGCTGAAAAAAGAAGCCCTCCCCAGCAGAGTCTCTGCGGAAGCCTTCCAAAAGGCCTCTTCCCTTCTTATGAGCACCTATGGTGAAGATGTCCTTAGTGTTCTGGAGGATCTAACCCGGCAGAAAGAGGAGAAGGATCCCTTCTTCCATGCCATGAATCTCAGCTCCGTGGGCGTCCTTGGACATTCTACCGGTGGCGGCGGGGACGTCTATGCCGCTCAGAAAGACCCTAGAATTTCTGCCCTACTTGGTCTGGACGCGTGGCTGGAACCCCTGGGAGGAGATGCTCTTTCCCAAGGCCTCTCCATTCCGGCGCTTTTTGTAAGAAGCAGCCAGTGGTCTGAAGGACCCAACAATCTTCATCTCAGAACCCTTTTATCCGCAAGCAGTGAGGCTTCTTTGTTTGAGATGAGAGAGACCAACCATGTGGACTTCTCCATGGCCTATATGTACTCCCCCATTTCCCCCTACATCGGTTTTTCCGGAAAACTGGGGCCAGAAAAGTCCTCTGAAATCCAGAAGGCCCTTCTTTTGTCCTTCTTCCATAAAACTCTTGGCGGAAAAAATATCCCGGGGATTTTGCCTCTAGAAGATGTGCTTTCCCGGTATAAGGACCTTCTCCCCATCCAAGAAGAAGATCTTCCTTCACTATGGAGACCAGCCAGGGAAAGAAGCTTCTGATTCCCGATGTAACATGCTTTTTTAGTGATTTCCACAGCCGTTCATGAAACGTTTGCTGTTTCGTATCCGTTCTGATATTGAACATCTTTCTTCTCTTTTATATTGTAAAAGCAACCTATGGAAAAAGAGGAGGTACATCCATGAAAAATATTGTTCCGCATCTGTGGTTTGACAAGGAAGCGAAAGAAGCCGTCACCTTCTATATGAGCCTGTTTGAAGACTCCAGAATGCTCCGGGATATTGTCATCGAAGACACTCCATCCGGAGATGCGCCCCTTCACTATTTCACCTTAGCCGGTCAGGAATTTGCGGCCATCAGCGGCGGTCCCTACTTCAGACTCAATCCGTCTGTGTCCTTCATGGTCCAGTGCAAAGAAAAAGAAGAGGTGGACCGGTTGTGGAACGCCTTTGCAGAGGGTGGAGAAGTGCTCATGGAACTGAACAGCTATCCCTTCTCCCCTTATTATGGATGGATCCAGGACCGGTTTGGGCTTTCCTGGCAGCTCTCTTTGGTGGAAACAGAGCCCATCTCTCAAAAAATCCTGCCCTGTCTGCTGTTTGCGAAAGACGTCTGCGGCAAGGCAGAAGAAGCGGCAAACTTCTATGCATCGGTCTTTCCAGAAAGCTCCGTGGATTTTGTCAGCTTCTATCAGGAGGGAGAGGCCTCTAGCGCTAAAGCCAAAGTGAACTATCTGCAGTTCTCCCTGCAGAAGATGCTTTTCACCGCCATGGATCATGCCATGGAAGGAGAAGAGATCTTCACTGAAGCCCTCTCTTTCATTGTGAACTGCAAGGACCAGGAAGAGATTGATTACTTCTGGGACCATCTTTCCTACGTGAAAGAAGCGGAGCAGTGTGGATGGATCAAAGACAAATACGGGCTTTCCTGGCAGATTGTTCCAGAGGACTTTGACGACATCTTTGTCACAGGATCAAAAGAGGAAGTGAGAAGAGTAACAGAAGCCCTTCTTGAAATGAAGAAGCTGGACATAGAAGCTTTAGAAAAAGCCCGGCTGGGTGAATAAATGAAATAGAGCAGAGAGTCTTGGGTGTATCTACCGCAAAACTCTCTGGTCTCTCTTTTCTATAGGTTCATTTCATCTTTTCCAAAAAAGACTTACGCCTCTCTTAGAATTTTCTCCATGGCCTTTCCTTTGGCCAGTTCATCGATGAGTTTATCCAAGTAACGGACTTCTCTCATGAGAGGATCTTCAATCTCTTCCACCCGCACACCACAGATGACTCCTTTAATGAGGGTTCTATTGGGATGAAGCTTTGGTGCTTCCTGAAAAAAGTGCTCCACCGTTTTCTCTTCCCTCAGCACTTTTTGGAGCCCTTCCTCATCATACCCTGTCATCCAGAGGATGATCTTATCCACTTCTTCTTTTGTTCTTCCTTTTTTCTCCGCCTTGGCCACATACATGGGATAGATTCTTCCAAAGCTCATACTGAAGACTTTGTGTGTCATAATAAACCTCCGTTATTACTTGAAACTAGAAAAGTCTCATGGCAAACCAGTACACCACATAGAGGATGAGAAGAATTGCTACAATCCCGGTGAGGTTCCGGTAAAGGCGCTTACGGCGCTGGGCTTTATAGGAAAAGTCTTCCTTGTCCCTTTTTTCCTCATCGGGAAGCTCCATCCGGTTCTTCTCTTTTCTTGCCTGCTCTTTGATTTCCACTTCCTGCCCCACCCGATTCGCCACATGCCGGTTCTGATCGAAATTGAAACTCATGCTGATCCTCCTCTCCTTTTTTTTGCTGTTCTTTGCACTCATTTTACCACGAGCTGAAAACCAAGGGAAACAAAAGTCTTTTCAGGGCAGTCCTTTTGAATCTCTTTTCGTTTGGGACTTGTATCTATCCGCAACTCAGCCCATTATGAATTTATGAATTTTTACTTTACACCGATTCTTTTTCTTTGCGAAAGTCAGATGATTTGATATACTAATTAAAAATTTATACAAAGAAGGAGAATCCTACGTGGCAACAACAACTGCTCTACCACGAAAAAAAATACAGTCAAGAAATAAAGTCTCTCAGGACATTCCTGATATTCCACAAAGAACCAGAGAACTGTTTCTTTATGCCATTTCCCTCTTCAGTCTTCTCACAGGTTTCTTTTTTAACTCTCCCAAAGAGATCCTTGATGGTCTCCTTCGGATTCAGCTGTCCCCCAGCGTTCTATTGTCCGATTTCATGGAGATTGGAAACATTGGCGCTGCTTTTGTCAACAGCGCGCTCATGATGCTGCTTTATACCCGGGTGGCCAAACGGAGCGGAACCCTTGTGAGTGGACCGCTCATGGCTTCTCTTCTCACCATTGGCGGCTTCGCGTTCTTTGGTAAAAATCTATACAACAGCATTCCCATTGTGACGGGTGTGTTCCTCCATGCGAAATACCGAAGAGAGCCCTTTGGGAAATTCATCCTGCCTGCTTTCTTTGGCACCGCTGTAGGCCCCATCGTAAGCCAGATCTCATTTGGATTTGTACTCCCTCATACGGGCAGTATGATCCTAGGAATTGCCGCAGGACTCTTCGCAGGGTTTATTCTCCCTCCCCTTGCCAGCCAGTTTATCAGGTTCCATCAAGGATACAGCCTCTACAACATGGGCTTCACTGGTGGCATTGTGGGTATGCTGTTTATGAGCATCATGCGTGCCTTCGCCTTGGAGAACAACCGGGAGGTCCTGCTTTTAAAAGAATCCTCCTCCTATCTTATGGCCTATCTTCTCCTGCTTTTTTCAGGAATGGTTCTCTTTGGCGTCAGCCATGACAGGAACTGGCCCAAGAGGCTTCTGCATCTCTTTAAAAAGCCAGGGCAGCTGGTGTCAGATTTTACTGCATCAGACGGTTTTTCCGTCACCGTTCTCAACATGGGCCTACTGGGCTTTTTGTCCTTGGGATACCTGTATCTTGCTGGCGGAACCCTCAATGGACCTGTCTTCGGAGGAATCTTCACCGTGGTTGGATTTGGCGCATTTGGAAAACATGTGAAGAATGTGATTCCAGTCATGGCCGGGGTCTACCTGTCCAATTTTGTGTTCCATTGGGAAGTGTCCTCCATCAGTTCTCTCCTGGCCGCTCTTTTTGCCACAAATCTTGCACCCATCGCCGGCGCTTATGGCATCCTCCCTGGACTTCTGGCCGGATTCATCCATATGGCTGTTGTGATGAATGTGGGGGATCTGCACGGCGGTATGAACCTCTACAACAACGGATTCTCCGGAGGGTTTGTCGCAGCCATCCTGGTGCCGATTCTGGATGCACTGAACATCAATAAATATACCTGGGAGGAAGATCTGTAATGGACAACAAACTGCGCTCTGTAAAAATTCTGGAGGAAGTTCTTGGATATTTTCTGCACCACGGGGTGGAAAAACTCGACATCTCCTTTTTCTCCGACGATAAGAAACTCATCATTACAGTGAGAGGATCCACAGATGTGGAACCCCAGGATCTTCCCCAGCTGATAAGGCTTCTCAATGAACCACGAAAGCCTGAATATGAGGAATATTACTGGAGCCTTCTGGGGGCTTCCAGCAAAAGACAGGAACTGCATCTTTTGGGCTCTCTGGTGGATTGCGGAGCCGGTTCTTTTAAAGATCATACGCTCACCATCCACGTGGAACGAGATTACTAAATACTCAGCAACATGCATAGATGAATAAAATCTATGCATGTTTTTTTATTGCTCTGAAAACGTATAACCTTATTTTAAGCCATTTTTATCTCTTGACTTCTAAATCTTATCCGGATATTATGTATAAATAGTGCATTTTATGCATAAATATTCTAACCCAAAGGAGGACCCGGAGACATGGCAAGTACCATCTCCTTCAGCAGAAGGCTCAAACTCAATACCAATCAAAGCTAAAAAATGGAGGAATGATCAACATGCCAAATTTCGGTTTTCTATCTTTAGTCCCAGTGATTCTTGCAGTCACCATTGCCATCAAGTATAAAAACGTCGTGCTGGCTCTCTTTGTCAGTGTGCTCACCGGGGTCCTCATCCTTGTGAACTTCTCTCCCGTCACTGCCCTGACGGAAATGATTGGCACTTACTTCTTCGCTCAGCTTCAGGATTCCTATAATGCAGGGGTTCTGGTCCTTCTGGTCTTCATCGGCGGGTTCATCGCCCTCATGGAAAAGTCCGGCGGAGCCTTGGCTTTTGCTGCCAAAGCCTCCCAGGTCATAAAGACCAGAGCGAAAGTCCAGCTGGCGGCCTGGATCGGTGGCATCATCATTTTCTTCTCTGATCTTGGCACCCCCCTTATCGTAGGCCCCATCTTCGAGCCTCTTTTTGACAAGCTGAAGGTATCCAAAGAGAAGCTGGCCTACATCATCGACTCTACGGCCTCTCCTGTGGCGGTTCTTGTGCCTTTCATCGGCTGGGGCGTTTACATCATGGGTCTCATCCAAAAAGAGTATGAGCTTCTGGGCGTTTCTGAATCTGACTGGACGGCCTTCATAAAGTCCATCCCTTTCAACATCTACTCCATTCTTGCAGTTTTCTTAGTCCCCCTCATCGCCTTCAGCGGCTATGAGTTCGGCGCCATGGCGAAAGCTGAGAAAAGAGTCCAGGAAACAGGTGAGAAGTACTGGTCCACTTCAAAGCCCATGCGAAAAACAGATCAGATGGAGGTGAAAGAAAGTAAATCTTCCCTGGTGTTTCTTCCACTCCTGGTTCTTTTTGTCACTCTTTTTGGCATTCTAGCTCCTTTGGGATTCCCTTTCAAGCAGGTGCCTGGAAGTGCCTTTAGAAGCGCACTGAGTACTGGATATCTTCTGGCCTCCGCGGTACTGATCCTCATGATGGTCTACCACAAGGTGAAAAGCTTTGAAGAAACCTTCTCCATCTATCTGGGTGGTATGGCGAAGATGATGAACGTGGCAGTGATTCTTGTCCTCGCCTGGTCCTTGAGCGCAGTGAGCAAAGAGCTTGGCACATCTAGCTACATTGTCAGCATTGCCAGCGGATCTCTTCCTGCATTTCTGGTTCCCGCTGTGACCTTTCTCCTTGGCGCAGTCCTCTCCTTTGCCACCGGAAGCTCCTGGGGCACCTACGCCATCCTGATGCCACTTGTGATCCCCATGGCTACGGCTTTAGGCGCACCGCTTTATGCCTCCATCGGCGCTGTCCTTTCCGGAGGAATGTTCGGAGACCACTGCTCCCCCATCTCAGACACCACCATCCTGGCGTCTTCCGGAGCAGGCTGTGATCACGTGGACCATGTGAAAACACAGCTGCCTTACGCGCTCCTGAACGGAACAGCTGCACTCATCGGATATCTCTGTGCAGGAGTAACTGGCAGCGCACTTTCTGTGGTCTTATCGCTGATTCTTGTCACCGTGCTGTATGTCGCAGGGTCCAAGTATAAAGGGGTACGCATCCACGAAGAGAAAAAACTGCACGCAGCCTAGTGAAACTGAAGGAGGAAAAGAAACTTGAAAAATCTATGGAGCAGCCGCTTCAAAAAAGAAATGAACCAGATGGTGGAGGAGTTCAACGCTTCCATCACCTTTGATAAGACCCTCTACAGACAGGACATCAGAGGCAGCATTGCCCATGCCACGATGCTTCAGAAGATGGGGCACCTAAGCCCCCATGAACTGGAAGCCATCGTCCAGGGCCTCTCTGATATCGAAAAGAAAATCACCTCAGGAGAGCTCATCTTCACCTACAAAGATGAGGACATCCACATGGCCATCGAAAGCCAGCTCATCAAAGACATTGGAGACACCGGAAGAAAGCTCCATACCGCCCGAAGCCGGAACGACCAGGTGATCCTGGATGTGAGGCTGTATCTGAAGGAAGAGATGGAGGAAATTTTTGAGATTCTCAAAGGACTTCTTGAAACCCTCCTTCATCAGGCAGAAGCCACCAAAGAAGTGCTGATGCCTGGCTTCACACACCTGCAGCATGCGCAGCCTGTCACCGTAGGCTTTCATCTCATGGCCTACTTCCAGCAGTTTAAAAGAGATCTCATGAGGCTTCAGGGATGCTATGAAAGAACCGACGAGAATCCATTAGGCGCCTGCGCTTTGGCAGGTACCACCATCCCCATTGACCGTCAATACACCGCAGAGCTCCTTGGATTTAAGACCGTCACTGAAAACGCCATGGACACTGTATCAGACAGAGACTTTATTGTGGAGTTTCTGAGCTTTTCTTCTCTGTTCATGGCTCATCTCAGCCGGATTTCCGAAGAATTCATCCTGTGGAATGCCCAGGAGTTCAGCTTCATCGAGATCGATGACGGATTCTGCACCGGCAGCAGCATCATGCCTCAAAAAAAGAACCCGGATATTCCTGAGCTCATCCGTGGAAAGACCGGACGGGTCTATGGCCATCTCATGGGGCTTCTCACAGTGCTGAAAGGGCTTCCCATGGCCTTCAACAAAGACCTCCAAGAAGACAAGGAAGCGCTCTTTGATACGGTGAAAACCATCAAGACCTCCGCCATAATCTTCACGGAAATGCTGGAAAACACAGCGTTTAAAGCACCGGACATGAAAAAGCACATGGGAAAAGGCTTCCTCCAGGCTACGGATCTTGCTGAACACCTGGTCCTTCAGGGCATCCCCTTCAGAACCTGTCACGAACTGGTGGGAAAAGCCGTAAAGTACTGTGAAGAGCATCATCTAACCCTGGAGGACCTGTCAGAAGAGTCTCTTTTACTCATTGATCCTCGCCTTTCCGGCATTCCCCTGCCGGACCTTTCCATGGAAGGCTCCATAGAGAGACGAAACTCCTATGGCAGCACCGCTCCAAAAGATGTGGAGCGCCAGATTGCATCCGGTTGGGCACTGCTGGAATCCCTCACCATAATATAATAACGAAAAGAGAGTCCCCACATCAACGAACGTCTGATGTGGGGACTCTTTCCTTATGTCTTCAGTTATGTCTTCTCATTGGCCGAGATAGGTTTCTGCCAGTTTTTCCAGATCCTTCTCAAAGCGGTCATCTTCCCGAAGCTTCATGGTGCCATAATAGCCATAGCCTTCCTCCGTATCCATCTCCACCACCTTGGCTTCTTCTGTATCCAGAGAAGTGTAATGATCTGGATACAGGTACTGACCATCCTTGGTCATCTGAATCTGAGGAGAAAAGGGGTAAAGCACGGAATAGACTTCCTTCCCCTCTTCTTCTCTAAGCGTCAGCGGAATCAGATATGTTCTATCCACCTGGAGCTTCTCCACACTGCCTGCCAAAGAGGTATAGGTATAAAGGTCATTCGTGACGGTAATGCTCTTTCCTTCTTCCACACCTTCAGAGGGCCCATAGACTTTACTGACCAGCACTGTGTATATGACTTTATCATTTTCAAAGGCGATTTCCGTGACGGTTCCTTTGATGAAGGCCGCGCTTTCCGTAAGAAGCTCTTCCGTAAAGGGCATGATCTTTCCACTTTGCCCTTCCATCGGTTCTGGGGCTTCCACAAGGACAGGCTCTTCAAAGAGCAGATTGCTGTATTTTACAGTTCCTGGTTCTCCACCGGGATTCTTTCCCATCAGGCTGTTGCCTGCAAGAATCACGGCCAAAAGGGCAAAAGCGGCTACGGTTCCATATAAGGGTTTTCTATTTTTCTTTTGATCCATGGTGAACACCTCATCTTCTTTATTTGTCAGTTTTTCCATCAGCTCTTCCTGATGTTTTTTCCTGGGTTCTACGTTTTTCCAGAGATTCCTGTATTCTTCCCTAGACATAACCATCCTCCTTCTCCAGTTCTTCTTTTAAAAGCTTTCTGCCTCTTGTGAGCTGCATTTTCACTGCAGACTCTTTCAGACCAAGAAGCTTCGCCACATCTGTAATTTTCAGATCCTCATAATAATGAAGATGCAGCACCGTGCGGTACTTTTGGGGCAGACGATGGAGCACTTCTTTCAGTACGTCTTCTTCAGGGGAGGATACATATCCGTCCTGATCCTGAAGCGGCATCTTCTGCACTTTGGAGAGAAGAGAAAAGAGGCTGCTGCTGCAGTTCATGGTGACCCGCAAAAACCATGCTTTCTCATGGTCTGCGTTCTCAAATACCGGCCGCGTCCGAACATAGCGCAGGAACACTTCCTGGGTCACATCCTCGGCGTCATGGCGGTTTTTTGTTCTGGCATAGGCCAGTTTAAACACTCTATCGTACTGGTTCAGAATGACCGTCTGAATCCCGGGTTCATGGTGGTCTTCTCTTTGCAAGTTCCTTCCTCCCTTCTCTCTTTACTAGGAATACTGTGGAAACTGAAAAAAAGTCACAAGGGTGAAAAAATACTTGAAGATGAGGTGTCAAAGGATCTTTTCACTGGGCTTCTCTTCTTATGGTGAGAAAATCATAGCAGAAGGAGCTGCGCTCTACAATGAAAAAAGCTCCGGTTTCCCGAAGCTCCTACACATTTTATTATTGATGGGACTTTCGAAGCTGCGCATACAAAGCGCCCACGAAAGCACCAAGAGCCGCCGGAAGAATCCACCCAAGTCCAAGATCATAAAGAGGCAGATATTCTTTATAAAACTCCAGAATGCTGCTAAAGAAGCCCAAGGAAACGGAAGGCATAAACTGTAGAAGCGACACGTACCCATCCAGGATGCTGACAGCAAAGGTGAGAAGAATCGCCATGAGAAACACTGGCCTTTTCAGGGGCAGGATTCCCGACAAAAGACTAAGAAGGATCAGCACAATGGCTACGGGATAGATGGTCATAAGCACCGGCACTGCCAGCTGGATGATCTTCGTGAGGCCAAAGTTTGCCACCAGTAAAGACACCAGTGTAAGAACCCGCACGTAGGTTTTATAAGAGAATCTCCCGAAGGTCTCTTTGAAAAACTCGCTGCAAGAAATGATGAGACCGATGCTGGTTTTGAGGCAGGCCAGTACAATGATGACTGCAAGAAGCACAGCTCCATAGTCTCCAAAATAATGCTTTGCCACGGCGGAAAATACCTGTCCGCCATTTTCAAAGGTGCCAAGAATCCCTACACTGGATGCACCCATATAGACAATGAGTCCATAGATGAGCGCCATGAGCGCCATGGCAAAGACTCCTGAAATCAGTGTGGCTTTGGCCATATCCTTCTGAGAGGTGATGCCTCTTCCTTTTAAAGCCTGGATGACCACGATGCCAAAGGCAAGAGAAGCCAGCGCATCCATGGTGTTGTACCCTTCTTTAAACCCGGTGACAAAGCTTTCCTTCACATAGGTCCCTAAAGGGCTCTGAAAACTCCCCATGGGCTTCAGAAGACTCGTGAGAATAAGAAAAAAAAGGAAGAGAAGAAACAGCGGCGTCAGATATTTTCCGATATAGTCCACGATTTTTCCTGGTTTTAAGGAGTAGTAGTACACCAGGGAGAAAAACAGCAGGCTGAACAGGAACAGAAAAAGGCCAGACTGTCCTTCTTTGAGATAGGGCTCAAACCCCACCACAAAAGGAACCGTAGCCGTTCTTGGGATGGCAAAAAATGGTCCGATGGTGAGATACAGTGCCACTGAAAAAATCAGGGAGAACACTGGATGCACCTTATCTGCCAGTTCTTTCAGACCACTGGCGCCAGAAAGACCCATGGCCAGGATGCCTAAAAATGGAAGACCGATGGCGGTGGTGAGAAATCCTGCTAAAGCACCAAAGAACTCTGTCCCTGCACTTTGTCCCATCTGAATGGGAAAAACCAGATTTCCCGCACCAAAGAACATGCCAAAGAGCATGGTGCCGACAATGATGTACGTTGAAGTATTGTTTTTCTTGTTCAAAGTATTTCCTCTTTCTATAAAATAATAAAATATCCTTCCTATTCTATCATAGGATCTCCACTGAAAGCACCGTGAGATCAAGATCTTCCACACGGAACCTGACGTTCATTCCCCCGAAGCTTAGGCCATAGACTCTTTCGGGATCGTTCTGATAAGAAGGTCTTGGGTCTTCTTTCAGCACCGAAACCAGGGCTGCATACTTTTCTGGAATGATTTTATCCACAAGCTCTTTGGGAATATCCACAGAAAGTTTTGGCTTTTCCACTTCAAAGATCCCGCACCGGGCTTCCTCATGGCTGTCTGAATAAGGCAGATAAGGCTTGATGTCCACAATGGGGGTTCCATCCATAAGATCTGCCCCTTGCACCAAAAGAACCGGTCCCTTCATCGGATCCATCTCCACCCCTTTCAGCTTCACAGCAGAAAGACCCAGATGGTTTGGCCTAAAAGGAGATCTTGTGGCAAAAACACCCAGTCTCTTGTTTCCTCCAAGCCTTGGTGGCCTTACCGTCGGTGTCCATCCTCCCTCCACAGCTTCTGAGAACTGCCAGATGAGCCACAGATGGGTGAAGTTCTCCATGCCTTTCACTGCATCCTCTGTTCTGTAGCCTGGTTCAAAGACGATCCTTCCTTCTAAATCCTCCACAAGGCCACCCTGCCTTGGAATGCCGAACTTTGAGGGAAAATCCGTCTCAATCCTTGCAATGATGTCTATTTCGATTTTTTGATTTTCTGTTGTTTCTTCCTTCATATTCCGCACCTTTCTTTTTATCCGTTAAGCACCGGAGTGCTCCTTATTTCGTTTCAGTTTCTCTTCTATCTTCTTGAAAGATACTCCCGTGAAGTCCTCCGTCCACTGAAAAAGCTTTTTTGAAAACTCTTCGTCCCGGGCTTTTCTGGAAACCTTCGCCGGTTTTCCATTGTAGAAGTATTCTCCAGTGATCCCTTCCACAGAAGGGTCTGTGGCCAAATACACCGCCGTGGCCGCCCCTTCCTCAGGGCTTCTGAAAAACGGCTTCAGAAGCTTCGTGATGCTTTTTCCAAACCCAGTCTCCCGGTTTACGCCCATGTTGGTGGCGACAGCACCAGGATGGCAGCTGTTCACAGTAATACCATATGGAGCAAGCTTCTTTGAGAGCTCTTTGGCAAAGAGCACATTGGCAAGCTTCGACTGTCCATAGGCTTTGAAAGGACGAAAGCTCTTTTCAAGGGAGAGATCCTCAAAATAAATATCTCCCCATTTATGGGCACCGGAGGCCACCTGAACGATGCGGCTTCCTTTGTGGAGCCTTTCAAGAAGAAGGAGGGTCAAAAGAAAATGTCCCACATGGTTCACCCCAAACTGCATCTCCAGTCCTTCTTTCGAAAGCTCTCTTTGGGTGGTGATGACCCCAGCGTTATTCAGCATCACGTCTATTTTCTCATAGGTTTCTCCAATGAAGGACGCTGCCCTTCGGACGGACTGAAGATCCGACAGATCGCAGAGAATCAGATGAAAGCATCCCGGCTGCTCTTCATTCAGCATTTTGAAGGCTTCGTTTCCTCTTTTTTCACTGCGGACCAGCATCAACACAAAATATCCTTTTCTTGCCAGCATCCTGGCAGAAGCCATCCCCATGCCTGAATTTGCGCCGGTCACCAGGGCGATCTTCTTCTCCATACTCATTTCCCCTTTGCTTTATGCCATGACTTTTCTTTCTATCTTATCACAGTTCGTCCCGTTTCAATATTGCGGAAACATCAGAGATCCTCAGCCTGTCTTCCTCACTCCGCAAAAAAGCCGCAGCTTCTTTTGCTGCAGCTCTTTTGATTCAGTCTACGAGGAAAGATATTTTGACATTCACTCTATAAGTAGTAATTTCTTCGCCCTCTACCACAGCCTGCATTTCTTTCACATACACAGACTTGATGTTCTTCACGGTTTTTGAAGCTTCCTTCACTGCATCTCTTGTTGCAGCTTCCCATCCATCTTTTGATTCCGCCAGAAGCTCAATGACTTTCACAACTGCCATATTCTAAAGACCTCCTTCTTTGTTTTTTTCATCATAACAAAGAAGCATAGAGAAACTATGAGGAAACACCAAACAATCTATGAATACCGTTCTTCCTTCTCCAGAAAGAGACTGAAAAGCGCATAACCTGCTCCTCCAAATAAGATGGGTAAGCTGAAGAATAAAATGAGTCCAGGTGCATCGTCAACGTCTGCCAGACGGTAAGTAAAGGGCAGCATCAGCAGAAAAATGATACTAAAGACCGCGGCAGAGGCTCTGGCTTTTCTCCATATACTCTGCCTGTTCTTCCCCGCTGCATCTTCTCTTTCCTTCAGCAGGCTTAGCATGAGCTGAAGGAGATAAATCACGGGCAGGATGGACAGGTACAGACCTCCAATGAGCGGATAAAGTAAACCCGCATAGCGTGGATTCACAGGCTCTTCCAAAAGAGAGAACAGAAACATCAAAGAGACCCCCACAATCACAACTGTTAATAGCACCAGAAAACTTTTTAGATACAGCTTATACCATTTTTTCATCACAATCACGCTCTACTGTTAAGGTATCCACAGAAGGATCTCAGCCTTTCTGTGAACTCAGAGCTATTTTATCATCATTTTTATTGAATAACAATAAAAATATATTATTATTCAATTCTATACCATTTCTCCATTCCTAGCCTGCTCCTAGAGAACCGTGTGGTAAGACTTATCTGAATGCGTTCCGATCTTCCACGTAATCCTCCAGAAGAGTCTTCTCCACATTGGGATAATTCTCCAACAGTCCTTCCAAGAGTACACTTTTATAGAGTGCTCCCGCATCATTTTTTGCCTTCACTCTTTTACTGGTGAAAGTCATGGCAGGAATGCCCTCGATATCTTTCAGCCTCACTGGAAGACCGTACCAGGAAGTGTCTTCGTCCGGTTCATTTCCACCATTTTCTTCCCGTAGGATATGCTGATACTGGGTTTTTGTCACAAGATAGGCCACGCCATAGGCTTTTCCAGGCTTTGTGGTATCCAGAAAAGAGACGCCTTTTCCTTCCCAGGATCCTGATTTGCCGCCATAGTACATGTCAAAGGGTATAGTGACCTTCTTCTTTCTCCTTGGGAGCCTTCTGTCTATGCATTCTTTCTGATGTCTCCCAAGCCCTCGGAAGCTTCCGCCCTCCAGATAATACCTGAACCGCTCAAGAAGCATATTGGACCCGTAGGAAACATACCAGATGAGTTCTTCCTTGGGGACCCATGGCTGATCCGTGACTGCCACTTTATTCTTCTTTTCCACTTCATGAAGATACACATAGGTGCCCACAGGATAAAGCATGATGCCCTCCTGCCATACGGAAACTTCACGATAGCTGTAGAGATGCCCTTCCCCCTCCAGATGATGAATCCGCTGCAATGTTTCACGGGTGACTTCATAGACCTCGCCTAAGACTGTACCGTCCTTCTCTTCTTTAATCCCAGGATAGCTCCCCAGGTGATATAGCGCATAGCCTCTCAGCTGAGCCTCTCCAAGATATCTGCTTCCAGAAAGATATGCCTCATGATTTCTGTTTCCTTTCATTAGAGTCCCATAGACAAAAATTCTTGCCATTTCATTTTCTCCTCTCAGTTTTTTCAGCAGTGCTTTTGCTTCTTCTGTATGGTCTTCTCCCCAGTCAGAATATACCGCTTCCCCACGGCATTTCCATGCAAGATCATCCACCGCTGCCTGGAATGCCTTTGAAAACTCCGGTGCATCCTCTGGAAATCTTCGGAGAAACTCCATTACATTTCCTTCTTCAAAGAGTCTCAAAGTTTCCATAAGGCCTTGCAGTCCATCATGTCCTGCCCCTAAAAACCCTCGCCCTGTAGCGCCGTGAAGAAGCCTTCTGAATATCTCATCAAATCCATCGAGAGTTGTAACTTTCTCCAGATTCTTCAGCTTCATCTGCATCAGAATGGCACAGGATATATACGTTGGGTGATAAAAGTAACGGACTCTGGAGTCACTGGGCATCTCCTCTGGTGAACCAAGGCCCAAGAAGTACAGTTTCTCATTTCTTGGAAGCGCCTTGGCATCCTGCAGCATTTTCCTTGCATAGGCCACGGCATCCTCTTCAGAAACTCCCCCGGACTTGATTTCTCTAAAGTCCTCCATCAGCTTGGCAATGATCTTTTCCATTTCCGTGGTATCGATGGTTTCCGGTCTGTAAAATATGTTTTTCATAAAGTTTCCTCCTCATGTTTTCCTTTGCTTTATGTTTTCATGATAGAGGATGGGATTGATTCTTGGTATGAAACCCGGTTTCAATTGGATTAGTACAGCTCTTCTTTGGTATAGGCACTTCTTAAGACACGGTCAAAGAATACGGTCCTTACCCCCTCTTTATACTCAATCTTCAGGAAGCTTCCTTTGTAGGTTCCTGGGATGCATCGGCACTCCTCGAGAAAGACAGCACTGCCGTCCTCTTCCAGGTACACCATAAAAAAAGACTTTTCATTTTTCATGCAGTCCATGAGTACGCTGGGTCCGTCCGTCGTCTTAAAACGCTTCTCTTCAAGAAAAGCATCGCTCTCTGAGCGTGCTAACGCCTCATAAAATGCAGTATCTTCCTGAATAAGCTCTTTTGACACCTGGAGAATTCTATTTTTTCCAAAGGAAGAAAGCTGCATCCAAAGGTCTTCTGCTGACTTCTCTGCATAGGCTTTCATCAACGGATTCTCCATCATCATTTGGAGACCCTTCAGCGCTGCAATGACTTGGGTCAGGTTCCAGGTGAGAAAAAACGGATGAACCGTGGAGGAGAACAAGACTTTTCCATTTTTTCTCTCCATATCCCGGATCTCAAACTTCCGGCCTAGAATCTGAATGGGATCCTCATCCAGTCCCCGGAGCTTTTTAAGATCTTCCTCCAGAGTCCTTGTGCTCACCCATAAGCGCTCACTCAAATCCTCTATATCGAGATCACCACCTTGAAGCTCCTTTGCCAGATACATTTGACGCTCAAAGGTATTCCACACATCCACTTCAGGAAAAGAGACTTCTATACTGCATTGATGCACCTCTAAAAGATACTGAAGAAATTTTTTATAGACGAAGATTGCTGTACCTTTATGATTCTTATAGGATCGAACCGCTTCTTTCATCGCCCGCTCCAGCTCATCCTGATCCAAATCCGGCAGAGCATACTGAGCTTCCAATAGCTTTATCAGGGAAGTTACTGTAGATTTTTTTAGAGAAGAATATTCATAATAATGCTTATAATTCTCTGGTGTCATGATTTCATCAAACCATGGGCCCTTCTTGATGCCCGTCATATCCATCGACTCCTTTCTCGTATTTTTTTCATCCTATAGCTGTATCTTACTGCGAAAATAGCAAAATGGAAATATAATTTCTATCATCCGATATCATTCATACTCCTCTATCTGATTCACTCCATAAATAATAAAATCAAGAAAATCGACCCTGTTTTTTTTGATACTAAAGTTTAACCCAAGATAAATCTTCATTTTTTCAATAATTCTTAAACCTGTACGAACAAGATTGACAACGTTTACTTGATTCGTTAAACTAAATACGAACAGACCTGAATAGGCTTGTTAAATTTCGACAGCTATTCTCCGACTCTGAAAAGGGCTGAACTTCGCTTTAAATTGGCTGAAAATTCAGTGAAGTTTACAGCGCTTATACAGAACCGGCAGTTTTTGCTGTCAAAAAAAAGAGAGGGGTAAAAGAATGAAAAAGAACCGTAAACTTGTCATCTTATCCGCAGTGCTTTCCGCAATGATGCTGTTTTCCGTAGCCTGTTCCTCTGGCGATACTGAAGGAAATGGCGATGGCAGTGTGGATATCGGGATCGTTCTTCCTACAAAAGATGAGCCCCGCTGGGTTCAGGATGAGACCAGATTCAAGGAAGCTCTCGCAGATACAGACTACTCTGTAGAAATTCTCTTCAGCCAGGGATCCTCTGCGAAGGAAAAAGAAAATGTGGAATCACTTCTGACCAAGGGAATCAAAGTACTGATCATCTGCCCACACGATGGAGATGCCGCTGCCGCTGCTGCTGAAGCTGCCGCTGCTGAAGGCGTCAAAGTCATCTCTTATGACCGTCTCATCACCGGTACTGACGCTGTAGATTACTATGTGACATTTGACTCCGTTGCTGTTGGTGCGGCTCAAGGCCAGTATCTCATCGACAAAGCTTCCGGCAAAGACAATCCACTCTATCTCTATGCCGGCGCAGCAACAGACAACAATGCATTCCTGTTCTTTGAAGGCGCATGGAGCGTTCTTCAACCTAAAATCAAGGATGGCACCTTTGTCATCAAGAACTCCCCAGAAGCTGTAGCACTTCAGGACAAAGCTGAGCTGACCCGTGATGAAATGTCCAAGATCATCGGACAGATCACCACCAACTGGGATTTCAATGAAGCGAAGAACAAGGCTGAATCTCACCTGACTGCTGCATCTGCTGCAGACAAGGGCGATGTATTTATCCTTGCACCAAACGATGGAACCGCAAGATCCATTGCGGACACCTTTGCCACAGACACTGATGTCACCAGCTTCGTTGTAACAGGACAGGATGCTGAAAAAGCTTCCGTTCAGTACATCATCGACGGAAAACAATCCATGACCGTATTTAAAGACGTGAGAACTCTAGTAAAAGACTCCATTGACATGGCTGTTTCCATTCTGAAAGGTGAAACTCCTGGAACCACAGGCGCCTATGACAACAAGAACAAAGAAGTTCCTGCAAAGCAGACTGAAGTTATTACTGTGGATCAGGAAAATGTGAAGGCAGCCCTCATTGACTCCGGATATTATGAAGCATCCGAGTTTACTGGACTGGAATAACAGCTCAGGCCACAAAAAAATAGAGTACCATCAGATAGTGAAAGCCATTTTGGCTTTCACTATTTATGATATACGAGATCTGGAAAGGCTCTGGCCTTTTCCGAGCATCCGCAAACAGAGGAGAGGGAAAATATGGAAACTGCTCTTCAGACAGATTATATTCTGGAAATGAAAAACATCACCAAAGTCTTCCCGGGGGTAAAAGCCCTGGATGATGTGAATTTCAAAGTAAAGCGTGGAGAGATCCACTGCCTTGTGGGAGAAAATGGTGCCGGTAAATCCACCTTGATGAAAGTGCTCTCCGGCGTATGGCCCTTTGGATCCTATGAAGGAGATATCCTTCTCAATGGAGAAGTGCAGAAGTATCAGGGCATCCATGACAGCGAAAAAGCAGGCATTGCCATCATCTATCAGGAGCTGGCCCTTATTCCTGAGCTTTCTGTCTATGAAAACATCTATCTGGGCCACGAAATCAGAAAAGGCAGATTCATCGACTGGAACGAGACCATCAAAATGTCCAAAGAAATGCTGAAAAAAGTAAGACTCAACATAAACCCTGAAACCAAAATCAAGGACCTTGGTGTCGGCAAGCAGCAGCTCATCGAAATCGCCAAAGCCTTCAGCAAAGAAGTGAGCCTCATCATCCTGGATGAGCCCACGGCAGCACTAAATGACGACGACTCCGCAAACCTTCTGGAGCTTCTTCTGGAGCTGAAAAAGGAAGGTGTCACTTCTATCATGATCAGCCATAAGCTGAAGGAAGTCATCCACATCGCAGATACCGTCACCGTCCTTCGGGATGGCAAGACCATCTGCTCCCTGTCCAAAGAGAAGGGAGAAATCTCAGAACCTGTCCTCATCCGAAACATGGTGGGCAGAGCCATCGATGACATCTTCCCCAAGCGGCTGGAGAAGAATCTGGGAGAAACACTTCTGGAAGTGAGAAACCTCAGCGCTGTAGATCCTAAAAACGGGAAAAAGGTGCTGAAAAACGTCAGCATTCATGCGAAAAAAGGAGAAGTGGTGGGCATCGCCGGTCTCATTGGTGCAGGACGGACAGAGCTCGCCTCCTGCATCTTCGGGAACCCCAAAGGGTTCAAAATGGAAGGAGACATTTTTGTAGACGGTGAGAAGCATACCTTCCATCATCCGAAAGATGCCATCAAAAAAGGCATCGCCTATGTCACGGAAGACCGAAAAAAGGAAGGACTCATCCTTCTTCAGGATATTAAGAACAACATCAGCCTGGCCAATCTGAAAGGCATCTCCTCCAGCGGCATTGTCAATGACAATGAAGAAATCACTGTAGGAGAATCCTACCGGAAATCGCTTGGCATCAAAACCCCTTCGGTGGAGCAGCTCACAAGAAACTTAAGCGGCGGAAACCAGCAGAAGGTTTCCCTGGGCAAATGGCTGAACACAAAACCAAAGGTTCTTATTCTGGATGAGCCCACCCGAGGCATCGATGTAGGCGCCAAGTTTGAGATCTACACCATCATCAACAGCCTGGTCAAAGAAGGCATGAGCATCATCATGATTTCCTCCGAGCTTCCGGAAATTCTGGGCATGAGCGACCGCGTCTACGTGGTTGCAGAAGGCAAGATCACAGGGGAACTGCCTGTGGAAGAAGCCACCCAGGATAAAATCATGGAACTTGCCACAGTCTGAGAACAAAGAGGAGGAAGAAAAAATGGAACTGCTTAACGATCTCAAAACCATGCTCAAGAAAAATATCCGTGAATACGGCATGTTCATTGCCCTTTTTGCCATCATGCTCGTATTCTCCATCCTCAGTGATGGCGTGTTCATGTCTCCCCGAAACATCAGCAATCTCATAAACTCCATGGGCTACATCGCCGTCCTTGCTGTGGGTATGACCCTCATTCTCATCATCAAGCACATTGATCTGTCTGTGGGATATGTGGCAGGATTTCTAGGTGCTGTGGCAGCAATGCTGATGACTTCCTGGGATCTGCCGGTGCTCCTCGTGATTCCCATCATACTCTTTCTGGGTATCCTCATTGGTCTCTTCAATGGCTTCATGGTCGCAAAGCTTCAGCTTCCAGCCTTTGTGGTTTCCCTGGCAGGCATGCTGATTTTTAGAGGAGCTCTTCTCCAGGTCACAGCAAAAACCGGAACCATCATCATCCCGAACAAAACCTTCAATAACATCGGAGTCGGTTACATCCCGGACCCCGTGAAGCTCCTTCCAGGCTTTCACACGTTGACTTTAGTCATCGGGGCACTTTTCATCGTTTTCTTCATTCTGGCCCAGTTCAAGAACCGGAAAAATAAGCTGAAATATCAGTTTGAAGTGGTGCCCATCAAGATCTTCTACATCAAGCTGGTGTTTGTATCCGCGCTCATCGCCTATGTGACCTATATCCTCTCGGACTATAACGGTCTTTCCTGGACCGTTGTCATTGTCCTCATCGTGGTGGCTCTTTATCATTTCCTCACCACAAAGACCGTTCTTGGAAGACACATCTATGCAGTGGGTGGCAATGATGAAGCCGCAAAACTCAGCGGAATCGACGTAAAAAAGGTCACTCTTTTCGTCTTCTCCTCCATGAGCATGCTGGCTGCCCTTTCCGGTATTCTATACACCGCAAGGCTCCAATCTGCAACGGTCACCGCAGGAACAGGATTTGAACTGGATGCCATCGCCTCTGCTTATGTGGGCGGTGTTTCCGCAGCTGGTGGTGTAGGAAAGGTCACTGGCTCCATCATCGGTGCTCTTGTTATGGCTTCACTGACCAGCGGTATGAACCTCCTGAATGTAGGCGCATCTTACCAGTACATCATCCGTGGTGCCATCCTCATTCTTGCTGTGGTTTTCGATGTGCAGACCCGAAACAAAGCAAAATAGTGCAACAAAGAAAGGAACCACCCAAAATGGATGGTTCCTCTTTTTCTGTCCTTAGGAGATTCTGGCGTGAGCCATGGACTCTCCTTTTTACTTTATTTTTCTGTCACTGGAAGATGTCTAGTACTTGGTTGTATTATAAAAAGCATTCATCTCCCAGAAAGGAACATAGGTCTCAGAGTGTGCTGCGATGTAGATTGGACCAGATTTCTTTAATGTAATCTCATAGGTGAAGCTTGTGGTCTGGTCTGTAATGGCAGGCTTATATGGGAACTGACCAGGGTCTGCTGTGTAAACGGATGTCTTTCCGGTCTTCTTCACTGGCAAAGGTGTCTCACCCACATAGAGGTGAATCTTCTTTAATGAGAATCCAGACTCCATCTCGTATCTTAAAGATACCAGCTTGTCATGGTACTCTACATAAAGTTTACCTGCGAGAAGTCCCTTGGTGACATCATTCTGTCCTGCTCCTGTATAGATTGGGAAGATGTAGCTGCCTTCAGGAAGAGGTCCATTGGTCCATCCCCATTTGGCATTTTCAACTAGAGTATTGATTGGGATGGCATAGTCTCCACCAAAGGCCCATCCGGTCTCCATATAGAGCATCTGTCTGACTTCCACAATCTCTGTGTCACTGTCTCTGATCTCATTGGGAAGCCCTGCAGGATTTGCAAGAACAGATGCTGTATTTTCCAGCATACCGATGTCTGCGGTGGTAAGCAGTCTTGTGTACTGCACTTCTTCAGAAGCGCCAATGGCTAAGGAGCCTGTAAATCCAGCTAAAGTTCCTGCCAGAGTATCTTTCACAACAACGTTCACAAGATCAATGTCTCCTGTATTTGTGATTTTCACCGTGTAGGTCAGGGTATCGCCCACATGAGCCATGGAGGTATTGACGCTCTTCTCCAGCTTGATATGAGGATGTACCAGATCTACCGATACGCTGTCTTCCAGTTCAAACTTAGAAAGAAGCTCAAATCCCATTGGACTTGCAGTAAGCTTCACGGTGTTCTTCAGCTCAGTCCAGCCATACTTCGTCATGTAGTCAGGATCGTCAGTGGCTTTGACCACATATGGAACCTTAAAGGTCTTTGTCATGCCCGAGGCAAGTTCAAAGGTCTCATCAAGGCCCAGCATTGGATCCGTTACATGCACCTTCATATCTGGTGCGAAGTCTTCCTTTGTCAGATTCTTCACGGTAATGGTGTAATTGATGGTATCGCCCACCTTGGAGATCTCGGTATCTGCTGTCTTCTCTATGGAGATGTCCGGTACGAAGAGCTTCACTTCATGAGAATCCGATGCATTCAGGATGTTCGGGAATCCCTTAGGAGATGCGGTGACAGAAGCCGTGTTCTTCACAGGGCTCATATCTTCAGGCTTAATCATGTAGGTATAGGTGTACTCCTTGGACTCACCAGATGCAATTTCCGCATCGGTCACTACGTTTCCTGCATGATCATCCACAACGGAGTAGATAAGATTTGGTGCATCCATGGAGCTGGTATTCTTTACAATAATCTTATAGTTGATGGTGTCACCAATCATCGAAACGGTCTTGTCTGCGGTTTTCTCGATGGTGATGCCAGGCTGGAACAGCTCTACCGTATGTGTATCCGAACCTGTGACTTCCTTGACAAACAGTCCGCTGACATACTTATACGTCGCTGTGACACTGTTGATGAATGGATCCTTTGCATCTGCTGGGATGACAAACGTCTTAGTGATCTTCTCTTTCTCGCCCACTGCCAAAGTCTTCTTGGCAAAGAGTGCGGTCAGATCAAAGTCAAAGGTCTTGTCATATACAGACACCAGTTCCAGAGGAACATCACCGATGTTCTCTACTTCAAAGCTGTACGTGACTTCATCTCCAATCTTCGACAGAGGATCTCCGTCTTTAGTGATCTTTATGATTGGATGAAGCACTGTGGTTTCGGCAAATGCGCTGCCTCTATAGACGTTCGGGAACTTCTCGAAGGAGGTCACAAAGGAAGCTTCATTCTTAATGACAGATCCTCTCTCCGCATCCATTGGAATCACATAGTTCATCTCTTCTCCGTCAAAGGTCTTGGATTCTCCTGGCAGAAGTTTGAAAGTCTTTGCGGCTCCACCAACAAATCCTAGAAGCTCATCTGTCAGTACAAAGGTTGTTTCAGGTGTATCTTCTGAGCTTAGGTTCTTCACCGTAATGGTGTAGTGGACCGTCTCTCCAGGTACGGCTTTTGCTTTGTCCACTTTCTTTTCAATGCTGTAGCTTGGCTGGAAGAGATTTACGCTGTGCTTGGAATCTGAAGATACTTCTTTCGAGAAGGCACCATTGACATATTTATAAGTCGCCGTAACGCTGTTCAGGAATGGGTCTTCTGCGCCTTCTGGAATCAGGAAGGATTTTGTGACCTTCTCCTTCTCTCCCACACCTAGGGTATTTTTCAGGAAGAGCGAGGTGAGGTCAAAATCAAAGGTGCTGTCATAAATCTTTACTTTTTCCAGTGGCACATCGCCGATATTCTCCACTTCAAAGCTGTAGGTGGTTTCATCACCAATCTTGGAGAGTTCATCGCCTGTTTTTGTGATCTTTATCATTGGATATACAATGGTCGTTTCAGCAAATGCAGTTCCACTGTACTTATTTGGGAAGTTCTCAAAGGAGGTGACATAGGAGGCTTCATTCTTGATGATGGAACCTCTTGCCGCATCCATTGGAATGGTATAGTTCATCTCTTCTCCGTCAAAGATCTTGCTCTCTCCTGGGAGAAGCTTGAAGGTTTTTGCTGTGGCATCTTTAAACCCAAGCAGCTCATCTGTGAGAACAAAGGTTGTTTCTGGAGTGTCTTCTGAACTTAGATTCTTCACAGTCACTGTATAGTGCACTGTCTCTCCGGGAACTGCTGTCGCCTTGTCTACCTTCTTCTCAATGCTGTAACTTGGCTGGAAAAGATTCAGGCTGCTGGTGGCGCTGCTTGAAGTTTCCTTGGTGAAAGCACCATTGACATATTTATAGGTTGCCATGACGCTGTTCACGAATGGATCTTCTGCATCTTCCGGAATCATAAAGGACTGCTGAACACTTTCTTTTTCCCCAACACCAAGGGTATCTTTCAGGAACAGTGGTGTCAGATCAAATTCAAAGGTGTCATCCACAATTTTTACTTTTTCCAGAGGCACATCACCGATGTTCTCCACCTCAAAGGTATACAGAGCCATATCTCCAATCTTGGAGAGCCCTTCCCCAGTCTTTGTGATCTTGATGATGGGATAAACCACTGTGGTGTCTACGGAAGCGCTGCCGTCGTAGACATTCGGGAAGTTCTCAAAGGAGGTCACAAAGGAAGCTGTGTTCGTAATGACAGAACCTCTCTCCGCATCTTCTGGAATCACATAGTTCATTTCTTCACCGTCGAAGATCTTACTTTCTCCTGGGAGAAGTTTAAAGGTTTTTGCTGTAGCGTCTTTGAATCCAAGCAGTTCATCTGTCAGCACAAAGGTCGTCTCTGGTGTGTCTTCTGAACTTGTATTCTTCACAGTCACTGTATAGTGTACCGTTTCTCCAGGTACTGCCTTTGCTTTATCCACTTTCTTTTCAATGCTGTAGCTGGGCTGGAAGAGGTTTGTATCATGGGTTGCTTCGCCTTTGGCTTCTGCTTCCATATACTTGTACACAGCCGATACCTTGTTGACAAAAGGATCGTCTTCCGTTTCAGGAACATTCATCTCAAACTCATGACTCTCCGTTGCCCCCACTGCCAGGCTTGGTCCGAATCCGTTGGCAACAGATCCTGCGTCCAGTGGACCAAACTTGTCATCTGTGATGCTTACAAGCTCCAGTGGCACATTACCTGTATTCTTTACTGTTACTGTGAACTTGATGGCATCTCCAATCTTTGAAAGGGTGTCTCCTGTTTTTGTCACTTCAATCTTTGGATCAGGCAAGAAGTTACCAAAATCCACTCCGGATATAATGGTATCTCCCGAATCTGGCATCAGCATGGATGGAATCCTCCATCTCCAGCTTCCCTCGCCCAGAACGTCCTCCTTATAAGAAGTGGCACCAATGGGCAGCGACTCCACTTTGTTTGGATAGGTCTGCATATAGTTTGGTTCCATCATCTCATAAATAAGAAGCTCTGAACCGTAGGACAGCTCTTCAAACATATATACACCACTCGTATCTGTCTTGGTCTCCAGAGGCACCAGAATGTCCTCAATCTTACCGATGAGCTTGATGGTCCAGTTTGGAAGACCTGGCTCTCCTTCATCAAACATTCCGTTGTTGTTGGCATCCAGGAACTTTTTACCTGTCACTGTACGGTAGCTTTCAGGAGTATCCGGAAGCTGCACATCTCTGCTTCCTTTTACGTCCAGCATACCAAAGTGTCCGCTGGATCCTGTCTCAGGTCCTGAACCATATCCAATGGGATCAAAGTCCAGAACATTATAGATATAGCCTCCCCAGCCTGCAGGTGCGCCACTGGCATAGGCTTTCTGAAGATCTCTTGAGAAAATGGAGGTTCTGGCCAGGTGAAGCTCAAAATAAATGTAGAATGAATCTACAGTATTGGGATCCTTTCCCTGGGCCTCCAATGCATTCATAATATCTTCCGCAGTGACAATAAAAGCTCTTTTCTGATCGTAAATACTGCCCACTTGACCAATGGTTCCAGTTATTGCAGAGCGGTTCATCTGAGAGTTTGGCAGGTTCAGCAGTTCATATCCGTCCCAGGCGTTTTCTCCCGGATGGTTCTGAGCGATGTTCACGTTCTCCGGTGTGCCCAGTGGATAAGCATTTCCATCTGCCATGGGCCATCCTTCTGCAAAACCAAGCTCATCTGTACCAACCTGAATGCCCTTCACCAGGTCCACAAACATGCCCCACTCACCACTGCCACCAAGAGGATACGCTGCACTATACCAGATGGTCAGATCCGGAAAATTCTGGAATCCTGGGTAAAGACTCTGGAAATTGGAGATCTTTGCTCTTCCTGGGAAGTATTCTCCTTCTGCATAGGATTTACCAAGGTTACCCGTCGTCCAGTCGCCGTCCCAATCCTTTGTGTCCACATTAAATCCTTCTAAGGTAACACTGCCATCAAAATCTGCAGAATACACAATTTTCGTACCGAAGTTCAGCGTCATCACCATGAGAAATGCAATCAGTGCCGAAAGTCCTTTCAGCACCCGCCCACGACGCATTTTGTAGGCTGCCATTCTTCTGCACATCCTTTCACGCAATTTGCGTTTAATAAGAAACAGGAACGTTGTCTCTGGCAATAATTGATAATGAGACCTTTGGATACGCATAGAGTAATTAGCAATCCATATCAGTTCTTATATTTGTACAAATATGTTTAAAATCATTTAATTTTAATTCCTAGTATTTCTATCATATATGATGCTTTATAGTTGGATTTTATCAATATTATCAAGCAAATTCAATACTCTTATCCCTCATATCCGAAAGTTTATAAACATCATTCGCATTTCTCATCCTTAACATTTTATACATTTATTCTTATGTGTATTTTAATTTAATTTCTTTTTATTGGTAAAAATCATAGAATTCGACATTTTCATAGTTGGCTGAATTGAAAGCTGCAAGGCTGCCTTCAGCACATGCATCTCTAGCAGGCACGAAATTCCACAAGACCCACTGCTATTTCAGGTCCTATATTGACTCTAAAGCTGCTTCATACCTTATAATGAAGAAAAGATACAGAAAGGATTGACTTCATGAAGATTAAAGATGTAGAAAAGCGCACACAAATGGACCGGGCGACCTTATATTATTATGAGAAAGAAGGACTCCTGTCTCCAGAGAGAACCGAAAACGGATACCGAATCTATAGTGCAGAAGATCTCCTTATGATTGAAAAAATCAAACTGCTCCGCTCTCTTCAGATATCCATTGAAGAGTTAAAGGCAATGAAAAGAGATGACACCTCTCTTTCTTCTGTTCTGGAAACTCAGCTGGAACTCCTCTCTTCTGAAGAAAAGAAATCCCAGGACGCTAAAGAAATATGCCAGAAGATGCTTGCTCAAGGAGAAACTTTTGTGACTCTCTACCCAGAGCAGTACCTGAAATCAGAGGAAGACACCACATTCCTGAATAGATATGAGGATTTTCCCGAGGAGCTGCCTCAAGTCTATGATCCTATCCGCAGATTCTTTGCCAGATTCTTTGATTTTACCCTCTATGCTACCCTTTGGTATCTGACGCTTTATCTCACCCTGCGCATCGATCTTCAGAACCGACCTTTCCTTTATCTCATACTAGATCAGATGGTTACGATGGTTCTGATGCTTTTTGTGGAGCCAGTGTTATTGACCCTTTATAAAACAACTCCCGGAAAGAGGATTCTTGGATTGTGGATAGAACGCCGTGACGGTACACCACTTCAGTATCATGAGGGTTTCTCCAGAACTTTTCTGGTGCTTTTGGAAGGTATGGGATTTTTAGTTCCTCTCATCACACTCTTTACTCATATTATTTCCTACAACAGGTGTATCCAGGGAGAAAATCAGCCTTGGGATAAGAGCATCGCTTACCGAATTAAAGACCGAAAGATTCTAAGAGGTGTTCTACTTGGAGTATTGTTGACTATTCTTCTCAGCATCACTGCGCTCATCCAGTACGTATACTTCATGCCACCAAACCGGGGAAACTTGACGGTGGAAGAGTTTACAGAAAACTTCAACCACTATCAAAGAATCTACGACCTCCAACTGAATGGTAAGAGGCTGAAGTCTTCTGCAGCATGGGAATCACCTTACGACTTCAGAGATCTTTATCTTCCACACCATGTGACTACACCGCCAAATCTGATCTTCACCATGAAAGACGGTTTCGTAGAAGCGGTATCCTTTGATATCGATGTAAGAGACACAGACTTCTATGTCTATCACTATGGAGAATACATGAGCCTCATCAGTCTGGCTTTGATGACACCTGAACTGAACCTGGCCGCCACCCGGGAGAAAGCAGACAAACTTGTGGACTACTTTTCCTGGAACTCCTCCTCTTCCTTTACAATGAGTGTTTTGGGGGTGGATATCAACAATGATGTCCTGTTTGAAGGTTTTGAGGAAACACACAACCACACCATGCCTCTCCGGGATGTAGAGACCAATTTCTACAGACAAAAGTTTCTTGCTGCTAAATCTATTCCCTAACAAAGTAAAAGCAAAGGAGTTCGATAGCGTATCGGATTCCTTTGCTTTTGTATTATGTAATACAGTTCAATAGTTATCTCTAATTGGATGTAGCTTTCTACAATACTTCTTTTGTCCATCGGTTGGACTGATAGATATAGTATCCATAAAGCACCACCAGGATATTGGAGACATTCATGGCAATCCAGACACCTCTCTGACCTAACCCAGTGAACTGGTTGAAGATGAGAATCAAAGGGATTCTCACAAGCCAAAGCCTTCCAATGGCCATGAACATGGAGTAGTTTGTATGCCCCGCTCCCTGGAAGAGGCCCTGAAAGATGGAGAAAAGCCCCATGAGTGGGATGGTCGGCAGGATATAAATAAGGTACTCCAAGCTTTGGGACACCATGAGCTCTTCTGCTGTTGGGGTGAAGAAATAAATCAGCTCCGTTCTGAAGATATAGATAAGTGCACTGCCCACGAGACTGATGAGAAGGGAAAGCTTCACCGCTTTCCAGAAGCCTTCCTTGACCCGCTCCGGATTCTTCGCTCCCATATTCTGTCCTACGATGGAGGTGAGCCCTGACCCAATGCCCATGGCAGGCATCATGATGATGTTGTTGATGCGGTTGATGAGAGCAAAAGCTGCTAAAAGTGATGTACCATAGGATGCGATAAAGGTGTTGAGTAGAATGAATCCAAAAGCAGCACCTGACTGCCCCGTGGCACTGGGGAGTCCCACCTTCACAATCCGCTTCAGCTTCTTTGTTTCCAGAGGAATGTTTTTAAAAGACACCGAAAACGCCTTGGATGTTTTTCTCATCATGTAGTAACCAAGAAACATCAGCACCACATGAGCAATAGAGGTAGCAGCTGCTGCCCCTCCTACCCCCATGCCAAGTCCACGGATTCCTAATAGGGGTATTTCTGAAAAAATGAAAAATGGATCCAGAATGATATTCACCACCGCCGCGATGCTGTTGACGATGGTGGAGGATTTCGTATTTCCTTGGGCATTCATGATGGCCATGAACCCCATAAAAAGGATATGCGGAGGCACACCCAGGAAAATGATCTTCAGATACTCTGTGGAAAGAGCTCCAAATCGGCCCTCACCACCCATGAACTGAATGATATAGGGTGATGAGATATAGCCTAGCCCTCCGAGAATCAGTCCAATAAACCCACTGAAGAGGATCACATGATATGCGTACTCTTTTGCTTCCTTCTGCTTGTTTCTCCCGATGAGCTGGGCGAGGATCGAGGTTCCCGCAATCTGAACACCCATGCCGATGGCCTGAAAAAGAAACATCACGGGATTCACAAAAGATACTGCAGCAAACTCCGTGGTGCCAAGCTGCCCCACAAAGTAAGCATCTGCCATATTGTAGAGCGTCATGATGAGATTATTCACTATGAGTGGAAAAGAGATCATAAGAAGAACTGAGTACATGGGACCATTTAAGATCATCTCCGTCTTGGATGCTTTTTTCACCATGTTTATTTGTTCTGTTTCCGCCATCTTTATCCCCTCCCTTGCACTGGTGCAAAACCCACTGTGATGAAATCTCATTCTTTCTGATATAGTTCAATATACCATGTTTTCCCGGTGTACTGGACTTCTCTCCGGTACAGATTCTCCTCTAAAAGATACAAAAGGGAAGCACCCGCTTCCCTTTTGTACTCCACTATTCATTTGTAGAAACTGCCGTATCGTTGAGACTTTCTGAGATCTTCAACAGAATTGATTCCCTTGAAGGTTCCTTATCTGTATGATAGAACATACGAAGAACTAAGTCTCCTTTGACTGCTAGAATTTCCCATTCATTCCTAACATAGACCTCATCTAATCCATCTACAAGCACTTCTTCAAAATCACTGACAACAGTTCCATAGTATAGACTGGCTTTCAGCGATTCCAGAAACCGTTCTCGAATCCTTTGACTTTTGATGAGATATACGTCTTGATAAAGAGAGAGGTACCCATCAGGTCCATCGTAATATTCGTGAGTTTTAATCACTTCCCCAAAAACTGTTTTTCTGCTTTTATATTCTCCGTTATAGGAAACGGAAGATTCTTCTTTGCGAAATTCTCCTTCATGAAACTCCTCAATGGTTATGAATGGCCCTTCAAAAGAGCTGGGACTATCTCCTCTTACTGAGGTGGATCCCTCAATGAGCCCTAGAATCAGAACCCCTGAAACAAATACTGCAACAATGCCTTTTTTCCAGATTCTCATTGCTTTTTCAAAAGGAGTGATTGTCCTAAGAGGTACACCTTTTTTTAATTTCAAGATCAGGTACTGACTGCTGATCATTCCTATCGCATAATACCCGATGCCTAATGCAATCGTTCCAAATAAAAGGAATCCAAATGCCGGTGTATCAATGAGTATTTTATTAAAGGCCTCCACAAAAAACTTGAGATATTCTCCAACACTTCTTCTTGGATATCGGGACCTTTGTATCGTAAAGAGAATAAAATATGTGACAATCAAAGATAGAAATTCCTTCAGAAAACCCTTTCTCAATATCTTAACAGACTCTATCTGATCCTCAGGTTGTGTATAGAATTCTAGTGGATCTGTATTTTTGTCTGCAGAAAAAATCTGAATCTGACGCTTTCCGCATACATGGGTCCATCCACATTCCTCATAAACAAGGATCTGTTCTTCTGGAATCTTTCCATCTTCCAGCCTTTTATCGTCCACGATCTCCACCCGGTAGCTGAGATTCTTTGGTTCATCTTTTCGGAATCTGCTGAGTTGATGACCTCTTTTATCAAGAATCAGGCCTTTCTTAGCTTTTCTCTCATAAAACTCTTCCGTTTCTACAAGCGAAAAAGAACTTGGATGCAAACTGTATCTTTTCATATAAGCCCTCCAGTGTTATTCTGTCTGCTATGAGTGTTTCAGCTCTTTCATTCTGTCTTTATGATTTTCCAAAAGACCATTCTTTACTATTTAAAATCTCCGAGAGCTTATGGAGAAACTCTTCCTGTGACAACTGGTTTTCAGAAAAGGTTGAAATACTAAAGACAAAATCTTCTTTCACCACTACAATATCAAAGCTGTTTTTCACATAAACCTCATCCAGTCCAGCTACACTCATCTCAACATAGTCTTCTTGATATAAACTATAAAAGCTTTCATTTTTCAGTACCTCTACCAGCATCCCTCGGAGTTTATCATTCTTGATCTCATAGACTTCCTGAATAAAAGTAATATCTTTATAAAACTGATTGCTGCTTTCCTGGATCTTAATGATTTCTCCCCAGATGGTATTTTTCTTTCTATAGTAGTCCTCTCCCAGAATGGAATACTCACTCGGAGGTGCTTTTGAAACGTCGAAATCTGAAAGTGTTACATAAGGTCCTGCTACTTCACTGGGATCTTCCCGCTTCTCATATGTGAGGATCTCTGGAGCACTCATTAGAAGCAGTCCGACCAAAACTACAATGATTGCTCCTTTTTTCAAAGGCTTCACTTTCTTTGCTAATGGCTTGATTTTTCGAAGGGGTATTCCCTTCTTCAGCCTGGAAATATAGTACTGACTGCTGGCAATACCAAAGATGTAATTTCCAATTCCATTGAAAAGAATCAGTATGAAGAGTATCGCAAGAGAAGGCTGATTAATGAAGAGTTTGAAATATGAGGAACCCATATTCTTCATAAAATCCCCAAAATTACTTCCACCAAATGCTCGAAGATTTGCTAGGAACATAAGTGACCATGAGGCCAACAAACTGATAAATGCGATAAGATCAGTTTTCCTTAGAATCTTAATGGATTCGATCTGATCTTCCGGCTGGTAGTAAAGCTCTGGAGGATCTGTACTCTTGTCTGCTGAAAAAATCTGAATATGGCGGTGCCCACATACATGCGTCCAGCCGCATTCTTCGTAGATGGCAACCTGTTCTTCCGGTATCTTTCGTTCTTTTAGCTTATCATAATCGATGACTTCTACCCGGTAGCTGAGCTGCTTTGGTTCTTCCTTTCTGAATCTACTGAGATAGTCTCCACGCTTCTCCAGAATGAGTCCTTTCTCTGCTTTTTTCTCATAGAACTCTTCAATCTCTACTAAAGAATAGGAACTTGGATGAAAATAGTACTTCTTCTTCATGTGAGATCCTCCAGTATTTTTCCATCATCCACCTGATTTTTCAGGCGCTGGTATTCTTCTTTCAGGGCTTCTATGCCGAGGGCTGTGATATGGTAGGTTTTTTTCCTTCCTTCTTCTTCCACAAGTCCGATGAGACCTTCTTTATTCATCCGGGTGAGCACGCCATAGAGGGTTCCTGGCCCCATGAGAAGCCTTCCCTTGGAAAGCTCTTTGATGCTTTGCATCATGCCATAGCCATGGCTGGGATGAATGAGTGATAAAAGGATATAGAATGTGGCTTCGGTCATGGGTGTGCTGCTCATTTCCCGTCTCAACTCCTACTATTATGCTACACGATATATCGTGTAACATAATAGTAATTGAGAATACACCTGAATGTCAAGAGTTCCAACAAAAAAAGAGCCTCTCACGTTATGAGAAACTCCTCTTATTTGCCCTATCTCCAGAACCCTGAATGTTCTTTTTTGTCTTCGATGTTGTAGGCAATCATCTTGCGAAGAAGCTCAAAGTCTACAGGTTCTTTCCACGGAATCTGAAAAAGCTCTTTCAATAGTGGATACTTTGCCTTCAGAATATCCTCTTGGAACTTCTGAAGGCAGGCTCTTTCCGGCCCCACCGATATGTGACCTTTGGACACACTGAAGCCGATGATAAATGTGCCATGGTCTGTAAACATGGGCTGTTTCCACTTCACTTCTTCCTGAAGCTCTGGAAACTCCTTCCGAATGTAAGAAAAAATCGAAGCCAGCCTCTCCCTTTTCTCCCCTTCTTCCACCGTTTCTAGAAATTCTTGAAAAGTATTCATCCTTCGTCACCTCCTTGACTCTTTACTCCGGTAGCACTTCATAGGCAAGTTTCTCAATGATTTCCTGATGCTCGGGAAATTCTGAAGCAAGTTCCTTCTTCGTAAACAGCTTAAAATCTTTAAAATCAAATCCAGGCACCACGGTGCAGCTGACTAAGGCATATCCTTCTTCTACCGATGACCCGAAGATCTCACCTGCTTTCACCGTATGGTGCGGCACCATTCCAGTTTCCAGTCCCAAAACTGTTTTCTCATAGGTGCCATCTCTTAGAATGGAATGAACCGTCAATGGATTTCCTCCATGGTAAAACCAGAGCTCATCCGACACCAGCTGGTGAAAATGAGACGGGCTCTCCTTTGTAAGAAGAAAATAGATGTTGGTATACAGGGGCAGATTCGCCTCTTCTTTTCCATATTTTTCTTCTGATCTGTCTGTTTGTCTATAAAATCCACCTTCCGGATGGGGCTCTAAATTCAGTTCCTTGATCCATTCCTCTGCTGTTCTCATGATGCACCTCACGTTTTTATTTCAGTATACCAAAAAACTCTACAGATTTTGTGAACCTGTAGAGTTTTTCTGCATAGTCTATGGCAGTATGATCTTATAGGAATGTTTATAGTAACGATTTGTGGAGGTTTCCTGGGGGATGATGAAGCCTCCCCCACCTGTATATCCTCTGTAGTCCACCGTAGAGTCTGCTACCACGCCTTTATGTTTCATGGTAAAATCCTCCATGGTCTTTTCATAAATCTCCTTCATTATATCTTCAGGTTTCAAAGCAGAGAAAAATCTTCCTTTTTCCTCTGCTCCTGCTGCGGAAAGATAGGCAAGACCCATATAGTCTCTATTGGTTGCAATGAAGTCATCCACATCTCCAATACTGGTCTCAAAGTAAATAGTACTCAAATACTCTCCGTCCACTTCAAACTGAAATTCTGGTTTAATGGAATAATTCAGCACCTCAATAACATAACCATCCTGCTCCACCTCTACCCAGTCTCCATTCTCATTGAGCTGTTCTAGAGGTTCCATGTCAAAGTACGCTTCATAGTAGCGGTAGTTCTCGGAAAACTCTGTTAGAGTAAGCTGCCCCCGATGGGGTGGCAGCGTCTGATATCCCATGAAAAAGAAGATACTCAGAAGGTAAAAACCATAAGCCGCCACAAAAAGCACCGGCCTTATATTTCTTTCATCCTTCAGTCTGTAAGAAAATCCCAGCTCCCACGGCTGCTGCTCTTTCTCATCCGCCCGTTTATAAGATTTGTAGAGTGTGTACAGCTCCAAAAACGTGATATTAAATGCCAAGCCATAATAAAGTACACCTAAAGTTCTTGTGAAGGCTTCCTGGTAACTTGGATACTCTCCATCCTCTCTGCGGACCACCAAACCCCATATGGCTTTTCCTGGTGTTGTTCCAAGTTTTGAAAGAAACAGTGGCTCTATAAGAAGCATGAGAACTGTTCCAAGAATCGTATCCACGATATTATCAATAGTATTGTGGTTTCTCAGAAAATCATGGAATACAAAAACTCTCACAATGGTAATGAGCAGCGTATAGAACGCAAGATCCAGGATTCGAGCGAAGAATCTTCGCCATGGTGCATAAACTTGTGGAGTCCTGTCTTCCTTTTCTGGATAATAGGGACGTCCTGTTTCTTTTTCCTTCTCCTCCAATAGATGAAGATACTTTAGCCCGTCAAGGTTCTCCAGGCTGTCCACTTCATTTTTCATAACCATACATACTTCTTTGGCGTAGTGAATCTGCCCCTCTTCATTTTCAAGAGAACGGATGCGCTCTTCCAAGGTTTCCCTGATTGAAGACGCTCCAGAGAATATTCCTTTGATTTCATCCACCGTCATATGAAGACTTCGGAAGAGTTTAATCTTATAGAGTGCTTCCAGCTCTTCCTCCCCATACTCCCGGTATCCATTCTCCAGTCTCTTTGGATGAATGAGTCCTTCACTCTCATAAAACCGGATACTGGATCTCTCTAGACCAGTTTTTTCTTCCACTTCCTTAATTTGCATGCGCTTCCTCCTCTATACTGCTGCAACTTACTCTTCTCTCCTTACCAAAAATCTTCAAGGAACAATTATGCGATACCTGAGTGAAAACTCATGGATGTCCGAATCATCTATGGGTAGGAGAGGTCTCAAACCAAATCTATTTTCATACCCTTTATAGGAGATCTCTGAAGATGCTTTTACACCCTCTCTTTGAATCCCCCCGGAGGTTTGTGCCAAAGGCCCCATAACAAAGATTTCTGAACTGGGATTCAGATCCAGTATACCCACATCCTTCTGTGCTCCGACCATCGCAAGATAGGCAAGGGTCATTTCCATCTCATATGTGGCTATGGGAAGCTTTTTGTTCTTCACATGGATTTCAAAAGAAACCTCTTCTAAATGATTGTCCCTTACATAGTATTTAAACATAGGGATCTCCCGATAGATGAGATCAAGCTGGAACGGATCCCTCTCCTTGTTCCTAACCCATTGGCCATAGTCATCAAAATCATAGTCTTCATAGGATACATTCAGATATTTGCAGTAATACCTGAAATTTTCGGCATATTCAGCCAGCGTGAGATCTCCTCTGTTGGGAGGAAGGGTCTGAACCCTCTGAATGAACACGGACATGACAATATAAAAAAGGACGGAGCCTATAAAAAGGTTCAGTTCTATATTGCGAAGCTTCCGGAAACTGTATACTTCTCGCTGATCTTCCCATGGAAGACTTTCTCCAAGCATCACCATCTGATAACTTTTGAAAAGAAAATACCAGGACAGTACCGGAATGAAGAAAGCCATTCCTTTGACTATGACACCTTTGGTTCTATATTTTAAGGATTGATATGACATGTATTCTCCTGATTCATCTCGAAGCTCAATACCCATGATATATTTCCCTGGAGTTATACCAAATCTTGAAAGAAATACAGGTTCGAGAAAAAACATCAGAATCAAAGCAATCACAACATCTGCCGTATGGTTCAGTATCGTATCATTTCTCAGGATCTGTCCAAAGATGAGTGCTCGTATCGTCATGGCAATAAGCTTGTAGAAGAAGAGGTCAAACATCCTTGCTGTAAACCTTCTGACGCACTCTTTTGGGCCCATGGCAGGAAGCTTTATTTTTTCGTAGTATTTCCTGCCTGTGCTTTTCTCCTTGTCATTTAGAAGATTGAGATACTTCTCTCCATCCAGCTCTTCAAGGCTGATATCTTCTCTAATGATTTCTTGACAAAGTTCTTCTGCAAAGGATGTAGCATCCTTTGCTTTCTGAAGTTCATTACCCCGTTTTGTCAGGAATGAGCCCAATGTAATTCCTTCTGAAAAGACCTCTTTGACTTCTTCCACCGTTGCACCAAGGCTTCGTAGAAGCATAATTTTATAGAGTGCTTCCAGGTCTTCTTCCCCATATTCCCGATATCCGTTCTCCAGTCTCATTGGATGAATAAGCCCCTCTTTCTCATAAAAACGGATGCTGGATCTCTCCAGACCTGTTTTTTCTTCCACTTCCTTAATTTGCATTGGCTCCCCCCCTTATATTACTTCTATTCTAAACTATCATCATTGTTTATAGTCAAGAACTATCGAAGATTTTTCATATTTTTCGTTCATTAGAGTCATATATGAGGTCTATGGGCTTTTACAGAGTAAATCACTCATCCACTCCATTCCATTCGCCACACGTTAGCATTCCCCTTGGAACATTGAATAAGGACCGATAAAATGGTATTCTCAATTATATTGAGAATAGAAAGAATACGAGGTTATTAGAAGAATGGGCAATTTAGATCTTCTCCCTGTACTATTGGCAAGTGATATTAATGTATATAGTATGGCGAGAGCTTTTCATGAAGAGTATAACGTTCAATCCCTCATGGTGGCGAGACGCCTTTCTGGTCCAGTGATGAATTCTAAACTTCTAAGATATTGGGAAGAGAAAGAGTTAGATGATTCTATAGTATTTTTGGATACCATGAAGAAGATCTACGAGGAGAACAGAGATAAAACCCTCATTCTCATTGGATGTGCAGACCATTATGTGAGGCTTATTGTTGAAAATAAAGAGGCGCTGAAAGAGATGTATGTGGTCCCTTACTCCGATAAGGAAGTACTCGACAACATCGTCCTGAAAGAAACATTCTATAGTCTTTGCAGTGAATACAATCTGGATTACGCAAAGACCCTTGTCTATAAGAAGGAAATGAATCTGGATTTCACACTGGATTTCGACTTCCCAGTGGTGCTGAAGCCATCTGATTCTGTAAGCTACAATAAGAACTCCTTTGAAGGTCAACATAAGGTTTACTTCATAGACAATATGACCACCCTGAAAGATACCCTGAAAACCATCTATGGGCATGGATATGAGGATAACATGATCATCCAGGAAAGAATCCCCGGGGATGATGCCGCCATGTATGATCTGCAGGTCTATGTAGGAAGCGACCATAAAGTAAAGCTGATGAACTTTGGTAATGTTCTTCTGGAGGAGCATACACCCAAGGGTATCGGCAGCAACGCCGCAACCTTAGTGGATTACAATGAGGAACTGATGAAAAAAATTCAGTTTTTCCTAGAAGATATCGGTTATGAGGGTCTTGCAGACTGTGACCTGAAATATGATCATCGTGACGGCACCTACAAGATGTTTGAAATCAATATCCGTCAGGGTCGAAGCCACTACCGGGTCACCGGTGGGGGAGATAACCTGGCGAAGTATATTGTAGAGGACTATGTGCTTCATAAAGAGCTTCCGGTGAAGTTTGTGAAAGATGACTATTTCTGGCATGTGGTTCCACTTGGTGTGGTGTACAAATACATTAAAGATGAAGAAAAGGTCAAGAAGATCAAACGGCTTGTAAAAGAAGGAAAAGTTTGTCACTCACTTTATTACAATAATGATATGACCTTAAAAAGATGGGTTTATCTGAAGCTTAGGGATTTCAATCAGTACAAGAAATACAAAAAACATTTGGGGTAAAACTGCATCGATATTTTACACATTTTGGAGGAAAGCAGATTCTTTCAGCACAGACTGGTTCCTCTTTTTCTTTAGTATAGTATGTAGGGGGGATATTTATGAACTTGACTTTATCACATCTCAAAAAGGAACAGTGGAAGGGAACAGAACTACCCTTGGACTATATCAGTACGGAGTATTATGATGTAAAGATCTTGCAAAGCAGCGTAGGTTTTGAGATTTCTCTCACCAAAGAACTCCTGAAAACGCCCTTTATCAGCCGCTCTGATGAAAAGGGGTATCCGGATAAGCTCTATGAAGATTATCGAGAAAACCCTTATGCATGGGGATACCTAGAGGGAGACAGGCTGGTAGCAGCTCTAGAAACTGCCTCAGAGAACTGGTCCAACAGACTGCGCATTTCTGAGCTATTTGTGGAGGAGACCTATCGTAGAAAAGGTCTGGGACACCACCTCATGGCCATTGCAAAAGAACAGACCAGAAGAGAGAAAAGAAGAGCCCTGATTCTGGAGACCCAATCCTCCAACGTCCCTGCCATCACCTTCTATCTGAAAGAAGGATTTACCCTCATCGGGTTTGATTCCTGCGCCTACAGCAATGAGGATCTTCAGAGAAAAGAAGTACGGCTGGAACTTGGCTGGTTCCCAGAAAAAAGAAAAAAGCTGAAAAAAGAGGACATTCTCATCCGAGAGGAGAACCCGGAAGACCATCACCAAGTAGAAGCCATGACACAAAGAGCCTTCTGGAACAAACATCATCTGGGATGTGATGAGCATTATCTGGTCCATAGAATTCGGCAGCATGGCGACTATATCCCAGAACTTTCAAGAATCGCAGAGGTGGATGGAACAATTGTCGGCGCCATTTTTTATACCAAATCCATGGTGAAAGATGAAAAAAGCAAGTATGAAATGCTTACCTTCGGACCTCTTTGTGTTGATCCTGCCTGGCAAGGAATGGGCATCGGTGAGGCTCTTCTTACAGAAACTGCACAGCTAGCCAAAGAAAAAGGGCATCGGGGAATCATTATTTTCGGAGAACCAGATTACTATCCTCGTCTTGGTTTTAAGACCTGTGACCATTATGGCATCACCACAAAAGATGGGAAAAACTTTGATGCCTTCATGGCACTGGAGCTTTCAAAAGATTCCCTAAAAAATATATCCGGTAAATTCTATGAGTCACCTGTTTTTGAAGACTTGCCCAAGGAAAAGGTGGAAGCATATACTGCTCTTTTCCCAGAGCTTCCAAAAATCCCCTTTCCGGACCAGTGGGACTGATCTCTTACAAATAGAAGAGCTGCAGCAAATAAGCGCTGCAGCTCTTCTTTCTTCTCTTCTTAAATCAGTCTTCATCATCTACTTCAAACTCTGTGATGATTCCAGTCAAGGCATTGATCTCAATCTCATATTCCTTTCCCTGATGATGAATTTCAAAATCATAACTGTCATCATCCATGTCCTCATCCACGATGGTTCCATTGACTCTCTCAAGGGCAATTCGCCTGGCATCGCCCAAGGTGATCCTTGATTTCTGTGGTGTGCTTGCCCCTCTATCATCATCGTCATCCTCGTCATCCACTTCAACATCTTTCACTGCCCCTGTGAAAGCATGGACTTCAACTTCATATTTTTTCCCATCATATATGATATCAAAGTCATAACTGCCATCGTCTCTTTCTTCTTCCACGATGGTTCCATTGACCCTTCCTAGAGCGATCCGTCTTGCTTCTTCCAAAGTAATCCTTGATTTCTTCTGTGTGCTTGTTCCTCTATCATCATTGTCATCGTCATCGTCGTCATCCGCTTCAACTTCTTTCACTGCCCCTGTGAAAGCATGGACTTCAACTTCATATTTTTTTCCATCATATATGATGTCAAAGTCATAGCTGTCATCATCTCTTTCTTCTTCCACGATGGTTCCATTGACTCTGCCTAGGGCAATTCTTCTTGCCTCTTCCAAGGTGATTCTTGATTTCTGTGGTGTGGCTGTTCCTCTATCATGGTCATCGTCGTCGTCATCTACTTCAACTTCTTTCACTGCTCCGGTGAAGGCATGGATCTCAATCTCATGCTTCACACCGTTAAAGAGAACCTTCACTTCATACTCCTCATCATCCAGTTCCATCTTCAGAAGCTCTCCTGGATACTTTTCCAGTGCGATGCTTTTTGCTTCTTCAAAGGAGATCATGCCTTCCTTTGGCTGGTCACTGTTGTAAGTATACGAGGATAGCACCTGGAAAATCTCCTCCTGATCAAGATCCTGGGCTCTGTAATATTCCAGAAGTTCTTTCAGTGTCATATTCTCCAGTTCAGTCCTACCTAGAGAAACACCAAGCTCATTCAGTCTTCCAACTGCGGCTTCTCTGCCCGTGAGGTTCTGTTCTCCTGAATCTTTGAAGTTTCCAGCTAACACTGTGGCTTCAATCTGCTTGTTTTCCAGGTAAGCTCGGATCATCTCATTGACTTTTAGTACCTTCTCCTCGTTGGCTGCAAGATCTCTCACACTGATCATCACCACATTATCTGTACCACCATCAATAAACCCTCCAAGAATCATAAGATCCACCAGCTCACTTACAGTAGCTTCCAGAGACCTTGTGTCATTTGTGAATCCTGACAGAAGTTTTTCCGCGTCTTCATTAAGTGCTCTCACTTCGACCACTTGTTCCAGCCGGTTGGTCACCACTTCAATGCTTGGGTTCACATCCATTGTCATGCGGAAAGAAGGTACCGTCAGATAGTAAAAGAGTCCAGCCACCAGAGCTATACTAAGTAATGGAAGCATCAGTATCATTTTTCTTGATTTCAACATGGATAAAACCTCCTGTTTTTATTCTTATATCTATATAACAGAGAATCCTCTCGTTTTATTGCATCAATGTCATAATTAATCGTCATCCTCGTCATTCTCTGTATCCTCCTTATCGTCGTCATCCGTATCATCATTCTCTTCATCATTTGTATCGTCGTCATCGTCATTGTTATCATCATCCAAAGCCTCTCTGTCATGGTCTAGAATCCTTCCCGTGAATGCATCAATCTCCAGCTCATGCTTTTCAGCATCTGTAAGGATTTCAAACTCATAACTGTCCTCATCCAGATCCTCTTTCACAATGCTTCCGCCTGTTCTTCCCAAGGCAATTTTTCTGGCTTCCTGTATCGTGATTCTGCTTCTTCCTTCTTCTCCGGATGGCTTTTCATCGGGGTTTTCCTTCTCCTCCGGTTCCAGATGCTCTACTTCTGAAAGATCCTCACTTTCAATGATCCTTCCCAGATCCAGCTCCAGATTTTTCGAGAGAAGCACCAGCTCTTCCAGTGACATCTTCACGAGATCCTCTACTTTAAGTCCCTCTTGAAGAATCATCAGATTTCTGATGAACGTCATTTTGCTGATGGATATGCCATACTCTTTCGCATAGTTCTCTATAGCCCGGGTCTTTTCTATGCGCTGATTGAGAAGTATCGGAACGATTTCCCTGTTTTTCAGATAGGCATGAATGAGATCATCCAGTCTGGTAAGCTTCTCCTCTTCCTTCATCTCATTCCTGCTGAACACCGAAAGAAGCATCACTTCTTCTTGACTTCTCAGATATCCTTCTTCAATAAGTTCCTCCAGAATCATCTCCGTGACGTCCTCATAGGATTTTCCACTGTAGTCTATGTCCTGAAGTAGAACTTCTCCCTCCGCATTAGAAGCTCGAAGCTCAATCACTTCATTCTTCTTGTTCGTTTTCAGTTCTATGCTTGGATTCACATCCAGATAGATTTCACTGTCCACCACCTGGTAGGTGCGATACCAGCTTCCGAACAAAAGAAGCAGCATTGCTGCAGCAGCTAGTGGAATCATGGGTTTTATAAATGGCCTTTTTGTCTCCTGACGGGTGATCTCATCATGCCGGAGCATTTTAACCACAGGTTTTCCTTTGATCTCCTCCAGAAGATCAAGAGGTGCCGTCTCTATAATATTTTTCAGTCGCTTCTCAATCTGACTGTCCTTCATGATCTTCCCTCCTCCAAATAAGTTCTCAGCTTTTTCAACCCCCGGTGATACTTGGAAAGCACCGTGGAAAGCTTCATCCCAAGGCTTTCGGATATCTCCTTATGTTTCATCCCAGATACTGCATATAATAGAATGATCTCCCGCTCCTCTTCTGTGAGATGCGCCAGCAAATGTTCCAGCACCATCCGGTCCTCCAGGTCCGTCACATAGGAGAATCTCTTGTCATTTCCAAGAAGGGACGTGTCCTCCAGTTGAACCCGGTTTCTTTTTTTATACTCTGTGTAGTAAATGTTTTTCGCAATGGTGAACATCCACGCCAAGGGCTTCCCCATGGGCTTATAAAGATGGGCGGCAGAAAGAATCTTCAGATAGGTTTCCTGCATGATCTCTTTTGACAGCTCATGGTCCCTGGTGAGGGAGACACAAAACGCATAAAGTGCTCTTTCTGTGAGATGATACAGATCATCCAGCGCCGCAGTGTCACCGGCACCGATCCTTTGAAACAGGCTTTCATCCACTGCCAGGGAGTCCCCTTCTTCTTTCGGGATATTCTCTTGTAGCACAAAAGTAAAAAGTATCATCTCGACTCCTCCTATACCATTAACTGCGCTGCATGGACTTTTATTGCACTCCATGCTCAAATTAATATTTTGTTCATAAATAGAGCCAGGAAAAAGATGCTGTCTTTCCCCTGGCTGATTTTCTCTTCTTTGTAGTATACCATAGAATCAATTGCATGAAATCAGTTTCCTGACACGTGAAAGCAGAACTCTCTACCTTTTGTATGGTAGAGGTTGTACCTTTTCTTCCAGAAGCAAATTATTTGGCGCCGATGAGCCTCTCAAAACGTGGTAGAATAAAGAAAACACCCACTGGAGGAGGAGACATGATGTGTACAATCATTCCCTACACACCTGATAAGAAGAAAGAAGTCAGAATGCTCATAGAAGACCCCTTCGTAAGAGAAGATCTCCTTGGGTGCCTGGAAGAATTCCCGGATTGCGGCCTGGTTGCCATGGAAAAAGGTGTCATCGTAGGCGTAGCGGTCTTCACTGGCAAAAATGTGATCACAAGTTTCACCCTTTATGTGGGAACATCCTATAGAAAGCGAGGCGTCGGCACAAAGCTTCTTCTGGAGCTGGAAAAAAGTATGCGCTCCAGTGCTGTGAAGGAAGTCTATTGTGATTTTCAGGAAGATTCGAAGCATTCATCTTTTGTAGAGAAAAACGGTTATCCTCTCCAGTTCCGATCCAGTCTCATGACCTTCCAAGGCACTGATACCGCCTTATCTGATCACAGGATCCGTCTCTATGAAGATCAAGACTATGAGGCTGTTCATGACCTCCTTCACCGTGCATTTCAAAAAATGCGGAAACAGGTGGGTCTTCCTCTACAAGACGCACCGAAAAGCAGAGAAGAAGCAAAAAAATATCTGGAGAATAGAACCTCTATCTTTGTTCTGGAAGAAGAGAGCATCATAAAAGGCTGCATCTTCCTGGACGGCCATGAGATTGACAAACTGGCAGTAGCACCTGAAGAAGAAGGAAAAGGATTTGGTAGAGCTCTCCTCGCGGCGGGTATAAAAAATATAAAAATCCATCATAAGGAAGCCACCTTGTGGGTGGTCCAGGGAAACCCTGCGGAAAAGCTCTACACAAGCTTTGGATTCCAGAAAAGAAGACTTCACTGCTTCCATAAAAAGATATTGTCCTAAAGGAGACTCAAATGATTAGTTTTGATAAAACCCCTGTTCTTACCCGTTGCTTTCACGACCTGTCCCTCTCCATGGTCAGCATGCAGGAGTTCCTTAGAAAGCTGTTGCCTTATATGGAAAAGCCTTTGACAGAAAAAGAGGAGAAAGACGTGCTCCTTCTATTTTCCCAGTATGGAGTCCCTCAGCATTCCCTGAAGATCTCTCCAAAACTTCTTAAGAATCATCCCTATTTTAGAAATATCCAGCTCAAAGAGATACAAACCGAAACAGTTTCCTACAAAGAAACGGTGATTCCAAAAAGAAGACTCATGAATACAGATTTCATGAAACCTCTAGGCAGACACCTTTTCCACTATCATCCGCTTGGATATTTCGAAGAAGACATCCGGATGCCAGCTCTTCATGAAGGCGACACTGTTTGGATGGCTCCAGCCGTCAGTGAGTTCACCAGCATGGAAGAAGGCATCCGGAAGGGTCACGGCAAATGCCTCACCTTTGGCCTAGGCATCGGCCTCATCGTCTACATGTGGCTCAGAAAAGAAGAAGTTACAGAGGTAACCATCGTCGAATTCAATGAAGATGTGATCCAGCTCTTTCAAAAGCATATTCTGCCACAGTTTCCAGAAGGAAAATCCGTAACCATCATCCATGGAGATGCCTTTGACTATTTTACCGAGGACTTTCTAAGCCAGTTTGATTATGTGTACGTAGACTTCTGGGAATCCACCGAAGACGGTCTCCCCTACTACACAAAGCTTATGGAGACCGGCGTAGATCTTCCCCAGGTGGACTTCTGGATTGAAGATGCCATCCTCATGGATGTGAAATACCTCACGTTTCTCTATCTCCAGCAGATGTATGAGGGAAAAACTGCCAGTGATTTTATTTTTCAGCAGGACTTTTCCCTGGCGAAATATGCCCGGAAAATCCATTTTTTCTTCCAGCAGCTGGAGATGACCATCGGTTCACCAGAGGAGCTTCTTAGCCTCATTCACAGCAGAAATGTTCTGAGAAGTATTCTATCCATCTAACTATGTCCCTATAATACATAACCCCCCTGGAGCTTCAGGAAGCTTCCAGGGGGGTTTCTTCTTAATAAATTATGCGTAACTGTGGACACTAGGCAAAAGGGTGTTGACTCCAATGTAGGTAAAAAGTACTGCAATGAACCCCACCACGGCAAACACAGCCGCTTTCTTTCCCCGCCAGCCTCTGGCAATGCGAAGATGAAGATAAATGGAATAGATGATCCAAGTGATGAAGGACCAGGTCTCCTTAGGATCCCAGGCCCAGTATCTGGACCAGGCTTGCTGAGCCCAGATGGCCCCTGTGATCATCACAAGAGTCAGGAAAAAATACCCCGCTGCCACTGCCCGGTAGCTGATATAATCTAGCTGCTTCAGATCAGGCACATGCTTTTTGATAAAGGAGTCCTCTTTCATCCGATCCCGTATGAGATAAAGTAAAGAGACCCCAAAGGCCACCCCAAAAGCGCCGTAACTGATCACCGCCGTCGCCACATGAAATACCAGCCAGTTGCTCTGAAGGGCAGGCATCAGCGGTCTCACATCCTTATTCTGCATGGCTGCATAGCCTATGACAAGTAGCACCACAGGCATCACGAAGGCCCCCATGGCCTGAAATTTATACTTCCTTTCAAAAATCAGAAATAAAAGCACAATGCCCCAGGCAAAACTGGTGGCAAACTCATACTGATTGGTCAGAGGAACTCGTCCAGCACCAATCCCCCGGACCATCAGTGCTGCAGTATGGGACAAAAAACCTGCATAAAGAAGAAGTGTTCCTCTTCGGCCGAACTTCTCTTTTCTGCCCAGGAAAAAAAACAGATAAAGAATCATAGCCCCAGCATAGACTCCTAAGGCAATATAGAACAATATATTTTCAATCTGATTCATCCAAATCACCTGCACTTTCTACCGATAGTTTTTCATGGATGTACATGGAGAAGGTTTCCTGATTTTTCACAGCACCTCCATAGAGTGTCACTCTTCCCTCTTTCTCTATCAAAAGCAGATATTGAGGCACGTAGTAAAAGGTGAGAAAAAGTCCAGCAAGCATAAGGAATCCACCAAGGCCCGCATAAACAGCACCTGGATCCTTCACCACCTGAAGAACGGTATAAAGCCTGGGCTCATAGAGCTCCATGGTATAGTCCCCATAAGAAATGGTCTGTCCTGGTCCAGCCACGTTCATGTCCACAGAAAGACCGTCCTCATAGAGCACATAGAGTGCTCTTGGCCGGTTCAGGAAAGGTGTTCTTGTATAGGGTATGCCCTCTGATACCACAAGGTCCGGATAGAAGCTTCGAAACTCGAGCACCAGGTTTTCTCCAAAGGTTTTGAAATCGCCCTGATAAAAACGGTCCCGCAGGATCTCCTCCCCCTGTTTTCTGATGATGAGATCCATCATCCATCCGGTGCCATACTGGTACACCCGATATCCTTCAAAAGAGAGGGGGTGATTCACCGAGGTATCTCCCCGCTTCTTTACCGTCTCCCCCTCATCCAATACTTCTACACTGGACAGATACTGCTGGATGCTGTAATCCTCCCGGTAAAAGATATCAAAGTCTTGAAGAGATAAGGTATACGAGGTGTTCTCCACCGGTAGCAGGTCCCCAGGAATCCCCCGCACAAAAGTTTCATAGCCCATGATTTTTCCAAGGGCAAAGGCCACAATGACAAAAAGAAGTCCAAGATGAACTAATGTGGAGCCAAAATAACCTGCTCGTCTTCGGGAGGAGAAATAGATTTTCTGCCCCTGTTTCTCCAGTTCTTTGATTTTTCCAAAGCCTAGGCTTTTCAGAAGCTCCTTCGGATGCGTCCCTTCATTCAGTTCCTTAATAATCTGATGGTTCTTCTTCAGATGCAGTGAGGCATCTCCCTCCTTCAGGTACTGGGCTCTGGCAGAGGGAATCCGCCTTAAGGTGCAGAACAGCAGATTCAATGTGAGCAGGGCTGTCAGTGAAATAAAGTAAATGGACTCATACACTTTATATAACTTCAGTTTTTCAATGATGAAAAATACCGTAGTATCATAATTCTCCCTATAATATGACAGCGTCTGCCCCTGTGGTATCAGGGTGCCTGCTGTGGCGTAGAGGGCAAGAAGCCCGAGCAGCAGCATGCCAAACTTCATAGAGGCTAAAAACCGCAGTGCCGATGATGTTTTCTTTTTCATACCCATATACTCTCCTGTACTGATGAAAAGGCTCCGCAGAAGCGGAGCCTCCTTATCCTCATTCTGCTATTCATTGAGTTTTTCCATGGCCTGCATGGTCAGGTCCATGGACATGTTGAGAAGTTCAACAGACTTGGCGTTATTATGGAATCCTTCGCTGTTCTCCACAAAAACAAAGTCCCAATACCACTGGGCAGCGCGGTGCAGCTTTCTGGCTTCCACAATGTTCTCCTCAGAAATGCCTTCAGCCTCTGCATTTTTCAGAGCTTCAATGAGGCTCACAAGGGAAAGTGCCGCCTCATTCATCTGATCTTCCACAGATGCCTGAAGCCCTTCCACCCTTTCTGTCAGGCTCTCCTTTGTGTCCCCACTGTGACAGCTGAGACACGATGCTTCTATGTGTTTCAGCGGACTGGTCCATTTGTGGGATTTGATTTTATCTCCGCTTTCTCCTTCCACCTCTGGCATATGGCAGGTGATGCAGGAGATGCCCATGCTGTTGTGGACACTTCCCTGATAGGTTTCCCATTCCGGATGCTGCACTTTAAGAAGCTCAGTCCCTGCACTGGGATGAACCCAGTCGGAATAACCAAGTTCATCATAGTACTCCATCATACTCGTAGGGTCCAGGCCGTTGACAGAAGGCATGATGACTTCCTTGGTTTCCGGATCCAGATAGTACTCCACATGACACTGAGCGCAGACCAGATCCTGGTTCTTGAACTCCCCTTCAATGCCTTCCAGAGCCACATTCAAATGTTCTCTCGTAATATTGATGACACCAGGTTCGTTGCGGTGACAGTCATAACAGCTGATGGTTTCCATGCCGCTTTTGTCCACTTCATCAAAATTCAGCTTATTGGCTTCGACGCCCTGTTCATCTAAGAGTGCAAGGAAACCGCTGGTCTTGCAGGAGAGGCAGCTGGCTGCAGGTTTTGTTCTTTCTGTGTGAATGACATCCTCCAGAGCGTATACATGTCCTCTTGCTCTTAAATATTCGACGCTGAAGCTGTTTCCTTCGTAAAGGGTCTTCAGATAAGGGTACTTTTCAAGATAGTCAATGGGAACAGACCCCCCATAGGTGGTTTCCAGCATCTCACTGTTTTCCAAATAGCTGGCGTACACATCCGGATGCTTGCTTTGCCATTCCTTAGCTGAAGTAATCTTCCCCATGCCGCTCTCACCGGAGCAGGCGGAGAAAATCATCAATGTGCCAATGGTCATACCGAGTAACAGCAGTTTTTTCATATTATCAACCCTCCTTTCGTTTAAGAAGTATCAAAATATTCAGTCTACGATATAATTCTAACATATTTACCCCTGTATTTACAGAGTTCCAGCCATATAGCCCACGATGACTCAAAAAATTCATAACTCCCTTGGGATGGAACCTTCTTTGTCTTTGAGGGTTATTAACCTTATTCTTGTCTTCTCTGAAATCTGTGATAAAATAGATTTTGCACTAAAAGCATGTTAAAATTTGACAATATATGATTGGACCATCGTGAGAACAAAAGACCCTTCGCCCACAAATCAGGAGGATACTATGGAAAAAAACTACAAAGCATCAAGATTTAATGCGCTCACAAATACAGAAGAGGATGGTCTCATCCTTTTCAACAGTTATACAGGCGCCTTGGCAGACTTCACAAAGGAAGAGAAAGAGGAAGTCATGGGCTATCTGAAAAATCAGCTTGGCTTAGAAAGCTCCCCTGTAAGAGAAGCCCTCATTGACCATGGCTTTCTTGTGAAGGAAAGTGCTGATGAGAAAAAGAGAGCAGAGTTTCTTCATCAGTCCCTGCACCGGACCGATATGCTCCATCTCATTCTCATGCCCACAGAGGCCTGCAACTTCAGATGCACCTACTGCTACGAATCCTTCGTCCGGGGCAGGATGGACGAGAACACCGCAGCTGGTGTAAAGGCTCTGGTGAGAGAGAGAATAAAGACGCTGAACACACTCCATATCAGCTGGTTCGGTGGCGAACCCCTTCTGGAGCTTGATCTCATGGAGGAGCTGACTGCAGTCTTCCAGGAAGAAGCAAGAACTCATAACGTGACATACTCTGCAGACATTTCCACCAACGGCTACTTCCTGACAACGGAAGTGTTCCATAAACTGCTGTCCATGGATATCCGGCAGTTCATGATCACCATCGATGGAGTGGAAGCTGTTCATGACAAGAGACGGTTCCTCATTGGTGGTGGAAAAACCTTCAGTGAAATCATGGAGAACCTGAAATCTGCTAAAGAAAGCACTGAAAACTTTGATCTTTCCATTCGTGTGAACTTCGATGAAGACAATCTGAAGGAGACGGAAGAACTCACCCAGTACCTGAAGGAGCAATTTGCAGGAGATTCACGTTTTGGCATTCTCTTCCGTCCTGTGGGCAGATGGGGTGGAGAACATGATGAGGATATTCCCATCTGTTCCCATATCACAGCCAATGAGAAAATGTGGCAGTTCACTGAAAATGCCATCGATAAGAATCTCCATATGAGCAGTATGATTGGGGGCATCATGAACCCGGCGGGCTCCGTCTGCTATGCGGCAAAGCCCAACGCCTTCGTCATTGGCGCCAACGGACAGCTCTATAAATGCACCACTGCACTAGATGCTGACATCAATCATGTGGGCACACTAAACCCCGACGGCACCATGGACCTTGATTATGACAAACTCATTTCCTGGGTGACCTCAGGAGAAGAGACGGATCCTGTCTGCCAGAACTGTTTCTACAGACCTGCCTGTCAGGGGAACCACTGCCCCTGGTATAGAGCCCTAACAGGTGACAGACCTTGCCCCTCAGAGAAAAATAACATCAAGAAAGTTCTGAAGCTCGTTTGGAAGAACAGTCTGTTATAATACCTATACCCTTTTGAAAGGAGGTGAGCACCCATGCGCATTGTAAGACCTGCGGTATCCCCAAACAAGGTGAATTCCGGAAGAATCCTGAAGGCTGCTCCAGGAAACCTGAAATAAGGATCCATCATCATAAGAAGTATTCCTCTGGGGATGCTTCTTTTTTGATACACAGAAAACGAATTTACCCACATGCTTCTAAAATCTTTCCACAGATTTGGCTGAGGTCCTGTGTATAACAAAAAGAGAGATCCTGCAAAGGCCAAACCCCTTCAGATCTCTCTTTCTCTTCTACTCTTTTACTGGCTGCTTCTAAAGAAACCGCTCTTTCTCTCCATTGATCATGGCACCTTCATGGTCCTCCAGAGGAATCACCAGGCACTTTTTCCCGTCAATGATCTCTTTCCGGATGGAAGAGATTTTCTCTTCTTTCACTTTCACCACCACAGGGAACTCTTCTTCTGGCGCGTCCACTTTGACCTTTTCCAGCTCCTCTTTTAAAATGGTGACTTCTTTTCGAAGATGCTCTTCCTTTCTTCTCTGCTCTTTCTCCTTGAGCACTTTGGCATCCAAAAGGCTTTCCGCCAGAGGCAGGTCCACCCCGTAATAGCTCTCGTAGGATTTGGCAATCTCTTCAGTGAACTTATCCGGAACCCCACTGTCACGAAGAAGATCCTCCACCTCATCCTGACGGAGTATCATCGGCTCCACATCCGCATCGCTGTAGGTGTCCTTAAACTCCAGAAGTCTTCCATGAAGCTGGTCCTGAATCTCCATGAACAGAGTTTCCGCATCCTCTTTTCCGTCCTCCAGAGTCCCTTTTACTATGGCCTGGAAAGACTCTTTCTGAAGCGTCGCTGTTTCTTTCATCTTGCAGCCCAGAATCTCTTCCATGAATTCAGGATGGGGATCCTTAGGATTCTTGGTATAATACATCACCCGGTCAATGTCCTGACTCCGGTCGATAAAAGCAGGATAGACAAAGCCATGTTTTGGCATCTCCACCACCCAGTCCCGATGACGCGCTTTTATTTTATTCTCATCTTCTATATAGCTGAGACCAGCATCAGAAAGGGAAACAGGACACACGGCACAGAGGACATACTCATAGACTTCTTCCGACTCATCCACTTTAAGGTTGTCTTCTGTCTTGGTGATGACATCATAAACATCATGGAAAAGAAGAATGATAAAGTTTCCCACATACTCGTATGTGTCAATGATTCTCTGATAGAGCTCATCCAGCACATCATCCTTCAGAAGTCTGCTCTTTTTGAGCGTCATATAGAACTCCTGATGTCCTTCTTCTTTCTTTTCCGAATCAAAGCTCAGATCAAGGATATTGTTGCCGATGCTGCCACTTAAAACCTTTTTCGCAATCTCCAGATACTTATGAAACTCATCATCCTCAAGATTCAGGAAGGTCTCCCGGAACTTGGTGACAATGGCTTTTTCTCCATTGACATAGCATCCCGCCATTTTGGTGAAGGTCGCCTGTTCTTTCTTATACCTTTTCTTGATTTCCAATATGTCTTTTTTCTGCATTTTTATCTCCATTTCTTTCACTAAGAACTCATTTCTTCCATCCCTAATTTAACACATCTTCAGGAAGATATCCAAGTGAAAAAGAAGCCCTTTTTCACTTGAGCTTCTTTCATCCGATTGCTAGTTTTGCAGGAATGCTACATAACCTTTCTTGGTCTCATAGACATCTGCCTTACTGACCACTTCCCATGGTGCATGCATATTGAGCACTGCTACGCCGCAGTCTATGACTTCCATGCCATAATGAGCCAGGATATAGGCAATGGTGCCACCGCCGCCCACATCCACTTTTCCAAGCTCTGCAGTCTGGAACGATACGCTATTGTCCTCAAGGATTCTTCTCAGATCCGCCATATACTCTGGATTGGCATCATTGGATCCGCCTTTTCCACCTGATCCTGTAAACTTGTTGAAGACCATTCCCTTGGAAAGGAATGCGGAATTCTTCTTTTCAAAAGCCTGAGGATAGGTTGGATCATAGGCTGCGCTGACATCAGAAGAAAGCATTCTGGAATTTGCCAGAGTTCTTCTTAGTGTCAGATCCTTGTATTCACCCATGGCTTCCAGAAGCTCCGCCACAGTATTTTCAAAGAATCTGGACTGCATACCTGTAGCGCCTACACTGCCGATTTCTTCTTTATCCACCAGCAGAGTGCAGGCGGTTCTTTCAACAGATTCCATCTCCAGCATGGCAGCCAGTGAAGTGAACGCACAGACTCTGTCATCATGACCATAAGCCATGATCATGCTTCGGTCCAGTCCTGCTTCTCTTGCTTTTCCTGCAGGAACCACTTCCAGCTCCGCAGAGAGGAAATCCTCTTCTATCATGCCATATTTGTCAGAAAGAAGTTTCAGCACTGCCTTCTTTACAGACTCCTTTTCTTCACCCTTTACCGGTTTATTGCCGATGATGATGTTCAGATCATCCCCTTCAATCACTTTTGCCGCTTTCTTCTCCAGCTGTTCCCTGGATAGATGGATGAGTAGATCAGAAATAAATACCACTGGGTCCTTTTCATCTTCACCAATGACCACATCCACAACAGTTCCGTCCTTCTTCACCACCACGCCATGGATGGCCAGAGGAATGGTTACCCACTGGTACTTCTTGATACCGCCATAGTAATGGGTGTCAAGATACGCAAAGTCTGAGTCCTCATAAAGTGGATTCTGTTTCACGTCCAGTCTTGGAGAATCCACATGAGCTCCTAGAATATTCATTCCTTTTTCCATGGGCTGTGTTCCAATATGGAATAGCGCAATGGCTTTCTTCATCCAGGTGGCATAGACTTTATCGCCAGATTTTAAAGTTTTTCCTTCCGCGAGGACTTCAGAAAGGGACCTGTAGCCTTTTTCTCTTGCCATTTCCTCTGAAATCTTCACTACTTCTCTTTCCGTCTTGCCATCATCCAGATAGCTCATATACTCTTTGGAGAGTTTCTCCAGAGCTTCTTCTTCTGTCTTATCATACTTCAGCCAGATGTTTTTACGTTCCATATCGATTCCCCCTGATTTTTCATTCAGTTCTCATTATATCATGAGGGATTTTCAATAAAACCACGAAGAAATACACTTTCTTTCAATATCAGCACAAAAGAAGCTTTATGAACTGCTGCTCATAAAAAATAAAGATCTCTGATTCGATTGCCAAAATAAAGGAGGAGCCAATCACAGCTCCTCCTCTCTTCTTAGGCGTTCTTTACCAGTTTCTTTTTCTCATGCAGGAATAGTATTGCACCCGCTCCAATAAAGATCATGCCCAGTGGCAATGTAGTCCTCATGGCATTTTCAGATCCAGTTTTGGGCAGTACCCCTGCTGCCTGAAGATCTTTGTCTGCAATAAAGTAATCACTGTTATGAGTGATGGTAAGTTCTACATACCCCTCTGCATCTACCTTTATTTTTTTAGCAACGGTTTCCACTTTTTTGGATGCCGCATTGTAGTAATAGACATACAGATTATTTTTGTCTTTGCCCTTAAGCCACTGCTCATCAAGCTTTATTCTCACTACTGCTTTTCCTGGCAATACTCCATTGTCTCTGAAGCTGATGACTAGAACATCTTCTCCTTTTACCGCCTTTTTAATGGCAGCTGCATTTTTAGATGTACAGCTAGCAATTGGCGCTATGGTTACGCCTAAATCGATGTCTTTCACATTCTTAATGTCTTTTCCATTGAAAGACCATACCGCATTTTCCGTTTCAAAGACAATGGTCTTATCCTGACCCTTCAATGCTTCAAAAATGGCTTTATCGATCTTTTTGTTCTCTCGTGCATCTACAGTCAAAGTACCCTTTACTGGGGTTTTTGCAAGAGCTTCCAAGACTTTCTCTGTTTCATTCTTGATGGTCTCAGATGACTGTTCTTTTTCAGTGAGCTGCTTGATGGCATCTTGAATGTTTGTTACTGCGCCATCGACTTCCTCTTGTCTTGCATAAACATCTTCTAAAAGAACAATACCTTTTTCAACGGCCTTTGTAAGTATCTCTACACTTGCCTCTGTCATATTGTCCAAGTCTTTGTCTTCTGCTTCTTTGATGATGTTTTCTAGTGCTGTTTTACTGGTTGCTTTTTGAACCAGTTTAATCTCACTTCGGTCTCTTACTCGAATTCTGTTTCCTTCAGGATCGATGGAGGAAAGACCAATGGCATGAATGAAATCGCCCTCTTCAATGTTGGGCATCTCTACTGCTGTTCCTATATATCCATCAATGAAGACTCTAATGGCTGTACCGCTGCGGTCTTCTACCATAATGGATTCCACAACACCCTCTTTGGATGTGATCTTCCGAACAAGTCCTTCCACTGCAACCAGGAGACCTAAATGATCTGGAACTTCTTTTGTGGTCATCAGCGTAGGCTGGACTTTCACCACTGGCTCTTCCATCACCTTCATGGACTCAATGTTCAGCTGATGCTCTCCCTGATAGGAAGAAGTAATACCCGTAATTTGAATCATAGTACCAGCTTCATAATTTCCGTCTATGGGGAAGATATTGATTCCACCTGTTTCATCTTGAATATACGCACTGTCAAAAAAGGCTGTGGATCGGTCAAATCCACTCACATTGGAAGTCAATCTTCCTTTAATCGTGAACTGCAGACCTTCTTCGGCTTCCTGCACTGCCTTGATGCTGACGATTTCAGGCTCTGGTTTGATTTCATCAATGACGTTATTGAGAATCTGGAAGTTTGCATTTCTCACTGACTCTTCAATAAGCATTTCCACAGTTACTTCAAAGTTTGAGAAGAAGGTGACACCCGATGCCAGAAGGAATCCTCCACCTGGAAGTATTTCTTCGGAAACCAGCGCTACTTCGCCCTTCTCTACGACTACCTTATCCTTCTCATAGTCAGGAATATAGGCAGATCCTGTAAAGTTTTCTGTGTAATTTGCGCCCCAGGTGCTTTCATATCCTGTAATGATTGGAGTCGCACCGTTCAATAGGACAGGAGCGGAGTTATATGCATTGAATGTTTTAGTGGTTTGAGTTAAGATGCCTTTTCCAAACATCGTATCATCATTGAAATTTTCCTCATCCTTAAATACCAGTCTGTAGGCTTCATTGGACTTCTTCTCGTTATCCACAACAATTCCGTCTGCAATTCTTGCCTTGGCGCCAATGGCTTCCAGGATTCTATTGGAGATAACAGCCGCATTGGCATCTCCACCAGGATTTCCACGATCAGATTTTGAGGATAAAATGATGTTTCCACCGTTCTGTGCAAAGGTTCTGATGGCATCAATCTCTGACTGTGTATAGTTCTTCAGCTCTCTGCCAAATCCTTTGTATGGCACTGTAAGCATTAATAGTTCAACACCTTCCAGTATCTCCGGAGTAATCTCATCATTCACGCGCTTCACACGGGCACCCTTCTCTCCAGCAACCTGGGTGAAGTAGGTATCATTGTTTGCATAGTCTCCTGAAACATAGAAATTGTCATGGGCTGCATCCACTAAAATATCTACAACATTTTTATTGTCATAAACATTTAATGTGATGGATCTTGTGAACGCCATGGTAAGTCCATCCAGCGTCCCTTCCATATTCATGGTTATGGTCTGTTTTCCGAGTTTTTCCGGCACAAAGTTAAATTCTACCGTACTGGTTGTTCCTTTAGCAATCACTGGAAGACCTGTTGTCAGGGTCTTATAAGGTGATCCATCCACCAGATATTCCATTTTTGTGATCTGGAAGTCTTTCTCTTCATAGTTGTACATATGGGTTAGAAGCTTTGTGGTCTCACCTTTCACATCCATGGCGGTATCTTTCGAAAGATCATTGATTCCAACCTGAGTCACAGCTCCGGTCCATACAGGTGCCGTCACTGCGATGTCTCCATCCCCTTGTTCCACCATGATGTAATAGTAGGAATACTCATTGGGTAGGGTAACTTCCATTTTTCCTGTGTTGGTGTTGATACGTTCTTCATGAACCACCAGGCCACCATTTACCATGATACTGACTTTACCAATGACATCCACTGCATCTGGATCGCTGAACTCCACAAGGATATCCAGTTCTTCCAAATCTTCCTCGAATCTTGTACCCATGGGCATGTCATTTGCAGTATAGAAAATTTCAAAGTTGTTGTCTTCCGTGGAATATACCATCAAGTTCTCAATGGACTCCTGGAAGGAGGGAAGGGTTAAAGCATCTGCAATGACTACCGTTCTTGTGGTATTGGCATCCCCCCACTTGCCTTTATGATTATCTTGCCCATTGGAAGGCGCCACATGCCATCCTTTGTCAAGAGCTTGTGCATAGTACTGATAGCTTGGGAAATATCCAGAACCACGTACAGGTCCTTCTCCATTTCCAACTTCAATCAGGTTGATTTTATCATCTACAAGCTTGTCATAATGCGCAAAGTCTTCGAAGGTTCCAAAGGTTGGACCTGGATGATTAAACTGAGAGAAGGTTCCATCCTGGTCTTTCAGCAGTTCATAGTATGCCTTCAAACCAGCTCCTCCACGGGCACTGAGAACAGAATTGTTTCTGCTGACAAATCCATTGGAGTTGAATGTATTGATATGACCGTACTGACCGCTCCAAGTCATTTCAAATCCATAAATAGGCAGAAAATCTGCTGTCTGATGTTTTTGGAATAGTGACTTGTAATAAGCCCACTTGCTCATGGCTGCATTGACTTCTGAAGGGCTTCCTGAATTGGGGTCATCAAAAGTACCCAGTTTTGATGTGGTATCGAAGTAATTGCTATGGTCGGTCAGAGCCAAAAAGTCCACTTGTGCAGCATTTTTGGCATACTCCAACGCTTGATCTGGTGTTCCCAAACCATCCGAATAATTGGTATGTGCATGCAGCTGTCCGAAGTAAAAATTATACAGCGGTTCTCCAATATAGAAGCTCCAAGCATAAGGTTCTGAAGAAATTTCATCTTCCCTGGTAATCACTATTGAAGCCTGAACTCTTCCATCTTCCATGGCTTCCTGAACCGCATAGGTTGCTTTATTCCCTGAAACGGTCATCTTTACTGGCGCATCTTTGCCTAGGATCAGCATTACGGAAGGGTTTTCTCCTGCATTTTCAAATTCTACCGCAATCACAGGTTTCTTGTTTTCTCCTGTGGATTCGTTTGCTCCAGGAGATACCGAAAGAATCACTGGCTTGTCTTCTACAGCGATTTCAGCACTTTTCATGGTTTTGTTGCCATTGACATCTTCAGCTGTAAAATGCAGTGTCATTTTATTTGTGCCTACCAGCATGGTTCCTGGAAGCAATACCTGATAGATGCCTGTGGTCGCATCAGGTACCATGGTCAGTGGTTCGGAAGTGACTCCATTGATTTCAACACCTACCGACACACTTTTAACCGAAACATTATCCACCACTGTAGCTGAAACCATATAGTCTCTACCGGCCTTGGCTGGGAGGTATTCTGGCAATACAAATTCTGGCCCAACTTCATCCTTCACTACCTGGAAGTCACTGCTGGCATTCATTCTTAACTGAACTGTTTCATAATGCATAGATGAAGCAGCATAGACATTTACGGTGTCTCCTTCTTTCACGCCTGAAGGATATGCGGGTCCTTTGTAGATATTGATGGTTCCAGTGCCATCTGTAATCGGTGTGCTTCCATTCTCTACAAATTTTCCAAGCACAGCGTCTTTGATTACAATATATTCTGAAAGATAGGCTCTTCCATTATCCAGAAGCTCTTTTACTTTAACTTCCTGAGGCTCGAAAAGATCTTTCTTCCCCAGCACCTGGATGTCCGTAATCTTGGAAACTTGTGCCACCCCACCAAAAGCTCCAGTGGTTCCTGTGATTTTTACCACATCTCCAATGACAAACTCATCAATTCTCGTGTATTCATAGACTTGCAGTCCAACTACCTCATCCTGAATGACATCCTGTAGTAAAATCGTATTTCCATTATAAATATAAGCAATCTGTCCAACTGTTGTCACAACCTGATTTGCAGGTAAGGCGTACACATCCTGAAGTGAAGTGGCTCCTGTCAGATCTTCCTCACTGACTGGATCCGGAATGACTTCAAACAGCTTCACATGGGATTTATCCGCAACTCGAAGCTGATAGGTGTCTTTATACTGCCCCACCACGCCGATGACTTCAACGGTATCTCCGGATGTAATATTTTCAAGTGCGGGCATCTTAAAGATGTTGAAAGTCATCGAGTCTCTTGAGATCGGTGTGTAATTGCCATTTGTTTCTCCCAAAGTGACTCCTCGAACAACAATTCGATGGGATTCTAAAGACTCCATCTTTTCCTTGTTCTGAAGATCGCTCATGGTGAGGAGCACAGGTGCAGGAAGTGCTTTGACAAACCCAGGTGTCACCGCGCCACTTGCAACAGAAAGCTGCTCCATATTGTTGTACATGCCCCTTTTTCCTGTGGCTACAACTTCCATGCCAAGCTTGAGCTTTGCCGCATCTGCATCTGTGACAAAGAGTACCATGGCGCCTGTGGCATCCTGTACGGTGATGTTTCTAGAATCAATCATGGTCACGATGGCTTTGATGGTTGCGGTTTCATCTTTAGGAAGTGCTCTTGCCTCCTGAATAGAAATAAAATCCACCGTTTTTACAAGTTTCACATCCTCAGGAAGAACTACTCTCAACTGGTAGTTTGTGAACTGTCCCACCACTGCTGTGACGTCAACAACGTCTCCCTCTGTAATTCCTGAAAGAGCGGGAACTTTATAGATATTGACACTCTTGCCGTCTTTCGTGAGGGTGGTGTTTCCAGTGGTGTTGATAGCACCAATGGTGGCACCTTGCACAAAGATTCTCTGAGACTCTACTGCCTCAATCTTTTCGGCATTGGCAAGATCTTCCATTGTCATTTCTTTTGGTTCTGGCTGTGCTTTTACTTCACCTTTATAATAATTGCCAGTCTCAACATTGATTTGTTCTAAGCCATTAAATGTGGCTCTTTTCCCTTTAACGGTAAGCTCCATACCAAGAAGGATAGATGCATCAGCCACGGGAATTCTTGCTACAATCCCAGCAGTCTCATCTTGGATGGTGATGCTCTTGCCATCTACAAAGGTTACAATCCCCTTAACGGTAACCTCATCATCAGTGGCCCGGCTTCTTGCAACATCAATGGAAAGAAGAGAAGCTGAACTTGTTACGTCTACCGCTTCTGCAGATATCTTTCCGCCAGGCAGCAAGCCGAAAGCAAATATCAGCAGAATCATGAGAATAGAGATTTTTCTGGTTCTTTGTCTTTTCATAAGTTCCTCCTTGGATTTTCATTCATCGACAAAAGTATTTTGAGAGTCAAAAAAACTTCAACCAAAACTCCCGTACTGGCTGAAGTGTCTCTACAAAATTGTTTTGTAAACGATTTTCTTCATCATCTTACTACATATTCTGACAATTCTCAATGATTCTAGAAGCCTTTGTCACTCTTTCGTCACATGTTTTTCATTTTTTCAATTTTATGATAAATAATTATTTATTTCTTTTTTACACGAACATTATAACGAAAAATCCGCAATGAATCTTCGTGTATCTGACTTTCACGCATGACAGAAATACTCTGTACTTCTTCTCACCATGGCTTCTTTCTTCTCCCTCCTGCTTCTTCTTCAGATCATCATTTTTTCTTTATCAGCAAAAAAAGAAAAGCCCCGAAGGACTTTTCTAAAACCTCATTTATCTGTTTTTATCATCGCGGTCCAGGATATCATTGATTTTCTCTGAAACCTTATCCTTGGCTTCCTCAAAATCTTCACGAAGATCCGCTTTCTTCTGTTGAAGCTTTCCTTTCAGCTCCTGAGCCTCATCATCTGTGGCTTCTCCAACGGCTTCGTTGAACTTCCCTTTCACTCTGTCTTTTTCAATATCAAATTTATCTTTCATATCTGACATATCATATCCTCCTATGTTTTTTTATGCTATCATTGTAACTTCTTCCGGATGAAGTAGTACTGTAACCCTATGTTGACACTCCCACAGCTAAAGCA
>NZ_DOPX01000012.1 GCF_003514505.1 Proteiniclasticum sp.
CCACTTGACAGGGAGCAGTTCACAGAGGGTGCTTTTTCCTGTAAAATATATTTTTTCATCTGTACACTGCCATGATGTTTTAAAGCTCCCTGAATATTTAGTGAAACAGCTTCTGAACCTCATCTAGGATCAGTTCCGCAGTCTCTTTTTTGGAAAGCTCTCCCAGTGGAATGATATCACCGGATCTATGATAAAGAGTCACATCATTCTGGTCCTCTCCAAATACTTTTCCATGAGAAATGTCATTGGCACAGATTAGATCCAGATTCTTCTTCTTGAGTTTCTCTAGCGCATTCTTCTCAATATCTTGAGATTCGGCGGCAAACCCTACAAGAACCTGCTGGTCTTTCTTGTCCCCTAGACTCTTCAGAATATCAAGATCCTTGACGAGCTCAAGATGAAGTGTTTCTCCAGTTTTCTTGATCTTTTCTGCAGCGTATTCCTTCACTTTATAATCAGACACCGCTGCAGCCATAATCACAGCATCCGCTTCTGAAAACCGCTCTTGAAGAGCCTTGGCCATGGCTTCATTTGTCAGTGCTTTCACTGCCTGAACACCTTTGGGAAGTTCCTCGGTCACATGCCCATGAATGAGCGTAACTTCCGCTCCTCTTTCAAGAAGCCTCTCTGCCAATGCAATCCCCATTTTCCCGGAGGATCTGTTTGTAAGAACTCTCACTGGATCCAGTGGAGCTTCTGTACCGCCAGCTGTAACCAGTATGCGTTTTCCGGCAAAGTCTTTCTTTGGGTAAAGAAGCGCCATGATTTCCGTGAAAATATCCTGTACCAAAGCAAGCTTCCCTTCCCCCACATCACCACAGGCCAGCCTTCCCTGTCCAGGGCTGACAAAGGTGTAGCCCAGAGATTTCAGTTTGTTCATATTCTCGACAACCATCGGATTGCTGTACATATTGGTATTCATCGCAGGTGCAATCAGAACCTTGGCACGGGTTGCCATGACAGATGTGGAAATAAAATCATCAGAAATGCCATGGGCCAGTTTACCGATGATATTCGCTGTAGCTGGTACCACAGCAAATACATCTGCTTTTTTCGCTAATGATATATGAGCAATTTCATACGCCTTTGGCTCATCAAACATATCTGTGATGACAGGATTCTGACTGAGACTCTGGAAAGACAGCGGTGTGACAAACTCTTGTGCAGATTTTGTCATCGCCACATCCACATTGATATTCTGCTTCCGAAGCAAAGAGACCAGCTCCAGTGCTTTATAAGCAGCGATACCACCAGTTACTCCTACCACTACATTTTTCATGACTATTTCACACCATCTTTTAGGGTTTCATATTCTATCAGTCCTGCATTGACTTCATTGACCGCCACGGTAAGAGGGTTCACACTGGTTACAGGAATCAGTGGTTCCTGTCCATCGATGATCTGTCTTGCTCTTTTGGATGTGAGTGTGACAAGTCTGTATCTGTTCTCCACCTTTTCCAGCAGTTCTGTTACGGATGGTTCTATTAATGAGCTCATTATAATTCTTCCTCCTTTAAGGTTAAAATTTCATTGGTTACTCGGGTAACACGGCACCGTTCTGCACGAACAATGCACATGAGGTCACTGTATGCCTGTTCCACCGTGTGATTGGTGATGGCATAATTGTACTTGGATACATAGTTGATTTCATTGTAGGCAGATTTGAATCTTGTAAGCAAAGATTCGGGGGTTTCGCTGCCTCTGCCGATGATTCTCTTTTTCAGTTCGTTCATGGATGGGGGCAGGATAAAGATAAAAATACCTTCTGATGTATTATCCTGAACATTCAGTGCTCCCTGAATATCAATCTCAAGAATGACATCAAATCCTTCTGCCAGCTTCTCCTCCACCTCTCTTCGAGGAGTTCCATAATAATTGCCATATACTTCGGCATATTCGAGAAAAGCATCCTCTTCAATTCTCTTCAGAAACTCTTCTTTCGAGACAAAGAAATAACTTTCCCCATGCACTTCTCCTGCCCGAGGCGCCCGTGTCGTCATGGATACAGAATTCCACACATGATTTTGGCAGTGCTTTTTATATGCTTCACAAACGGTACCTTTCCCTGCACCGGAGGGTCCTGATATCACCAGGAGAAGTCCTCTACTCATCAATACCTACCTCATCAATCACATCTTCTTTGGTCTCAAGTCTATGGGCAACAGTTTCTGGTTGAACGGCAGACAGAATAATATGGTCTGAATCCGTTACAATCACTGCCCTGGTTCTTCTGCCATAGGTTGCATCAATCAGCATCCCACGTTCTCTGGCTTCCTGGATGATTCTCTTAATTGGTGCAGATTCTGGTGATACAATGGCAACTATTTTATTGGCAGAAACAATATTTCCAAATCCAATATTCACTAAGCGGATGTTCATTTTCTCACCTCTATTCAATATTTTGCATTTGTTCTCTAATTTTCTCAATCTCGTTTTTAATTGAAAGAACCAGGTTGGTAATCTCAATATCAACGGATTTCGACGCCATGGTGTTTGCTTCCCGGTTCATCTCCTGGGCAAGGAAATCCAGTTTTCTGCCCACGGGTTCCTCTTCCTTGAGAAAATTCTCCAGCTGCTCCATATGAGAGGACAGCCTTGTTAGCTCTTCATCAATACTTGCCTTGTCTGTATACATGGCAACTTCCAGTGCCAGTCTGGACTCATCCACAGGCACTTTCTCCAGAAGCTCTTCAATTCTCTTTTCCAGTCTATCTTTATAAAGCGGAATCACGAGCTTGTCGCGTTCTCTGATTCTGTCCACAAGAGCGATGATGCCTTCTTTCTTCTGCAGCATATCATTCTTCAAGGATGTACCCTCAACTTTTTTCATCTCAAGCATCTTTAGAGAAGCCTCTCTCACGGCATCTTCAAGAAGGGACCATATTTCCTCAATATTCTCTTCTTTTTCCTCCGTAAAGATTACATCCGGAAATCTTGATACCAGAGAAACAGAGATATCATCTTTTAGAGAGAAGGAATCTTTAATGGAGTTCAACGCATCCACGTACCCCTTCGCCAGATGAAGATTGGTCTGAACCGCCAGATCTTCCTTTGCATAATTTCTATAGGTGATAAACACATCCAGCTTCCCTCTGGAAATCACCTTTGAGATTTCTTTGCGGACCCTGTCCTCCAGAGACATGAGACTCTTAGGCATTCGAATGGAAAAATCAAGGTATCTGTGATTCACCCCTCTCATTTCCACCAGAAAACTTCTTTTTTCATCCTCTGCCATTCCTCTGCCAAACCCTGTCATACTCTTTATCATAGCACACCTCCAAACTTCGTAGGACTAACTGCTCCACTCACTGTCTTCCATATAAAGGTCTTTTTCAAACCAGTCTCTCACATCTTCTGCTCTATGATACAGGGACAACGCGACCATAAGTTTGATTCTTGCTTTTTGTCCGGGGAGTGAATCCCCGAAGATAACGCCCATGGTTCTCAGATGTTTACCGCCACCCTCGTAACCATAACTTCCATACACTCTCCCCTCATAACATCTGGACACAATGACCACATGGATGCCTTTAGAGAGCGCATACCGAATCCCTTCCACCATCTGAGGTGGTACATTACCACGTCCGAAGGCTTCAATGACAATCCCCTTCGCGCCCTGGTCCGCGAGAAACTTCAGGTAGGATGAATCCATCCCTGCTACAGTTTTCACGAGAGCTACCGCCGTTTCCAGCACATCGATGTCTTCTACCTGTCTCACGTCATTGCTTCTGTAGTAAATCACTCTATTGTTGTCCACAATCCCAAGAGGTCCAAAGGAAGGAGTACGGAAGGCATTCAGGGACAGTGAGTTTGTTTTGGTCACTTCTTGCGCTGCGTTGAGTTCTCCATTGAGACACACAAGCACACCGCGTCCTCTGGACTCTTTGGAAGAAGCGGTGACGATAGACTGCGCGAGATTTGACGGACCATCATACCCTAGTTCAGATCCGGAACGCATCGCTCCAGTAAATACGATGGGTATTTCAGTATCAATGGTCAGATCAAAGAGAAATGCTGTTTCTTCTAATGTGTCTGTCCCATGGGTGATCACAACCCCATCCGGATTTTCCTCTTCCATGATCTTCAAGGTGAATGCTCTCAGCTCCATCATCTTTTCCATGGTCATATGGGGGCTGGGAAATGAACTGAAATTATAGGACTTGACTTCCGCATGCTTCTCAATTCCAGTGACCATGTGCATGATCTCCTCCCCCGTAAGGGAAGGAACCGCAGCTTTGATTTTAGGATCTACTTTCATGGAGATGGTACCGCCGTTGAATATCACTACAATTTTCTTCATACATCCGCCTCTTTCTTCTTCTCTGCAAAATACTGATAGAGATATGTTTGAATTCTTCCATTGTACAGTTTCCTGTTCTTGTGGGCCTTCTTGCCAAAAGTCTTCTCAAATCCTTCTAAAGCTGTAAGAATATACATTTCGTAGTCTTCATGCACAGCTTTATCTCTTCCCATTTTCTCCATGAGCTTTCTCACATGCTCATCCTCCAGAAGACGCTCCCCATAAGGAGGATTTGTGATGATGGTTACATCTTTTTCTGTAAACCTGTGCTTCATATAGTCAGAAGGCAGGAAATAAATATGTTTGAACACCCCCGCTTTTTTGGCATTCATCTTAGCCGTAGAGAGTACATAAGTATCAATATCATACCCGGTAATGGGAAACTTGATATCCTTGATCTGGCTTCTGGCCCCTTCACGTACTTGCGGGAAAATATCCTTTGGAAAGCTTGGCCAAGTTTCACAAACAAAATTCCGCTCCATATTGGGTGCCATGTTTTTAGCAATCATAGCGGCTTCAATGAGGATCGTTCCTGAACCACAAAAAGGATCGATGAGAGGCCGATTCCCATCATAGCCAGAGATCAGAACAAGGGCTGCCGCCAGTGTCTCTTTCAGAGGCGCTTTTCCTGAATGTTCTCTGTAGCCACGTCTGTGAAGCCCTTCGCCAGAGGTATCCAATGTAAGGGTGGCTAAATCTTTTAGAAGACCGATTTCAATCTTGAAGACAGCCCCGGTCTCCGCAAACTGTTCCCGGTCGTAGGTTCTTTTCATGGACTCCACTACGGCTTTCTTAACGATGCTCTGGCAGTCCGGCACGCTATAGAGCTTGCTCCTCACAGATTTACCTGTGACATGCATTTTGCCGCTCACTGGGATGATCTTTCCAAAATCCACTGCCTTAGTTCCCTGAAAAAGTTCTTCAAAGGATTCCGCTCTGAATTCAGCCAGTTTGATGAGTACTCGTTCTGCTGTTCTCAAATGAATGTTGCATATGGCAATATCCATTTCGTCTCCATAGAACTCTACTTTTCCGTTCTCCACGTGGAGATCATCATATCCCAAAGCTTTCAGCTCATTGGACAATATCTTTTCAATGCCGAAGGCACAAGTGGCGATGAGTGTATACTCCATTACTGCTCTCCTTTAAGTGTCAGAGATAACGGACAGTGGTCTGACCCCATAATATGGTTGTAGATTTCCACATCTTTAATCTCGGGCAGCACGTTTTCTGATACAACAAAGTAATCTATTCTCCAACCGGCATTTCTGTCTCTTGCTCTAAATCTCTGATCCCACCAGGTATAAATCACCTTATCCGGGTTTTCTCTCCTGTACACATCCACATAACCATGGCTCAACAGCTTCGTAAACCACTCTCTTTCAATATCGAGAAATCCTGATGTTTTTCTGTTGGACTCTGGATTTGCAAGATCAATCTCCTCATGAGCAACGTTGAAATCTCCGGTTATTATGACTTTCTTGCCTATTTCCTTTAATGAATCAAATTTCATGAGAAGATCTTCATAAAACTTCATCTTATAAGCCAGTCTTTCTTCTCCACGGCCACCATTGGGGAAATAGATGCCAAAAATCGCATATTCTCCCACATTCACCTGAAGGACTCTTCCCTCAACATCATATTCAGGTATCCCTGAGCCTTTAATAATCTCATCTACAGGAACTCTGTTATAAACCGCCACAGAAGAATACCCTTTTCTTTCTCCTGAATGCATGGTCAATGTGTATCCCAAATCTTTAAGTAGAATTTCCTCTTCCAGCTGATGCTCTTGCATCTTAGTTTCTTGAAGAAACAGAACGTCAGGATTCAGTTCCTCAACACTCTCTCTGAAACCTTTTTTCATAATTGCCCGAAGGCCATTGACATTCCATGATACTATTTTCATGCTACCCTTCCTTTGTGTATATTTCCACAGCGTTTTTCCCATCAATCTCTTCGAGCATTACTTTGATCATTTCATTTCTTGAAGTAGGTACATTTTTACCCACATAATCTGCACGAATAGGCAGTTCCCGATGCCCCCGGTCAATGAGTACCGCGAGCTGAATGCTTCTTGGTCTTCCATTTGCGGTGATGGCATCCAGCGCTGCCCGCACAGTTCTTCCTGTGAACAGCACATCATCCACCAGGACCACTTTCTTATCCTTGATAGAGACTTCAATCACATCATTTTTGATTTGGGGACTCTCGTAGTCTTCCTCCAGGTCATCCCGATAAAGAGTTATGTCCACACTGGCAACAGGAAGTGACACATCTTCAAAATTCAAGATGTTTTCCCGAATTCTTTCAGCCAAAGGAACGCCTCTTCTTTTAATGCCCACAAGGACCAGGTCCTGAACTCCTTTGTTCTTTTCTACAATCTCATGGGCAATTCTCACAAGTGCCCTTTCAATGGCTTTTTCATCTAATAATGCTGCTTTAAACTCCATAGTTCTTCCGCAAAGCACAGCTTCCGGAAATGACACCACCTTTTTATTTTGTCCGGCAAACTGCCGGCTCACTATCCTTTTATTATACTGAAAAATCCCAGCCTAGGGCTAGGATTTGTTCATTACTTGTTAACAATATTCATGTTTTATTTATATTATTCAATCCATTCGGTGAAGCTTCGCCAAAAAATCTCTGAACTCCTTATGAACGGGAGTATGAAACATCAGAAATCCTTTGTCAGGTGTCTGAAAACCTAAGGCAGCTGCATGGAGAAGCTGTCCCTTTACAGGGTCTTTCTTATGGCCATAGGTGAAATCGCCTACAAGAGGATGGTGAATGGATGCCATATGAACCCTGATCTGATGGGTCCTTCCAGTTTCAAGTGAAGCCTCAATGAGCGTATAGCCTTTGTAGCGTCTGATGACTTTATAATGGGTCACTGCCCGTTTTCCGTCTGGAACAATCCCCATCTTAAGCCTGTCATTCTTTGACCTTCCAAGAGGTGCATCCACAGTACCTTCCTCCAGCTTCACATTGCCATGCACCAAAGCATAATATCGTCTGATCATGCTGTGATCTTTCAGCTGATGAGACAGATAACCATGGGCTTGATCATTTTTGGCTACAACCAGTATTCCAGTGGTATCCTTGTCGATCCGGTGTACAATGCCAGGCCTCAGTACTCCATTGATGCCAGAAAGATCTTTCACATGGAAGAGCAAGGCATTCACCAGGGTATCATGATAGTTCCCCACTGCAGGGTGAACCACCATACCTTTTTCCTTATCCACCACTAATAGGTCTTCATCCTCGTAAAGAATCCGGAGAGGAATGTCTTTTGCGGTAATTTCCAGTTCACTTAGTTCTGGCAGTTCCACTAGGATTCCTTCCTGGGACTTGATCTTATAGGATGACTTTCTGATTCTGCCCTCCACAGTGATGCATCCATCCTCTATAAGCTTCTGAAGATAGGATCTGGAAAGATCCGGCAGTTTTTCACGAAGGTACACATCCAAGCGGAGTCCTTCTTTTTCATCCTCCACAAGATACTGTATTTCTTCCACTTAATCCACTTCCTTTATGATATAAAGAATAAGCAGCCCAGTCCCAACGGTGATACAGATATCCGCCACATTGAATGTGGGAAAGTAATAGGTGTTTTTCCAGTGCCAGGAGATGAAATCCACAACAAACCCGTAGCGGAGCCTGTCAATGAGGTTTCCGATGGCCCCGGTTAAGATCAGTGCTGTACTGATGGTCAGGAGTTTTGTTTTCTTCTTTGTTTTCTGATACATCACAAAAAGCACCGCCATGATAATCATAGTAACAAAAGCCAGAAGATAGACTCTTCCCTGAAAAATACCAAAAGCCGCCCCTCTGTTTTCCAGGTAAGAGAAATCGAAGAATCCTTCAATGACTGTGATATCCGCTTTTCCTTTCAACGTGTCAATGGCCCAGATTTTGGTGACATAATCCAGCAGCATACCCAAAATAAATATCAAATAAATCATCTGTACCTCCATAACTCTTTCGATGTCTTCATTATTTCTTCCAGCACTTCCATTGAGATGGTCTGCTGCGCATCCGAGATGGACTCGTCTGGAGCAATATGGCTTTCAACCATCAGCCCATCTGCCCCTGCCATAATCCCTGCGAGGGCCATAGGCTTTACGAGAGATCGAACTCCAGTACCATGGCTCGGATCCACAAGGACAGGCAGCCTGCAGTTCTCCTTGAGGTAGGCCACTGAGTTTAGATCCAGTGTGTTTCTTGTGGTCGTTTCAAATGTCCTTATCCCACGTTCACAAAGGATCACTTTTTCATTGCCCGTGTTCAGTATATATTCTGCAGCACTGACCCACTCAGCCACCGTAGCGCTGAATCCTCTCTTGAGTACGACAGGTCTGCCCAACTTTCCCACTTCCTCAAGAAGTACATAGTTATACATATTTCTGGAACCAATCTGAATGAGATCCACAAAATCATCCACTTTTTCCAGGTCACGGACATCCAGGATCTCTGTTGAGATCACAAACCCAAACTCTTTTTTGATGGTTTTTAGGATTTCAAGCCCCTCATCTTTCAAACCTTGAAAATCATAAGGCGACGTTCTGGGCTTAAACGCCCCTCCTCTAAGAACATCTACCCCCAAAGCTTTAAGCTTCGTTGCAATGACTCTCATTGTATCCAGATTCTCCACAGAGCAGGGTCCTGAAAAAATCAAAAGATCTTCTCCCAGCACCTTCTCTCCAATATTGATTTTTACTTTTCCCTTTGATAAATCCATACTCTTTTGTATCATCTCTTACTCCATAATCACGAATAAAGCAGAACGAATCCTTTCTTCTGCCACACTTTGTTTGATTTCCGGACAACCCACTTCACTTAACAGGGTGAAACGAAGGAAGTCATCATTCTTTTTATCTTTTTTGATATAGTCCAGCAGCTTCTCCACAGGCAAGTCATCCACTGCAGTAACCATGCCGAATCTTTCCATGATAGACCGGGTTTGTGTGCGGATGTCACTGCGAAGTCCAAAGAGATCCTCACTGAGTTTCAGCTCTGTCAAAATCCCCAACGCCACGGCTTCTCCGTGGGTAAGAGTCTTCGGATAAACCGCTTCAAGACCATGTGCGATGTTATGCCCAAAATTCAAAACATTCCGCTGACCCCGATCAAAAAAATCTCGAGAGACCACATCAATCTTGATTTTCAGTCCCATCTCAACATAGGGTCTTACTTGAAGATTCTGCAATGAAACCTCCTTCTCCAGTAGAGAAAGGATTGGCTCTTCTCCAATTAAACCATACTTCAAAATCTCTCCCATACCGCTTTTCAGATGTCTCTCTGGTAAAGTGGTCAAAAACTCTGTACAGATAAAAATCTCATCTGGTTTCTTGAATGTGCCGATATAGTTCTTCACACCCTTATAGTTCACACCACATTTTCCTCCTACTGTACTGTCACACATGGCGAGCAGTGTCGTCGGAAGGAGAATCAGAGGGATTCCTCTTTTAAATGTTGCAGATGCATATCCAGCCAAATCCCCTGTGATGCCTCCGCCAATGGCAACAAGAGGCTCCACAGTCTGATGCTTAAATAAAAACTCATAGAGGTTCTCTGTCTCCTCCAGTGTCTTTCTCGATTCCGAAGCGTCGAGCAGGTAGACTCTTTTGTCTTGTATGTACTCTCTGAGCACTGGCCAGCTTTCATATACATTCCGGTCCACAACAAATAGAGCCCTTGATGGAAGTCTTTCCAAAGTGCTCTTTACAGATAAGCAAAACTCTATGTGTTCATTTCGAAATATATCTTCTATGCTCCTCAGTCCTTTCAAAAGTTATCTTATCACAGGAAATCTTCCTTCACAAGAAAAGAGACTTTATTTCAAAGTCTCTTTCATCTGTCTCATCCTTGAACTTCTTCAAACAGCTCAGCAGAGTCTCCCTCTTCAAAGAGATCTTTTGGTGTAAGGCCTGAAACCTGCATCGAGCTGGATCCTAAGGTTCCCTTTTCAATCTCCTCAGAATTTGTCTTGAAGGAGCTCATCTGACCTTCCAGGAAACTGAGGACACGCATCTTAAAATTTCCGAAGTCCATACGGTATTTTTCATATTCTCTTTTCAGCATTTCATTTTCACGATTTGCGTTTTCTATGATTGCCTGTGCTTTCTCCTTTGCATTCTCAAGAATATGCTGTGCTTCCTTCTCCGCTTGAATCTTCGTTGCATCTGCAGTATTCTGTGCGAGTACCAGTGTACTTTGCAGTGTCTTTTCCAGGCTCGCATAATGTTCTATTTTTTCATTATATGCTTCAAGCTTATCTTTCAGACTGGCATTTTCCCTATATAGAGCTTCAAAATCCTCCACGACCTCATCCAAAAACTCATCTACTTCATCCGTGCTGTATCCTCTCATGGTTCTTTTAAACTCTTTGTTGGTAATTTCCACTGGTGTTATCTTCATGTCCACGCCCTCCTCTTACTGCTATAAAAACTTATAAAATTCCATTCTTAAGTTTCCTTTTTGTGTTTCCTTCAACACTTCTCCGACCTTAAACTTCCCTTTCCGTCTTATGGTCAGAGTGTCCTCTGGTTTCAGCTCTTTTGATTTCTCTTTACATTCCTGATAATTGAGCAGCACAAGTCCCCGATCAATGAGCTCCACTGCTTTTCCCCTGGATGTCTGTGCAAGCTCTGCAACAATCACATCCAGTCTCTTTGAAGCAACAACTGCTTCAAATTTCTGGAGCGAAGGCTTAAGCTCTTTCACTTTTTCCTCATAGGCATAGAGCGTTGTTTCCACTGGACACTTTCCTGCGGCATAAAGGTGCTCCTTCACATAAGAACCCATTTCCTCAAAAACGATAACATAAGCCACATCCTGCTGTACAAACAAGTCCCCAAACTTGTCTCTCTGGATACCCAGCCCCAACAATGCTCCCAAGTAATCCTTGTGTTCAAGCTTTACCGCAGGCTGAAGGTTTTTGATTTCTAAAATCTTTAATGGGGATAAACCTTCCCAGTTCACACAAAAGATTCTGCGCTCTAGAAACTCTTCTCCCAGAACGGTGATGTGTCTAAACTCCTTCATCTTTATTACAGCACTCCATACTAGAGGCGTATAGAATTCTTCTACAACAAAGGGGAACTCATAATTTCCTGCTCTTACCAAGGCTTCGAAAAGCTTTGCCATTCTATAGGTGTCCTCATTATTGAAAGCCCTTACAAAGCTTTGTTTGTCCATTACTTCCAGTTGAGAAGTCCTTTAAGTGAACTCTCTTCCTTTGCTTCTCTTGAAACTTCCACTGTGGAAGGAGACAGCACATACACCCCATTTTCCACTTCCTGAAGATCCCCACCAAGAGCATAGGTGGAACCGGCGATGAAATCCAAAAGTCTCTGTGCGGTACGGGGTTCCAGTCCTGATGTGTTCACGACAACAATCTTATTTGCTTTAAGGCTGTCAGAGATCTGTGGTGCCTCATCAAAGGTATTTGGTTTGATGATGTGAACCTTTGTCTGGCCGCCATGGAGGTTCACCACTTTGTTTACTTCTTTTTGCTCTCTTCTTCTTCCTAAAACAGAATAGCTTTCCTTCGGAACTTCCATCTCTTCTTCCTCATACTCTTCCTGATCGTAGTCGTCATAAAGTTCTTCATCTTCAAAACCCATCATATTTTTAATTGAGCTTAGCATCTTTCCCATTTTTCTTTCCTCCTAAAATTAAATCGTATAGTTTCTAGCGCCAAAAATACCAGTTCCAACTCGAATCATGTTTGATCCTTCCTCCATTGCCGTCACATAATCCATCGACATCCCCATACTAAGCACCTCCATGGTGAAACGTTCCTGTCTGACCTGGGACAATTTTTGAAAAAGCTCGTACATCTTTTTGAAGTATTTCCTGTTTTCCTCTTCACTTCCTTGAGGGATAATGGCCATGAGTCCTCTGACTCTGATATGTTTTAGATCTTTTAAAAGCGTTACGAACTCTTCTAGATCATCTGTAAGAATACCGGCTTTCTGAGACTCTTCCCCAATATTCACTTCAATCAGTGTATCCACAAGAATGCCCGTTTTTTCTGCTCTTTTATTAATCTCAAGAGCTAAGGACTCCCGATCCAAAGATTGAATCAAATATGTCTTGCCTATTACTTTTCTCACTTTATTGGTTTGCAGCCCACCAATCAGGTGCCAACGGATGTCCTTTGGCAGAAGCTCATATTTTTCTTCCAGCTCCTGGACTTTATTCTCACCAAAATCACGGATTCCTTCTTTATACGCTTCCATAATCTCTTCAACGGATTTTGTCTTCGAAACCGCAATCAATGTCACGTTGTCCTTCAGTGTGCTTCTAATTTCCTCTAAGTTCTTTCTGATATTTGACAATAAGCACGCCTCCTATTCGTTTGATTCTTCTAGATATAATGGAAATATTTCATCAATGGAACCATCCAGTGTCATGATCGGACGTTTCTCTACTGAAATCTCAATTCCTCTATGTTGCAGATTGGCAATCTGGTTATACTCATTTGCAGTATATGGATCAAGTAGTTCTCGGTCTCCTACCACCTTCAGAACAAATGGTGCAGGAAGCTTCTCTCCATTGATGGAGATAAAGGCTCCACTGCAGAAGATTTCTGAGGTCTCAGTTACCCTCTGACCATTGATCTCAATGGTTTCAGCGCCATGTAGGTTCAGCTCGTTGAGAAGTTTCAGCATATCCTCATTGTGAATGATCCTAAGCCAGCTTTCCATGGATCCTGGAACTTCAGAATCCTTTGCTTTTCCATCTCTCATGGTAAGGATAATACCTTCGCCCTGGACGCTTTCATAACCGAGGAGTCTGCTGTTTCTTCTGTACTCCAGTTTCAGCTCCTCATAGATGTTTTCAAAATCCTCCACATTCTCCCTATAACCTTCAAGTTTTCGTTCATAATCGAGATTTTCCTCTTTCAATCTCTCGATTTCACTCCGAAGACTATTTCTGAGCTCTACTTTGTCTCCACGATCCAGTTCCACTTTATAAAGGTTCATCTTCCCTGCCACCAGCGATACCATGACTGAAAGTCCCATACCGATGACAACAGACCCAATGAATACACTCACTTTACGCATCTTCATGAAGATACCGTTCAATCAGCATTCGTCTGATTACCGCAAAATTATTGAAGATTCTGCTGCCAAACACAATCACCGCTGCAAGATACATGGGAATACTGAGCTGATCCCCAAAATATGTAAGGACCACAGCAATGACCCCATTGCCGAAAAAACCAGAAAGGAAAATCATCTGATCAAAATTATGAGCAAGATAAGCCTTCCATGCTCCGATGACGGAGTCGAAACAAGCAAGAATTGCTACCGCCACATAGATACTGTATACATCAGGGATTTTAACATTCAATGAGAATCCCAGAAAAATTCCCAGCAGCAGTCCCAGAATTACAATCATGGACGCACCTCCTCCATACTGTCTGTTCTATAAGCCTTGTTATACTTAGGGATAAGAATATGGTCTTCAGAATGAAACCTGATGTCATAAAATTCCAAAGCATAGTAGGAAAGCACTCCCTGAAAAGCCATGGCCCCTTTGAGTTTTTCAGGATCCCCAACGGCTCTTATGACCACCTCATCTCGTGGAGAGACCTTTTCGTCATTAACAAGAATATAGCTGTTGTTGGCACTGGATTGGATCCCTGTCTGGATGGTTACCCTTTTATCATTGATGCTGATGGCTTCCGCTCCAGCAAACTTCAGTTCATTGACTAAGTAGATCAGCTCCAAATCTGTCAGATAGTTGAAAGTCTGAGGATTAAGGCTGGCGTCTGTCGGTCTTAGGGTCATCACAATACCAGGTCCTTTTGCGTCCACCATTCCAAGAAGAAGCCTTGAACGATCCAGTTCCTGTTTAAGAAGCGCATGGGCTTCACTGGAAGAAGCAGCAGCAGTTTCGAAATTTTTCACATCCTGTAGAAGTTTCCGATTCTTTTGAAGAAGTTCCTCTTTTTCCCCTTCCAAGGTGGCAATCTCCTGAAGAAGCAGTTCAGTTTCTTCTATGGTCAACGTTCGAACAGGTTCCTGTCTTTGCTGATACTGATAGGTAAGCAAAAAACCCAGTATCAGGAAAACAACTGCAACCAGCCATTGGTTATTTTTCTTGTTCATGTTCATCTGTCACCTTACTCTTCATTCCCTTCTTCATCCTGATCCTCTTCCCCTTCTCCAGAAACGCCATCATCGCTTGGAGTAGTGATTCTTCCTGCATCAAAAATCACAGGATCATCCACATAAGCTAAATCCAGATATCCTTTCACCTCGTCCAGATGACCTGAAAGGATGATATTGATGGCCGCATTCAGTTTTTCTTTTAGGGAATCACCATACCCCAGGCGAATCTCCGTATCATGGTAATAGGTTCTGATGTTCGAAGACTCTGTGAGATCTAGTACTGGTAACTCCACAACACTTGTATTCCTATCATGAAGCACAACAAAGGTTTCAAGTATTCTCATTTTTTCCGGCGCATCTTCATAGATGTTTGCACCAAGCTCCGGAAGAGGTCTTGTATCAATCAGCGTCACTCCCTCTATGGGATTTGCCCCCACGTCCAGAAGCTGTCCCTGTTCTGTAAGAAGACTATACACACCATTGCTGTAATAGTTGACTTTGGCTGTATGTTCTTTAACTTTGATTGATATGCCATTGGGGAGCACTCTTTTGATTTCTGCTGATGAAAAATAGGGATGTTTTTTCAGGTGCTCTGTTATGGTTTGGGTTTTCATGAGAAATATATTTTCACCAAATAGTGGCCTTGCACTTTCTTCTACAAAACCTTTAGGAATCTCCATCTGGCCAGATACAGTTACTTTTTCAACCATAAAGTACGGTGCTTTAAGTAGAAAAACAACCCCAGCGCTTAAAGCAAACATGAGAAGGACAGTAAGGATCCTTTTTTTTCTACGGCGCTTTTTGCGTTCTATCCGTTCCTGAATTTCTTTTAGGCTCACTTTCTGTCACCCCTCTTCCTTCATAATCACACGGATTTTGACTGTCTTGAAATATTAAGCAGCACACCTACTGCAACTAAATTGACCACCAGAGATGTTCCTCCTGCACTGATGAACGGTAAAGTTACACCCGTCACCGGGAAGGCTCCGATAACTACAGCGATATTGATGAAGGACTGCAGCGCAAAGATAGCTGTGATCCCTACTGCTAGTAGCCTGCCGAACTGATCTTTCGCTTCAATGGATATGCGGATACCTCTGTATATGAGGATGAGAAGCAGAAACATCAGGAAAAGTCCCCCGATAAGCCCCAGTTCTTCAACAATTACTGCAAAAATAAAATCATTCTGCGCTTCAGGCAGCCAGAAGGCTTTCAGCCTGGACATGCCTATTCCTTGTCCAAATACGCCTCCACTTGTGAGAGCGTAAAGTGACTGAACCAGCTGATGTCCTGCCCCTTGGGCTTCTTTGAATGGATCCCCAAAATTCAGAAGTCTTGCCATACGGTATGGCTCGATCCATAGAAGAATCCCAAGACCACTGACGCCAATGGAAACATAGGTGAAAAGCTGCAGGAACGTTCCTCCAGCAAGGAATATCAGTATCAGTGAAGTAATCACAATGATTGCTCCAATGGAGAGGTTACTCTGCAGAACAACCACAATACCCGCAAACACAATCATCATGAGAAAAACTCTAATGGTTGGTTTCCATTTTTTTCTCCCCTTTAATATATCCAGCCTTTTCAGTGTATTGGCAGCGTAGAGCACCATGGTGAATTTCGCAAGTTCTGAAGGCTGGAGAGAAAGACTTCCAAAACGGAGCCAGCGGCTTGCACCTTTGACAGGTTCAAAAAGTATAACCGCCACATTCAGAACTAAAACCGCAAACACCAACAGTTTCGTTCTAGACATTGTCATAAAATGATAATCAAAATTGGCTACCACAAAAACCATGATAAAAAGGCCAGCAGCAGCAAAAAAACCTTGCCTTATCACATCTGAGTAGGATTCACGCCCCCGAACGATGTTCTCATAACTGGAGGCACTGTATACCATCAGTAGGCCAAATAATACCAGCGCTACGGTTACTGCAAGCAGAGTGAAATCCACTTCTTTATACTTTTTTGCTTTCTTTTTGCTTTTTTTCTGTGCTTTGACTTTCGATGAAGGCAAGCCACTTCTTACAGAAATATCTTTTGTTCTCTCCATGACGCCTCCCTCAGCCTCTCACGTGCTATAAAACAAGGTAGGCTACAGCCACTGCTAGTACTGTGACTGAAGCAAAAACTACAACAATTTTATTTTCTTTCCAACCCAGTGCTTCAAAGTGATGATGGATTGGTGCCATTTTGAAAACACGCTTTCCGGTCTTTTTAAAAACAGCCACCTGAACAATCACAGACAAAGTTTCCACCACATAGACAATTCCCACAAGAATAAGGAGAAGCTCTGTTTTCGTCATCAGTGCAGCGATGCCTACTGCACCGCCTAAAGCCAGTGAACCCGTATCTCCCATAAAAACTTTGGCTGGATAACGGTTGTAAAACAGAAAGGACAGAAGACCGCCAATAAGTACTGATGAAAAAAGAACAACAGGCTCCTGGCCCTGTTTCACACCAACAAGGACATAGAATATCAGAACACAAATGGTCACTGTGGAGGACAATCCATCTATCCCATCAGTCAGATTCACCGCATTGGTCACAGCTGCAAAAAATACCACTACAAAGAGCACATAGAAGATCCCCAGTGAAACCTCATTATTCACAAATGGAATCCTTACCGCATCATAGTCAAATCCAAAATGAAGCACTCCCCCTGCAAGGATACCAAAAAGCAGAAGATAAGCCATTTTACTTTTAGCGCTCAGTCCGTCCGATGACTTTTTCTTCACTTTCAGAAAATCATCCAGAAAACCGATAAGACCAAACGAGAGTGTCACAACAATCATGAATACTACAGTTAGATTTAGTCCAGAGAACAAAAGCCCTGCGATAAGAAGAACTGAAAGAAACAGGACTCCGCCCATACTTGGTATTCCTTGTTTCACCAAGTGAGACTCAGGACCTTCCTGCCTGATGTTCTGACCAAGCTTAAAAGCTCTCAGCTTACCAATCACATAAGGTCCCATGGCTATACCAGCAGCCATGCTGACTAAAAGTGCGATGACACTTATTTCCATTCTTCATTTCCTCCGAGTTCCTCAAGTATTGGTAGAAATCTCTCAAAGTACATTCCACGAGATGCTTTCAGAAGCACCACATCCTCTTTTTTTAAACGGTCTTTCAACATACGCTGCGCTTCTTCAAAGGTATCAACCCCCACAGCTCCTTCACCAAAAGCTTCCACCATGGCTTTTTGGTATTCTCCTACAAAGAGAACCTGATCAATGCCACGCTCTTTTGCTGCAAGAGCGACAGCTTTATGTGCCTCCAATGACTCCTCTCCCAGTTCACGCATCGTCCCAAGCACTGCTACTTTGCGGCCACTGAACTGAGCAAGATAATGAAGTGCCGCTTTCATGGAATCTGGGCTGGCATTGTAACAATCGTTGATTACAGTTAGCTGTTCGTATTTCAAGACGTCCATTCTCATGGCACTCTTCGCAACTTCCACTTCTCGAAGGTCCTGGTCCGCTACCCCCAGTTCCTTCGATACAATGTAACAGAGTATTCCATTCAGCACATTATGCCTTCCTGGTATATGTAGTCGTATGACATCTTTTGACTTATTCACTGTGAATTCTACAGAGTCTTCATGCAGCTTAACATTTTTAGCAATATAGTCTCCTTCTTTCAATCCCCCTGTAAGAATGCGGTACTTTTTGTCTGTAACAGTATTCAGATAGGGATCGTCTCCATTCAGCACGAGAAGCGACTTTTCTGAGAAGAAATCAGTGATTTCCATTTTTGCTTTCAGTATGTTCTCCTGTGACCCCAAGTTCTCGATATGAGATAACCCGATGTTGGTTATGATTGCATAGTCCGGCAGTGCTACCCGTGCCAGATTATGAATCTCTAATGGAGCACTCATCCCCATTTCGAGAACCGCATAATCATAACTGTCGTCCAGGGAAAAGATCATCAGCGGAAGTCCCAGTTCATTGTTATAGTTTCCAGATGTTTTAAAAACCCGGTACTTTTTGGAAAGCATCCCATGAAGAATGTCCTTTGTGGACGTCTTTCCAGTCGATCCTGTAATTCCGATGATTTTTACAGATAAAAGAGATCTGTAGTAATGAGCAAGATCCAAAATTGCACGATAGGTGCTCTGAACTTTCAGCACAGCCTTTCCAGCTGGAATCTCTGTCAGTTCTACACCTTCAACAATGGCCACTGATGCCCCTTTTTCAAATGCATCCAGATAGTGCTCATTTCCATTGAAATGTTCCCCTTTAATACCGATAAACAAAGAATCTTCCGATACAATTCTTGAATCAATAAAAACACCCTGGAAACTGGCTTCCAAATTCCCATAGACTTCTGCACCCAGTTTCTCTACAATATCTTTAATAAAAATGGTTTTCATCTTTACCTCACTACTCCATCAGTCAAAATCACTAAACTACTATACCATATTTCTTTTCCAGTTTACTTTGATTAAAGAAAATAGCATGTGAAATCACATGCTATTATTGATTAACGTAAGGACAAATATTGATCCACTTCCAAGAAAATTTCACGAGCCCAAGGTGAAGCGACGATGGAACCAAAAATCTCATCCTTTGGATTATTCACAATAACAAGCACTGTAATCTTAGGGTCTTCATAAGGTGCTCCCCCGATGAAAGAAGAAATGTACTCCTCATCGGAATATTTCTGCTTTCCATTCTCGTCCGTAATGATTTTCTGTGCTGTACCTGTTTTCCCGAACACATTTATTCCTTCAATATAAGCACGGTTTCTCGGATTCTTTCCTGTAGCACCATAGAGATACTCCAGCATACTTTCCGCAGTACTCTTGGAAAGTATTGGAATTCCTTCCTCCTCATTGAGATCTTTTACCGTAATCTCTCCATTCACATCTGTAAGCTCAGCCTTTTCTGCCACATGCAGCTGGATCATCTCTCCACCATTTGCTACAGTATTCATCGCATTCAGCATTTGAACTGGCGTTACTGTCTGTGCCTGACCAAATGAAGAAGTCGCTAGATTGATCGGTGTAAGGTCTTCCAGATTGAAAATAATTCCACTGGCTTCACCAGGAAGGTCGATTCCGCTTTTTGCGCCGAACTGAAACTTTTTAAGATACTCATTAAACTTTTCAGCACCAAGCCTTTGTGCAATCTGAACAGTTGCCACGTTACAGGAGTTCTTTAAAACATCTGCTGCTGTCTGATCCCCATGGGCTTTGTTGTTGACGCATTTTATACGTACACCATTGACATAAATAAATCCGTCACAGTGGAAGTGCTCATGTTCTCCAATGACGCCCTCTTCAAGCGCAGCGGAGATTGTTACGATCTTAAAGGTGGAACCAGGTTCATATGAATCATTCACCGCGAAGTTGCGTGATATTTCATTGAACTCATCACTGGTTTTCCCTTCAAAGGGTTTGTTCGGATCAAAGTCCGGAAGATTCACAAGCCCTAACACGCCTCCAGTCTTAGGATCTGACACAAGTATGGTCACGCTGTCGGCTTCATGCTTTTCCATGGCGGCTTCTGCCGTTTTTTCAACAATATACTGTATTTTCTCGTCAATGGTAAGATACAAATCACTTCCATTGATGGCAGGAGTTTCAATCACATCACTATAGGGCAGTTCTCTTCTCTGTTTATCGGTTTCTGCAATCTTGATCCCATCTACACCCTTCAGCAGATCATCGTAATAATACTCCAGTCCCATAATGCCTTCACCGTCTATATTGACAGCACCCAGAACCTGAGAAAGATAGTTGCTGTTTGGAAAATATCGGATATCATCATATCCGATGACCAGAAAATCAACATTCGCTTCACCGATATATGCACGAAGCGCATCAACCGTATCTTTTTCAATCTTTCTCTTCAGAATGACAGAAGTACTTTCAGAAGTGAGTTTACTAAGAACCTCATCCACTTCCATCCCTAACACCTCTGCAAAAGGCGCTGCGTAATAAGAAGCCTCACGGTCTGTCTTTTCAAGCTTTCTTCTGAATGTAGCAAGATCCACATCCACACGGTAAGCCTCCGTCGAAGAAGCCAGTAGAGAACCGTTACGGTCTACGATACTTCCTCTTTTGGCAGGCAGAGCCAATTTTTGCAAGATCTGGCTTTGAGCCTTTAAAAGAATCTCATCACGGGCAATGACCGTGACATAAATGAGACGCGCACTCAGCCCCATAAACACGCTAAACGTTATGATAATAACCGCCCAGTATCTCGATTTCTTCATACAATCCTCATGTTCTTAATGCGCAAATTCAAAAGGAATTAAAGATAGAATTTGTTCAGAAAGACTTTTCTCTTCAGTTACAGCTACACCATCTGAAAAATGATTCACCGATAAGTCCACTTCAATATAATCTTCACGATTCACAGTCTGAAGTTCCATTTCTTTGGATTTTTCAGCAAGCTCCTTTATGGAGGATGCTTTAATAATCTTGGATCTTAGATCCTCATTGAGCTTTTCAGTCTCTCTGATCTGATTCTGCATTCCCACATACTGATTCTGCAGATCATACACCATAGAGCTTCTAAACAGCACAAATGCAAGCAGAACAGCCATAAAGAAAATGGACCGTCCAACACTTTTTTTCATAGCATTGTTCTGTACCGCTGTCTTTTTCTGATACTGTTCTTTTGATCTTTGAAGTTTACGTTTTTCTTCCACCTCACGTCTTTTCTGTTCTCTCTCGACGCTTGGATTCGGAACCGCATGAATATACGGAACACGTTCTGGTAGTGCCATCATCATCACACCTTTCTATCAGTCCCTAACCTATAGCTTCTCCAACACCCTGAGCTTAGCACTGCGTGATCTCGGGTTCTCTTCTATTTCTAACTCCGAGGGCAGTATGGGCTTTCTGGTAAGAATCTTAACCGTGGCTGTCTTCCCACAGACACATGGCATATTCTTTGGACAGGTACAAGGATCCATTAAATCACGATATGTATTTTTAACAATTCTGTCTTCTAAGGAGTGGAAGGTGATGATCGCCAGTCTTCCTCCTGGCTTCAACCCGTCTACCGCATCCTCAATGGTATCTTTTAAAATACTAAGTTCTCTGTTGACTTCAATTCTTATTGCCTGAAAAGTTCTTTTTGCAGGATGAGGACCTTCTCTTCTTGCCCTGGCCGGAATGGCGTTTTTTATGATTTCCACAAGTTCCAAGGTCGTATTGATCGGTTTTTCCTGCCTGGCTTTTGCAATGAACCCTGCGATTCTCTTGGCAAACTTTTCTTCTCCATAGTCCCGGATGATTCTATATATCTTTTCTTCATCATACTCATTGACTACTTCATAGGCGGAGAAAGGATCATCCTGATTCATTCTCATATCCAGTGGCGCATCCTTCATATAGGAAAAACCTCTCTCTCCCTCATCCAGCTGATAAGAAGAGACCCCAAGATCCATGAGAATTCCATCAACACCTTCAGGTGCATGGTCTTCAATGATGGACTTGATCATTTCAAAATTCGAATGAACTAATATCACATTGCTGTACTGAGACAAAATTGTCCTCGCATTTTGAAGCGCATCCTGGTCCTGATCAATTCCGATCAGTTTTCCTGACTCAATTCTTTTGAGAATCTCTTTTGAATGACCCGCTCCACCTAACGTACAGTCTACATAGGTTCCATCTTTTCTGATATTGAGAGCTTCCAGACATTCCTCCAGCAGCACAGATACATGTTTAAATTCCATACAATCACCTAAATCCCTAACTCATTCATTTTTGCCGCAATTGCATCCATATCCATGTCACTCTCGTTATACGCAGTCCACTTTTCTTTTGACCACACTTCAACACGATCCATCATACCAACACTTACTACTTCACCTTCAATACCTGCATACGAAAGCAGCGACTGCGGAATTAAAACTCTACCCATTTTATCCGGTTCCATCTCGTTTGCTCCTGAAAAGAAGAAACGGACAAAGGCACGAACATTTTTATCTGTCATGGGCAAAGCCTTCAGCTTTTTCTCAAAAACTTCCCACTCTGATTTTGGATAAATATATAAGCAGGAATCAAGCCCTTTGGTCATGATAAATGTGTCTCCAAGACCTTCTCTGAGCTTAGCAGGAATAATTATTCTATTTTTCTTATCCATTCCATGACTAAACTCACCAATCAGCATCTTTAATCACCACTTTTTACCACTTTTCACCACTTATATGTTCATTCTACACAAAAAAATATAACCCTTCAATAGTTTGAAGGGTTATAAATAAAATAAGTTTAAAATTCACAAAAAATCTTTAATTTGAAATCTCATGAGCACCATAGGGTTTCGCTATTTTCAGAAAATACCAACAAAAATAATGTAAATTAATTCACAATTGATTCTTTTAGTCTATTTCCACTTTATGTAGATTTTACGAAATAATGATCTGAACCGCATGATCTTTCTGAAAAACCCGCTGAAAAGAAGCCTTCACATCCGCTGTGTGAATCTCTTTTAATGTATCCACATAGGAGAATACATCCTCCCCATGAAGAAGCATCCCTGTGGTTGTTACTCCGATCCTGTCCACAGAGTTAAACACATTCACGAAGCTTCCTGTCATGGATTTTTTGATTCTTTCCACAGCTTCCTGCTGACCGTCAAAAAAGGCTTCATCTGCCAGCACTTTCTCTATATACGCTTCAATGGTATCCAGTACTTTTTGGGGTTCTTTAGATTCTCCCCCCATAAAGATTTCACCATGATCGCTCCCCAGATTGAATTCACTGGAAAAACTGTCGTTGATGATTCCTTCTTTCAGCATATCTTCATAGAAAACTGAAGTGGATCCAAATACAAGCTTCATCATCAGGGTTCCAGTGAGCGACTCCTTCATAAGATTCGGACTTTCAGGCAGCACCTTGATACCATAAATATAGTTAGGCACCTGCAAACCCATGTTCAGGCTGGAAGCTCCTTTGTTGACATGCTGCGGCTCTATATAGGTTCTTTTTACGAGATGAAGTTTTTCTCCTCTCTTCACCTTTTCTTGAAGCAGCAAAACAGCTTCCTCCATAGGGATGTCCCCAACTAGAACAAGAATCATGTTCTCTGGATGATAAAATGCTTCATAGCATTCTATCAGGTCCTGCGCGGTGAGTTTATAAATAGATTCCACTGTGCCCGCAATATCTTCTCGCACAGGATGTGTGAAGTACATGGATTTAAGCGCTTCGATATACCCTCTGAATCCCGGATGGTCATCGTACATCTTTATTTCTTCAGCAATGATGCCTTTTTCCTTCTCCACGTTCTCCTCCGTAAGATGGGGGGTAAAAACCATATCCAGGAGAAGTGAAAGATTCTCCATAAAATGGTTTGTGGTGCTGAAATAATAGGAGGTCTGATGGTTGTTGGTAAAGGCATTCACAGAAGCCCCTTGCTCTGTAAACCGGTTGAACACATTGAGACCTCCAGGCATCTCAAACATCTTATGCTCTAAAAAATGCGCAATCCCTTCTGGATACTTCTTGAAGTTTTGGCCACCATCAATTGAAAACTCCACATCTTTGCTGCCAAAATCTGAGGTCAGAATTGCATAGGATTTAGTGAATCCTTTTTTCGGTATATAAAAGACTCTGAGTCCGTTAATTTCAGTCTCATATAGTTTTTCATCTATAAATTTTAGTTCTTTGTAGTTCATTATGAAAGTTCCTCCCCACCCAGATAGTGAGCACATACAAACTCCACTTTCTTGGCCGCTTCAATCACCTGTTCTTTGGTTACTTTTTTGATTCCTTCAATCACATCATCCACCGTATAATGAATTCCAAATACTCTGAGAGCGATGAGATAATTTGATGTGTTGTACATGGAATCCTCCATGGAATGAAGTGTGCTGATCATTTTCGTTCGAGCAATCTCCATTTCCTCGTGAGTAAACTCCCCATCAATCATTTTCTGAAGCTCTTCATCAATAAGTTCTTTTGCTCTATCAAACTTCGTGAAATCCACACCAGCTCCAATGGTCATGACACCAGCGAACTTATCAAAAGAAGAGTATATGGAATATGCCATAGAGTGCTTTTCACGCACTTCATTGAATAATTTAGAGTGGGCTCCTCCTCCAAAGATGGAGTTAAAAACCGCCAGCGCAAAATAATCACCACTGAAAATTGTTGTATTGGTCTTATAAAGCAATGACATCTTTCCCTGATTGATTTTCATGGGTTCATACACAATATCTGCTCTTTCTATAAAGCTTCTCTCACCATAAAACCCTTCCGGTTGTACTAGAGTCTCATCCTTAAGAATTTTCAGCATGGATAGTTTCCCTGAGATCATCTCTTCATCTTCGATGTTTCCGGAAGCATAGCAGAAGGCTGGTTTTTTCAAAAGATCCTCCCAGAGCTTCTTCAATACTTGAGGGGTCACACCATCGAGCTCCTCCAAAGTGCCGTATTCTGGAATCCTGTATTCATCCAGGACACCAATCTCCACCACCCGATTCATGGAATAATGACCTTTATCATCATAAACGGATTCAATATAAAGCCTATGATTATCCAGTTCCTGACTGATGATCTCCAAAGAAAAATCCTCTTGGACAAACAGCGGATGATACAGCACTTCTTCCAGAAGAAAAATCGCTTTATCCCATAAATCCTCTTTATATAAAGTGAATCTGTTGTCAAGGAAACTGACATAAAAGATCACAAATAGCTTTTCTCCCACTTTATGCAATCCGATGTCAAACACCGCCCCGTAAAGTTCCTGGAGATATCTCGCGATGGCAGAGGAGGAGCTGAATGCCTTGGTTCCTCTTTTCATCAGCTGAGCCATCACGTTATATCCTGTGACGTTCTCATCCAGGCCAACGGGAATCACAAGACTGATGGCATTATTCTTAAATTTACCCGTTTTAATAATTCCAATATTTTTCATACTTCCTCCACATCCAGCTAAGTCCGGATTTCATTAAATAGTTGCATACAATATAGTATCACATTTAAGCCTGAAAATCTTCTTAAAGAAAAACATACCCGAAAACCGCCCTAACAGCAGTCCTTCGGGTATGCCGCTTCCCTTTATAATTTGGTATCGTCTACTGAATCCAGATATGCTTTGATTTCTGGCATAATGGATGGAATGGTCTCAGGCAGGAATGGATTTTTCAGTCCAGCCAGTTCCACAAGTTCCAGGAACGGCTTGCTTCCACCTTCTTTACAAAGTGCAACATAATCATCCCAAGCTTTCTTTCCTTCCTTACGGCTTCTCATAAAATACTGCAGCGCACATACTTGAGCCAAAGTGTAGTCGATGTAATAAAATGGTGATGTAAAAATATGAAGCTGTTTAAAGAAGAATCCACCTCTGTTGTACAGGTCATTCTCTTCATAATCCTTCAATGGCAGGTATTTCTTCTCAATCTCTCTCCACTTTGCCTTTCTTTCAGCAGGAGTAGCTTCGGGATGCTCATATACAAAATGCTGGAACTCATCCACTGTAACTCCATAGGGAAGGAAGAGCAGTGTTCCCTGAAGATGGGAAAACTTATATTTTTCCGTATCTTCCTCAAAGAACAGATTCATCCAAGGCCATGTGAAGAACTCCATGGACATGGAGTGGATTTCGCATGCTTCGTAGGTTGGAAAACTGTACTCTGGAACCTCATAGTGTCTTGAGGAGTATACCTGGAACGCATGACCAGCTTCATGAGTCAGTACGTCGATATCTCCTGAAGTACCATTGAAATTAGAGAAAATAAACGGAGCCTTATAATCTGCAATATATGTGCAGTACCCTCCTGCCTGCTTTCCTTTTTTGGTAACCAGATCCAGAAGTTCATGCTCTGTCATAAAGTCAAAGAACTCTTTTGTTTCAGGAGAGAGTTCTTCGTACATTTTCTTGCCGTTTTCGATGATCCATTCTGGGCTTCCTTTAGGTGTAGCATTTCCTGTGGTAAACTCTATGGCTTCATCATAGTACTTGAGACCATCCAGTCCAAGTCTCTTGGCCTGACGCACGCGCAGATCCTTCACCACCGGAACAATATGGTTCAGGATCGCTTCGCGATATCCTGCCACTTCTTTTGGACCGTATTCAGTCCTTAGAAGACTGTCATAGGCCATCTGCACATAGTTCTCATACCCTAATTTCTTTGCCATTCTTGTTCTTACTTTGACCAGTTCATCATAAATCCTGTCAAACTCAGCCTCATGTTCCTTGAAGAACCCTGAATAAGCTTCATAGGCAGATTTTCGAACCGCTCTTTCTTTATGTTCCATAAATGGAATCAGACCGGAAAGATTACGTTCTTCTCCTTCAAACTGAATGCTCGCTGAAGCAACCAGTTTGGAGTATTCGGATGAAAGCTTATTCTCTTCCTGAAGATCTTCGATGATTTCAGGTTTGAAGGCTTTCACTGAAAGCTCAGCAAGGTTGAGTAGATGCTTGCCGTATTTGTTTTCAATCTCTGCGCGGTATGGTGTATTTAGAATAATATGATAAAAACGTGTCACAAGATTCTGCAGTTCAGGCATTGCCATATCCACATAATCGGACTCTTTATCATAGAACTCATCTCTGGTATCAATGCTGTGACGAATAGATACCAGCTGGAACATAGTCTCCACATGCAGCCTCAGTTGTATGAATGCATCCATGTGCTGTAAAAACTCTTCCTTTGTTGCTGCTTTTTCCATGGCAGAAAAGAGCACATCCGCTTCTTTTTTGATTTCCTCTACCACAGGACGTTCATACTTGTAGTCTTGAAATTTCATCGTTTGCCTCCTAATAATTTTCTCTGTAGTATTCTTCCCCCATCAGCTCCACATCGAACTGCTGGAGTAAAAACTCCGTAATACTTTGTAGCGTGGACTCTACCATATCTTTGGATGTGGATATCACCGACAAAGCTAAAACAATACTCTGGTGCACATCCTGATGATCTGCTTCTATCACCGAAACATTAAACTTGGATCTTACCTTCGATTTCATGCTGGAAACAATGCTTCTTTTTTCTTTTAACGAATGGACATACGCGACTCTGAATGTGAGCACAGCCACTCCTTCATGTATCATCTGAAAAGCACCGCCCTGCATGGAGAAGCTTCCGCTCCCTCAATCTTCAGAGGCAAAACCGCCAATCTGTATATACCAGGCTCCACATGACTGAGTTCCAGATTCTCCAAAATTATTATATCACTTTCAAGAAGTAATTTATGCAATGGATATGGATAATCTTGTTCGATGGATTCATGAACTGTACCTATCAGCTGAACTCCGTTTTTCAGAAACATCCGCGCTCTATCTTCTGTGAGATATCCTTCTTTTGAAAGGATATTTTTTACGCCATAAGGGATTGGGTCTTGAAAACTCGACACCACAGCCGTTTCACCAAAAAACCTCTCCAGTTCAAAATCATCTGCTGTTTTCCCATTTTCGATGAAGTGTGACGGAAAATCCATATGGGTTCCCGAATGGGTGCTAAGAGACAACTTCCTGAGAGAGAACCCGTCCTGGGAAATGCTGTTTTTTTCTTCCACAACCACTTCCGGGTCTCCTGGGTAAACCTCCATACCATGGCTGATGTGTTTTGTGATATCAATAATTTCCTTCTCTGCCTCCTTATCTCTTTGGCCAATGTCTCCTTCTTGATTGTGAGATAACCTGAAAAACGGGGTTCTCTCTCTGATGCTGTCCCAGTTTTTTATAAGATAGCGAGCAAAAAGAATGGTAATAATACCATTGGCCAAAAGAAGCAGGACTCCCAATACACTCACCAGTGCACTTGTTTCGGACGTCTGCGCCAGAAGTAATGGCATCACAAATGCAATGAAATTATTGAATGCATGAGCTCCCATGGCGAGATACAAGTTTCCGGTTTTATGGTAAATAAAGCAGAGCACGAATCCAATCACGGCAGTAGGCACCATGGTTTCCGCATGAAGAAATCCAAAGATGAGAGACGATGTAATCATCGCAAACAGCGTGCTTTTTCTTTTGGCGATGAGATTGAATAAAATCCCTCTAAATAAAATCTCTTCCACAATGGGCGCAAGCACCACAATGGCTAAAAAGATCATACCAATCTGCAGATATCCAGCCTGTTCTATCATCAGCTCGATCGATTCCGATGCCCCCAGATAAGATTCGAATAGGCTCGGGAATAAAAACTGAATCACCAGTCCATAGAGCACACTGACCAGACTGCCAATAAAAAAGGGAGCCATCATAAGAGGCAGCGAAAATGTCTTTTTATCACTCGTGAGCACCTTTTTTTGCTCCTGACTTGTCAGCCCCCGATTAAAAAAGGCAAAGAACAGTACTACATAAAAAAGAATCTGCAATATATAGATCAAGTTTTGAGGCGCTCCAGATTCACCCACGATCACCACCAGCAGAATATAGGAAAAAAATACCCCAAATAGAAGCAGGAGAAATTTAGTTACGCTCATATTTCTAAACTCCGTCATGATTGTTCCTCCACATATCTTTTTATCTTATAGTTTCAGTATATCAAATAGAGTTCTATCTGAATATAAGAAAAAACCTGAGTATTGCTACACAGGTTTTCCATACGTAGAATTAGACATTGAATCTGAAATTCACCACATCGCCTTCTCGCATCACATATTCTTTTCCTTCAATTCTATATAAGCCCTTTTCCTTTGCGTGGGCTTCAGAACCAGATTCCATCAGTGCATCATAAGAGATGACTTCAGCTCTGATAAAGCCTCTCTGGATATCAGAGTGGATCTTTCCAGCCGCCACAGGAGCCTTTGTGCCAACTTTAATGGTCCAGGCACGGATTTCCTGAGGTCCTGCCGTAAGAAAGCTCATGAGCCCCAGAAGTCTGTAACTTTCCTTAATCAGCCTGTCCAGTCCAGTCTCATTGATTCCGTACTCTGCCAGCATCTCAAGTTTTTCATCATCCTCAAGACCTGAAAGCTCCTCTTCCAGTCTTGCACAAATGGTCACAAGTCCTGCATTCTCGTCTTTAATATACTCCCGGACTCTTTTGACCAGATCATTCTCTTCCCCGGACATCAGATCCTCTTCAGAAATGTTCGCTGCATACAGCACTTTTTTTGAAGTAAGAAGAAACAGTCCTCTGATCACTTCCTCTTCTTCCTCAGTGGCATCAAAAGTCCTCACAGGGAAACCTGCTTCCAGATGCGCTTTGATTCTTTCCATGAGATCATACTCCGCCTGTGCTGTTTTATCGCCAGAACGTTTCAGCTTCATGGCCTTGTCCATTCTCTTCTCCAAGGTTTCCAGATCAGAAAAAATCAGTTCGAGATTTATGGTTTCAATATCTCTGATTGGATCCACATTACCTTCCACATGGACAATATTATCATTTTCAAAGCAGCGCACCACATGAATGATGGATTCCACTTCTCGGATATGGGAGAGAAACTTGTTGCCCAGCCCTTCTCCCTGGGATGCTCCTTTTACAAGTCCTGCAATGTCATAAAACTCTACATGAGCATACACTTTTTTCTTTGAATTATAAAGCTTCTCCAGCGCATCAAGTCTTTCATCTGGTACTGTTACAACGCCAACGTTAGGCTCAATTGTTGCAAATGGATAATTTGCAGCTTCTACTCCAGCCTTGGTGATCGCATTGAAAAGAGTACTCTTTCCCACATTGGGCAATCCTACAATTCCTAATTTCATACATTTATTTCCTCACTTTTCTCTATTACATCTAGTCAATTATACAGATGATTAGATGATTAATCAAGAATACTAAGGAAAAACCCCGGCGGGTCAGTAAAACTGATGCGCCAGGGTAACAGCTCTTCCTATGCTAATGTGGAATTCAGCATCCAGAGTTCTTTCTGGTAATATGCTGTAAACTCATTCATAATGTCTACAGTCGGATCATCTCCAGCCTTCTCTGCTTCTTCCTTAACTTCCAGAGTCAGGTTCAGAAGATATTCAAAATCCTTCTTCACAACCTCAACAAATTCAATGTCCTTACCAAACTCTTCGGAGCGTTCTTCAATCTTTGCAATCTCCAGAACACCTTTTAAAGATGCAACAGGCTTATATCCAAGCTGAAGCATTCTTTCTGCCACTTCATCCATATCTTCTGTCACTTTGTTGTAGTATCCCTCAAAAAGCTCGTGCATTCTATGGAACTGCTTTCCAGTCACATACCAGTGTACGTTATGAAGCTTTGTGTACATCACTGTAAGATCTGCAACATACTGATTCAGTTTTGTTTCCAACTTTGTTTTTGCCATTATTTATTCCTCCATTACTCTACAGTTACTATAATCTGTTCGAAGTGCCTTTGTTCACTTACCTCTTATTATCAGTAGGAGGTAAGTAGAAAGCCCCCGCTAAGGGGGCTGGTCATATTAAGCTAATGTAGCCTTGATCATCCAAAGCTGTTTCTGATAATAAGCAGTGAACTCATTCATGATGTCTACAGTTGGATCATCTCCAGCCTTGTCTGCTTCTTCCTTAACCTCGAGTGTAAGCCCAAGAAGGTATTCAAAGTCTTTTCTGACGATCTCAACAAAATCAAGATCCTTTCCAAACTCTTCTCCTCTTTCTTCAATCTTTGCGATTTCCAGTGCACCTTTCAGTGTAGCTACGGGTTTGAAGTCAAGCTGAAGCATTCTCTCTGCTACTACATCCATGTCTTCAGTGATCTTGTCATAATACATTTCAAAAAGTTCATGCATTGCGTGGAACTGTCTTCCTTCTACATACCAATGCACATTGTGCAGCTTTGTGTACATTACTGTAAGATCTGCAACATACTGATTCAGTTTGGTTTCTAAATTTGCTTTTGCCATAATTTACCTCCAATAATTAGAACAGTTTCTAATTTATAATGATTATTAATTTGTTATCTTTATAATACACGAATCTCTATTAATTTGCAAGTGCTTTCCGTGGATTTTTCGTAAACAAAGTATAACAATTATTGACGACCATAAATTTTGTCAATGACCACAGCAACGATATCCTCTTTAAGGTTCTTTGATTTTTCAACAATATCGTCTGTTTCCTGTTTCATTCTGATATTTTCATCATTGACTTCAGATCCAGCCAAGTTGATGAACACATTGAGAGCCGCTCCTTCAATGGCACTATGAATCAGGATCGCTGCTACTCCCGCATCTGAAATCGCATTTTTGTTTCCAAACTCTGTGGCAATCTTCAATGCATCATACATAGCAAAGGATTCATGAACCAACTCTTTTGGAATCTCCAGCACTTTCACTTTGGAGCGGTCGATTGCTCCTTTACGAAGCGATTTCTCATCCTCGGTTGTTTTAGCCATGGAAAATGCATCCATAAGCTCATCAAATGCACTGGCATCTTCCTGCATAAGTTTCAGATACTTTTCTCTAAATGCATCTGTCTTTTCCCTGGCTTCTTTCATTGCTTGTATGACGGATTCAGGATAATCCTTAGATACTTTCTTATCAATGGTCAGATTAAAAACCATAGAAGTAAGTGCCGCCGCAAGAGATGCGCTCAATGCCGCCGCAGCTCCACCCCCAGGTGTTGGTTTTCCTTCTCCGAGCACTTTTGTAAAATCATTGATGGATAATTCTCTTAACACAAAATCACCTCTTATCTATTATTGTAGTACTTCCTCTTGTTAAAATCATCTGCATTTCCTGATATTAATGGAACATTATCATAATATTAACATAAAGTAGTATTTTTATCTAATTTTGTTACAGTACTGTATTCAATATCTCATAGACTTTATTCATTTCCTCATGCATGATTACATCCTTCTCCAGAAAAGGTACAACGCCTCTGATTTTCTCATAAATCGGAGCCGTACCTTCCCCCAGTGTATAACCATGACGGAAATCAATGGCCTGACAAGCGGCAAAAGCCTCAATGGCAAGGACTCTTCTTGTATTTTCTACAATCTCACGTAATTTTCTCGCTGCAGTATTTCCCATGGATACATGATCCTCCTGATTGGCAGAGGAAGGTATCGAGTCTACAGAAGCTGGATGTGAGAGCACTTTATTTTCAGAAACCAAAGCCGCTGCTGTATATTGGGGAATCATAAAACCAGAGTGCAGGCCTCCAGAAGGAGCCAAAAATGCAGGCAGATCATTCAGCTGGTAGTTCACAAGTCTTTCCAGCCTTCTTTCAGAAATATTCGCCAGCTCACTGACCGCAATGGCAAGGTAATCAAAAATAAGGGCCATGGGTTCACCATGGAAGTTCCCTCCAGAATAAATTTCATCTTCACTGAGTACTATGGGATTATCTGTTACCGCATTCAGCTCTATTTCAATCTTCTCCCTTGCAAAGTCCAGGGTGTCTAAGATTGCACCATGAACTTGGGGAATACACCGGATGGAATAGGCATCCTGAACACGAATATCATTCTGCTTCGTTACAAGAGTAGACCCTTTCAGTATTCTCAGAATCTCTTTTGATACTTCAATCTGACCTTTGTGGCCTCGAACCACATGCAGCCTCTCATCAAAGGCTGTGGTAATTCCACGCAGTGCCTCCATGGTCAGCGCAGCTGTGTGATTTGCTGTCCTCAACGCTCTTTCAGCATCATAGAACGCATGAGCTCCAATGGAAGTCAGCGCTTGGGTTCCGTTAATGAGCGCCAACCCTTCCTTCGCTTCCAGCACTACAGGATGGATGCTTGCAAGATTCATCGCCTCTCTGGATGGCATGATTTTCCCGTTGTATTCAGCCATCCCTTCTCCAATCAGTGTGAGCACCATGTGCGCCAAAGGCGCCAGATCTCCAGATGCACCTAAGGAGCCCTTCTCGGGAATCACAGGGTGCACTCTCTTGTTCAGCATCTCAAGAAGAGTTTCAACGGTTTCCAGCCTGATTCCTGAAAAACCACGAGCCAGTGCGTTGACACGAAGGAGCATCACACCGCGTACCTCTTCAGTTTTCATCGGATGACCTACACCACATGCATGAGATACGATGAGGTTGCGTTGAAGGTCCTTCAGTTCGTTCACACTGATTTTAACTTCAGAAAACTTACCAAACCCTGTATTAACACCATAAACTGCCTGAGTGCCTTCAGCGGCTTTCTCCAGCGCTTTTCTTGAATGCATGATACGGTTTCTAGTATCCACACTCAGGGAAACTTCCTCGTTTTCTCTAGTGACACGGATAAAATCCTCCAGTGTCAATGTTCCATTTTCTATAATAATCATCTTCCACCTCCCATACTCCCATCATAATATGAAACCGTTTAATTTTCCATAGAGCTTTAACAATCTGATGGAAATAGTTCAATAAATCATCTGTCAATTCTCAAACCCATAAAATATTATCCGAATATTCGAAATCTGATAACTTGCAGTAAAAAAGAGCAGAGGAAGCACTGGGGCTCCTCTACTCTATGCTGTTTATTCCTGTTCAGATATTTTTGAGATTTCAATGCCCAGTTCCTGGAGCTGAACCTCATCCACTATGTTCGGTGCTTCGGACATCGGATCAAATGCATTCTGATTCTTAGGGAACGCAATCACATCCTTGATATTTTCGGTTCCTGCAAGGAACATCACCAGTCTATCCATACCAAAGGCTAATCCACCGTGTGGTGGTGGACCATATTTGAATGCTTCCAGTAAGAATCCAAAACGAGCCCAAGCCTGTTCCTGGGAAAACCCTAATAAGGTGAACATTTTTTCTTGAAGCTTGCTGTCATGAATTCTGATGGAACCGCCACCCAGTTCTTCCCCATTGAGGACCATATCATAGGCTTTCGCACGTGCTTTTCCTGGATCTGTATCCAATAAATGCAGATCTTCTTCCATAGGACTTGTGAATGGATGGTGAAGCGCTACAAATCTTCCAGCCTCTTCGTCTCTTTCAAGAAGCGGGAACTCTGTGACCCAGGCAAACTTAAACTCTTCGGCCCCTTCAAGCAGACCATACTTCTTTGCAAGATCCAGCCTCAATGCCCCCAGGGATTGGAAAACCACTTCGTCCTTGTCTGCAACGATAAGGATAAGATCTCCTGTCTTGGCTTCCGTTCTCTCGATGATTGAAGTGATTTCTCCTTCTGAGAGGAATTTAGAAAGTGCTGTTTTAACCCCTTCTTCCTTCAACTGAATATAAGCCAGTCCTTTCGCTCTGTAAGTCTTTACAAACTCACCCAGTCTGTCAATGTCTTTTCTGCCCATGGAAGCTCCACCGCTTAGTGTGATGGCTCTCACGCTGCCATTGGCATCCAGTGCATTTCTGAAGACAACAAACTCTGTGTCCTTTACAAGATCAGACAGATCTTTCAGTTCCATTCCGAATCTGAGATCTGGCTTATCAGATCCAAACCGTTCCATGGCATCTTTGTATGTAAGCCTTTCGAACGGGAGCACCACTTCTTTATCCAGAACTTCTTTAAAGACTCTTTGCACCAGTCTTTCATTCAGTGCAATGACATCTTCAACTCCAACAAAACTCATTTCGATGTCAATCTGAGTAAACTCAGGCTGTCTGTTGGCTCTCAAATCTTCGTCTCTAAAACACTTGGCAATCTGAAAGTACTTATCGAAACCAGCAACCATGAGAAGCTGCTTGAAAATCTGAGGGCTCTGTGGCAATGCATAGAAGGTTCCTGGATAATTTCTAGAAGGAACCAGATAATCTCTTGCCCCTTCTGGTGTGCTCTTGTTGAGTATTGGTGTTTCCACTTCCAGGAAACCTTCCTGGTCCATGAAGTTACGGATAGAGATATACGCTTTACTTCTGATTTTGAAGATTTTCTGCATATCTGGTCTTCTCAAATCAAGATATCTGTACTTCAGACGGATGTGTTCCGAAGCATCGAGATTTTCTTTGATGTAGATGGGTGGGGTCTCAGATTCAGAAAGTATCTTCAGTTCTTTGGCGATCAGTTCCACTTGGCCAGTGGGAATGCTGTCATTAACTGATTCTCTTCTCTCCACTACACCTCTAACCAGAATACAATATTCTGTTCTCAGAAGATCCGCTTTTTCATAGGCTTCCTTGGCTGCTTCTTCACGGAATACCACCTGAAGGATTCCTTCGCGGTCACGTACATCACAGAAAATAAGAGCTCCTAAATTTCTTCTTTTCGCTACCCAGCCTGTTACGATGATTTCCTGCCCGATCAGGCTCTCATTCACATGACCTGCCATATGGGTTCTTCTTAATTGACCTAACATTTCTCCCATTATGATCCACTCCTCATGATAATCTCTTCAATTGCTTCAGGTGTCAGCGGCACTTCTACCTGTTCACCATTTTCCATGTTTTTAAGTGATGCTTTATTGTTAGAAAGCTCTTCTTCACCAAGTATCATCGTGAAACGAGCTCCAATCTTATTGGCATATTTCATCTGCGCTTTCAGCTTTTTACCCATATGATCAATATCAGCCTTTAGTCCTCTGCTTCTGAGACTATGAGCCACTGAAGCTGCTTTCAGGCTTTCTTCTGGTCCCATGGAGGCAATGAACACATCCAGTCTAAGAGGTTCTGGAATTACGATACCTTCATCCTCAAGTGTCATCAGGAGCCTCTCCAGCCCAAGCCCAAAGCCAACAGCCGGCATAGAAGGTCCGCCAATCTCTTCAATGAGATAGTCATATCTTCCTCCGCCACATACTGTAATGTCTTTGTTCACTATCTCAAAAACAGTCTTGGAGTAATAATCCAGCCCCCGGACAATCCCCTTATCCACTTCATAGGCAATACCCATGGCTTCGAGATAGCTTTTCAGCTGTTCAAAGTGAGTGCTGCATTCATCACATACGTGATCCAGAATGAGAGGAGCGTCTTTTACAAGAAGCTGACAGCTTTTTTCTTTACAGTCTAGAATTCTCATTGGATTTTTATGAAATCTATCCTGGCACACTGTGCATAAATCATCATAGTGAGGGGTCAGATAGTCCTTTAGCAGTGTGTTATAGTCTCTTCTGCACTCCGGATGACCAATGGAGTTGATCTTTAAGGTCAATCCCTTGATGCCCAGCTCTTCAAAGGCTCTCATGGCAATGGAAATAACCTCCGCATCTGCAGATGGTTCCTTGCTTCCGAAAAGTTCGACTCCAAACTGGTGGTGCTGACGGAGTCTGCCCTTTTGAACATTCTCATACCTGAACACAGGTGTGAAATAATACAGTTTTGTCGGTTGAGCATCCGCATACATAGAGGATTCAACAAAAGCACGAACCGCAGGAGCAGTCCCTTCCGCCTTCAGCGTAATGCTTCTGTCTCCTTTGTCCAAGAATGTATACATCTCTTTTTGCACTACATCTGTAGTTTCACCTACTCCTCTTGTAAAGAGCTCCGTGCTTTCAAACATCGGTGTACGGATTTCACGGAACCCGTAGGTATGTGCAATCCCTTTCAGGTGCTCTTCGATATAATGCCATTTATATGCATCCATTGGAAGCATATCTTTTGTGCCCTTTGGCGCTTGCAGATCCATAATTTTTCACTCCTTTTGGAGGAACTGAAGTTTTTTCTCCATCATTTCCTCAAATCTTTCTGTATAATCATTCAGGCCTTTGAAGTTCGCAAACCGTTCAATTTTCCCATCCTTCACCTTCTTGGTTACGCCGTCCGCGCCCATGGCAATGATGGTCTTCACCTCTTCAATCATGACCATATTATAATAATTTTCAAAGCCTTCCCTTGCATAACCGACATTTTCATGATTTCCCACCATATTTTTCTGACGGTACATGTAGTAGGGCTTTAAACCCATTTTTCTTGCACATTGATCCGTTGCAGCATACATTCGGTTCATTTCTTCCTGCTGAGGAAGCTGATACTTCTTTTCAAGAATGAAATCCTCGTAGAGAATCGAAGCCCTCTTGATTGCCAGTCCATGCACAGTAATACTTTCCGGTCTCAGCATTTCAATATCAGCCAGCGTGTTTTCCACATCCATGAAAGTTTCTCCCGGGAGACCAAGAATAAGATCCATATTTATATTGTCAAACCCCATATCTCTGGCCATCCCGAAAACTGAAAGCACTGTCTCACGATTGTGGTTTCTTCCAATGATTTTAAGAGTTTCATCTTTCATACTCTGAGGATTGATGGATATTCTTGTGGTATGGTGTTTTTTCATGCTCTGAAGCTTTTTCGCTGTGATACTGTCTACTCTTCCAGCTTCCACAGTAAACTCCCGGATTGGATGCATGCTTAAGAACAGCTCATCGATAGACTCCATAACCTCTTCAAATTCTTCATCTGATACCGCAGTGGGTGTGCCACCCCCAAAGTATATGTGCTGAACCGTAATATTCTGTTCTTTAAGATATGCTGAGATCTGCTGCATTTCCTTCTTCAGCAGCTCAAGATACAGATCCTTATACCGGTTTCCATGATACACATTGGAGGCAAATGAGCAGTAGACACATCTGGAGGGGCAGAAAGGCATACCGATATAAAGATCGAAGGAATCCTTCGTATCCACACTATGAAGAACTTCTGATTCCTTAAGAGCAACCTCATAGGCAAGAAGAATCTTATCCGCATCCGCCAAGTACTCTGCAGTCATTTCTTCCACAATTTGTTCTTTCGAATAGCCTTTTTCTATGAGCTCTCTCATTATTTTAGAAGGTCTTATGCCGATGAGAATCCCCCAAGGCAAGTGCTTTCCGGTTTTGCTGCTGAGCCTTTTGAAAAGAGCTCTTCTCATGATATTCAATGTTTCATCTGGGTAAGCTAAGGACTCTTCTTCCTTAAAGAACTTGATTCTGAGCACTTCTCCCGAGACAAACACTTCGATATCTCCCTCTTTTATATCATCCTCATCCAGATACTGAATCTGAGAGGCAGGATAAAACAGTGTAGTCATGTGATAAACATGATACCTGAGACTGTTGTTGCTTTTCACATGAATCATCATCGTCACCTATCTGAGATATCCATTGAATGCTTTTTCCATGGCAAGGGTGGTTTCAGGTCCATGTCCAGGGAAGACTCTCGTTTCACCAGGAAGCTTCATCAGCTTTTCCTTAATGGAATAAAGGAGCTCCTCCATATTTCCTCCTGGCAGATCAGTTCTGCCAACGGAGTTCTGAAAAAGCACATCGCCAGAGAAGAGCAGTCCATCCACATAATAGCTTAAGCTTCCCCTGCTGTGGCCAGGAGTTTCAATAATCTCCACTTTTTTGCCCGAAAAGATGAACTCATCTCCTTCTTTCAAGAAGTAGTCCGCTCTTTTCATTTTTCCGAAAGCCATTTTTCTTTGCTCAATGAATTTCATATCTATTTCACTGATATAGACCGGTACAGAGAACGCCTCTCTAACAGCATCTACAGCACCAACATGGTCCACATGGCCGTGAGTAAGAAGTATCGCCTTCAAATTTATTTTCAGGCTTTCCAGATATCTCACAAGAGACTCCCCCTCATCACCTGGATCGATGATCAGAGCATCCCTCGTGGTGTCATCTATAAGGATATAGGCATTTTCCTGGTAAACGCCTAAAACGGTTTTTTTTACTAACATGTGATCTCCTTCCTAAAAGGTCTTTCTGCTGTCAAGAAGTATGGTTACTGGCCCGTCATTTTCAATAAGAACCTTCATTTCTGCGCCAAAGACTCCAGTTTCAACCGTATATCCGCTTTCTCTCAGGTGATGGATCATCTGATGATACATCTGCTCTGCGTCCTCACCTTTAGCTGCCTGAATAAAACTTGGTCTTCTTCCCTTCCTCGCATCCCCATACAGAGTGAACTGGGAGATCAGGAGTATTTGTCCGCCAACTTCCTGTAGAGATAGATTCATCTTCCCTTCAGAATCCTCAAAGACCCGAAGGCCCTTGATTTTCTCAAGAATATATTTCATATCCTCTTCTGTATCATCATCTTTGATACCCACCAGAACATTGAACCCTTTTCCGATTTTTCCAACACGATGCTCTTCCACCAGAACTTCTGATGCAAGAACTCTTTGGATTACTGCACGCATTTCATCACCTACACATTTCCTATTCTAAAAGCATCCACCACGCTTGAGAGTTTTCTTAGTCTCTTCAGGCATTCTTCCAAAAGATTGATGTCTCTAATTAATAGAGACAGATGAATCATTACGGATGCATCTTTTCTGGTTTCCACATTCATAGCATTCAACGGAATCTTCAGCTCATTAATCAGAGCGATGATATCCGAAACCAGGTTTGGTCTATCCAAAGCATGGATCTGAACACGAGCGCTGTAAAGCTCCTGACTTTCTTTTTCCCATGATACTTCCACGATTCTATGGGTTTTGTCATTCTTGATGGCATCGATATTCGCACAGTCACTTCGGTGTATGCTGATGCCCCTGAAGTTTGTGATAAATCCAATGATCTGATCTCCCGGAACCGGATTACAGCACTTTGCAAAGCGAACCTGTACATTGCTCATACCGGCAACAACCACACCAAAATAGGACTTCTTCTTCGCTTTCTCTTTTTTCTTCTGAGCATCAATCATCTTTTCCGCTTCAAGAAGAGAGAGTCTGTTGTCTTCGTTGATTTTCGCCTTTTTTTCCTCTTCCAGAAAATCCTTGAGCGCTGTAACGATGGTGGATGGAAGCACCTGACTGGCTCCTACCACAACATAAAGGTCATCCATATTGTTGCCATGATATCTTCGAATCAGCTTATCCAGCATCTCTCCTTTCGCGATATCCGCAAAATTGCGATCCTGTTTCTTCGCCTCTTTTTCAAGAAGTTCTTTTCCACGCTGAATGTTCTCTTCTCTTTTTTCTTTCTTGAACCACGCTTTGATTTTTGTTTTCGCCTGATTGGAAGTAGCAATATTCAACCAGTCAATATTGGGCCCTTTCGGTTTGGATGATGTTATGATTTCAACAATTTCACCCGTAGCCAGTTTGTAGTCCAATGTGACCATATTTCCATTGACTTTTGCTCCGATTGTACGGTTTCCGACATCCGTATGAATCCGGTATGCAAAGTCTATGGGTGTTGCTCTGAAAGGCAGATTGATTACTTCTCCTTTTGGTGTGAAAACAAATATCTCATCACCAAACAGATCAATCTTGAATGCTTCCATAAATTCTTCCGCATCAGAAGTCTCTTTTTGCCATTCCAGCATGTCGCGCACCCAGATCAGTTTCTGGTCCATGGTGTCTTTGGGTGCCTCTTTCGAGGAACCCGTCTCTTTATACTTCCAATGAGCTGCGATACCATATTCTGCGACCCTATGCATTTCATAGGTTCTGATCTGGATCTCAAAAGGCTTTCCTTGAGGCCCGATTACAGTCGTATGGAGACTCTGATACATGTTGGGCTTAGGCATGGCTATATAATCTTTAAAACGTCCCGGAATCGGTTTGTAAATCGTATGAACTATGCCCAGTGCCGCATAACAGTCTTTGATAGAGTCCACAAGAACGCGAATCGCCGTGAGATCAAAAATCTGGTCGATGTTCTTGTTCTGTGCCATCATCTTTTTATAAATGGAATAAAAATGTTTTGGTCTTCCGTCAATATCACATTCAATGCTGGCGCTCTTCAGTTTACCCACAATATCATCCATGATCATATTGATGTAAGCTTCACGCTCTTTTCGTTTTTCAGCGATCTGATTCACCAGGTCATAATACTCTGTAGGATACATATAGCGAAAAGCCAGATCTTCAAGTTCCCACTTGATTCTGAACATACCTAAACGATGGGCGAGGGGCGCATAAATGTCGAAGGTTTCTTTTGATTTCTCCCGCTGCTTGTCTGGCTGCATATATCGGAGTGTTCTCATATTGTGCAAGCGGTCTGCAAGCTTGATGAGAATGACTCTAATGTCCTTTGCCATGGCAAGGAGCATCTTTCTGACATTATCTGCCTGTTCCTCTTCCTTGGATTTATATTTGATTTTACCGAGTTTCGTCACACCATCCACCAGCTCAGCAATCTCAACACTGAACAGTTCGGCAATCTCGTCAAAGGTGTACTTGGTATCCTCGATGACATCATGAAGAAGCCCGGCCACCACGGTGTTGGTATCCATTCCCATATCCACAAGAATGGAAGCTACCTCCACGGGATGAGTCACATAAGGCTCTCCAGAGATTCTTCTCTGGTCACCATGTGCTTCAGAAGCCAGATTATATGCTTTTATGACCAGTTCCTTATTGATATTGCCTGCTTTATCAATTTTCTTCATTAAATCGTAGAGCATATTTCTTCCTCATTTCTACAGAATTGTTATACTTTGAAATATGGCATAGGCTGGTACGAAACCAGCCTATTAGAGTATGTATTTACTTCACGGATTAAATGTCGTACTGTACCATGGATTCAACATGGTATCCTTCCAGTTTGTCTCTGCCTTTCAGTTCTGTAAGTTCTATCATGAAATCAATGGAGGCAACTTCACCGCCTGCCAGTTCAATAAGCTTTGCGCACGCAGAAATTGTTCCTCCTGTAGCAAGCAGATCGTCCACAAGTGCTACTCGGTCCCCTTTTTTGAAGGCATTTTTATGAATCTCCAATGTATCTGTACCATACTCCAGATCATACGTGATGGAGACCGTTTCTTGAGGCAGCTTACCTGGTTTTCTGATGGGAATGAATCCAACACCCAGCGCATAGGCAAGGGGCACTCCAAAAATAAACCCTCTGGCCTCAGGACCTGCGATATAATCCACCTTCAGTTCCTTGAGTTTCTTTGCCATGGTATCTATCAGTTCCTGAAAGGCTTTTCCGTCACCAATCAGTGGTGTGATATCTTTAAAACTGATCCCTTCCTTGGGAAAATTCGGGATGATTGCAATCTTTTCTTTAAAATCCATAATAACCCTCCATAGGTTTTTTCAACTGTTGATTAAGTATTTGGCTATCTGCTCTGCACGATGAATATCTTCTGTAGTCAGCAGTTCAATGATGATTCTTGCATTGTCTACCATGGACCAGGGATTATCTTTCGGTGTCAGAAGATCCTTTATTACCGTATCTCCTCCATCTGCCATGTTTTTAATAGAACGGATTCCATAATTCGTAGATACTCGAAGTCTGTTTAGTCCCATTTTCAAAAGTTCATCATCCTCATTATTGTCGTCAGAACCTAAATATACCAGATCAGTATACCTGTATATATTTCTTGTGTCATAGTTCATGGAAAGATCCTTTGCAAAAGCAAACACATTTTTCATCAATGTGGCTTCAAAAATTTCGAAGCTGTACTCCACAATACCATCTCCATGGCCCAATGTGACAAAGTCTTTCCCAGAATCCTTGAGCGTTGTATGCACTTTTTCTGTGAACGATCGGTCCAGAGAAAGCATCACACCAGGATTGTAAAAATTGAGATGAGTTTTGACATCACTAATGAGACTCTCACGATTTCCTCCTTGCGGAATCAGGAAATAGTCAAAGTCTGCATTAAAGTACCGGAGCACCAGAATCAGCATTGCAATGCTGCAAATCCCCTCACGGTTTCCTTTGCCGTATATGATGATTTTTTCTCGGCTGTTCACAGCCTCCATGATTCTTAATATTGCCTTATGGGTATATTTCACAGAACTTACATTTTCGGGACCGCGAAATATTGCCCTAAGATACGTACTCACCATATGCATCCCTCACCTAATGAAACAACTATTATTATAATACAAAAACCAGCTCTTCACAATGAAGAACAGAAACCTTTGGGATTGAAGAAAGGTCACTTGGAGAAGTGACCTTTCTCATATCTACCTAAAATTTTCTCGCTGTTGATCTCTATTTTTTGATCTTATGTACTCTATCTTCCAAGCTGATCCAGAATGGGGATGCAACGAAGAAGGTAGACAATCCGCCGACCATGACGCCAATGGATATTGGCAGGGCAAAATCTCTGATCTGAGGCACAAATATCGCAACAGACAGAATTGTAAAGAGCGTTGTCAGAAGTGTACCTACAGATCTGGAGAAGGATTCACCCAAGGAGAGATTGATGATCTCCTTATTAGATAACCCTGGGTGAAGCTTCTTGTTTTCTCTGACTCTGTCAAAAACAACTATTGTATCATTGATGGAGTATCCCAAAATAGTGAGAACCGCCGCAATAAACGGTGTATTCACAGAAATCCTAGCTACAGCATAGATTGCAATCAGGAAGAAGATATCATGAACCAAAGCAAGGATTGCTGCAAATCCATAATTTTTCTTGAATCTGAAAGAAATATACACAAGCATCAACGCTGCGGCAATAACGACCGCTTTCACTCCACCTTCTGTCAGTTCTCGGCCAATGGAAGCCCCGATCTCATCCAGTGTAATAATACTGTCTTCTTTTAAAGAATACTTTTCCTGAATCTGTTCCACCAGCTCATCAATGGTCTCTGTAGAAAGAGACTGGCTTCGCACTTCAATCTGAGTGTTGTCCACAACCTGTGTCTGAGCTTTGTCATCGTAAGTTTTGACGATTTCATCAATTTCAGTCTTGTCAAACTCCTGTCCGATTTCCATCACAAGTCTTGTACCACCTGCAAAATCCAGGCCTAAATTCAGCCCTTGGGTTGCCGTGAAGAAGATACCGATGGCCATAATAGCTGCAGATATGACTCTCCAGTATTTTGCCAAAGCAATGAAGTCTCTTTTCTTCTTAGGCGCTGGGTTGGATGAAACGCCAAAGTGTTCCGGCTTTGCGAGGAATCCCATGGAAACCCCCATCCAAAGCAGTCTTCTTGTAATCACAAGTGCTGAGAACATGGATATCACGATACCAATCATTAAGGTCAATGCAAATCCCTTCACTGCACCGGATCCAATATAGTAAAGAACCAGACCTGCAATGATTGTAGTGATATTAGAGTCAATGATAGAGCTCATGGCATTGCTGAATCCAGATTTTATTGCTTTTGGAATATCATTTGTAACTGCCAGCTCTTCTCTGATTCGCTCAAAGATCAGAACATTGGCATCCACAGCCATACCGATGGTAAGGAGGAACCCTGCAATACCTGATAATGAAAGTGTAGCATCGATGGCATAGAACACGAATAACAGAAGCCATACATAGAAACCTAGTGCTACGGAAGCAAGGAAACCTGGTCTTCTGTACTTTATCAGCATGAACAGCACAATCAGCGCAATACCGATGATTGATGCAGTGAGAACATCTCCCATAACACCAGCACCAAGACTTGCACCGACAGTTTTCACTTCAATGGCTTTGACTGGGTATGGAAGAGCTCCAGAGTTGATGATTCCTGCTAGATTCTGAGCTTCCGCTACGGAGCTCATTCCTGTGATAACCGCCTGACCACCACTGATCACGTCGTTCACCATTGGATTTGACAGCTGTTCTCCATCCATATTAATGGAAATCTGCTTTCCTCTGAATTCTGTAGTTGCTTTTTCAAACTTTTCTGCACCAACTTCATTCAATATGAGAGATACCACAGGCTGGCTGTTGGAGTCCAGCATACCGGATGCAGACTGCACATCACTACCTGTGAGTATTACATTGCCCTCAGGATCCTTAAATGTCAGTTCTCCTGTTGTCTGAAGATTTGTAACGATATCACTGGAATTGTAAACCCCAGGAATATCAATTCTGACACGTTTCTCTCCTTCGGTTGTAGAAACTGTTTCACTCACACCAATTTTATTCACTCTAAGGTCCAGAAGTGTCTTAATGGAAGAAAGCTCCTCCTGTGTGAGTTTCTCTGCCTGAACTTCCATCACCACTGAGACTCCACCTTGTAGATCCAGCCCTCGATTGATGACCTCACCAAAAGATTTAAAACGGTAGCCTCCCACCGTTAGCCCCTCTACAGCAGTAAAGGAAAGGAATGATAATAAGACTAAAATAATGACAAATAAAGATATACTGCCTTTTCTTTTCATCGTGAATTTACCTCCGATTTCTAATAGAACCATATTTTAGCTGTGTTTAGTCAAAATCAAAGGGCAGGCGAAACGCTGCCCTTTTCTGACTTTATGTTTTCACCTTGTCCCAGGTATTATTCAGCAACCTCTGTACGAACTGACGCAACAGCATTCTTGGAGAATTTGATTTTTGTTCTGTCTGATCCTGTCTCCAAGGTAATGGTCTCTTCATCCAGTTTCACAATTTTTCCGATGATGCCGCCTCTTGTTGTTACCTCATCATTGATCTTCAGTTCACTGATCATCTTGGTGAACGCTGCCTTTCTTTTCTTCTCTGGAAGAAAGAGCATGAAATACATCAAACCAAGCATGAGAATGATGGGGAGTAATTGTCTTACGATATCCATAATTAAGCCTCCATTGTTTAATACTACTATTATAGTGAATTTTGTATGAATAAGAAAGATATTCAGGTAAAGTTCTTCAATAAACTCTGATTATTTCTATTTTTCGACAGGTTCTTGTCCTCTGGACCACTCCGAAAGTTTATTCTCTTTAAATTCATGAAATCTGTCCTCATCCAGTGCTTTCCGGATATCTTCCATGAGCTTATTGTAGAAATAAAGATTATGAAGCACACAAAGCCTTAAGGCCAGCATCTCTTTCGCTTTAAAAAGATGTCTGATGTAGCTTCTTGTATAATGCTTGCAGGCTGGACACTCACACCCTTCATCAATTGGCTTCTCATCCATCTCGAAGCGCTTGTTGTTCAGATTGATTTTACCCCTGGAAGTGAATACATGTCCATGTCTTCCGTTTCGCGCTGGAAGAACACAGTCAAAGAAATCCACGCCTCTTTCCACAGACTCCAGTATGTTTTCAGGTGTACCAACCCCCATGAGATAAATGGGTTTGTCTTGAGGAAGATGAGGAACTACCACATCCAGAATCCGATACATTTCCTCGTGAGTTTCTCCTACTGCAAGACCACCGATGGCATAACCATCCAGATCCATTTTCGAAATTTCCTTGGCATGGGCAATTCGGATATCCTCATAAGTGCCACCTTGATTAATGCCAAATAGCATCTGCTTCTTATTGATTGTATCCTCTTTTGCATTCAGCCGGTCCAGTTCGTTTTTCGAACGCACAAGCCATCTTGTGGTTCTTTCCACTGATTTTTCCACATACTGCCGTTCTGCAGGCAGTTCAATGCACTCATCAAAGGCCATGGCTATGGTAGAAGCCAAATTCGACTGGATTCTCATAGACTCTTCTGGCCCCATGAAGATGGAACTTCCATCAATATGTGAGTTGAAGGTAACCCCTTCTTCTTTGATCTTTCGGATCTTTGCCAGGGAAAAGACCTGGAACCCCCCTGAATCAGTCAGAATGGGTCTATCCCAGTTCATAAACTTATGGATACCCCCCATTTTTCTCACCAGCTTATCTCCTGGTCTAAGGTGAAGGTGATAAGTATTGCTCAGCTCTACCTGACACCCTATTTCTTTAAGATCCATGGAAGAAACAGCACCTTTGATCACCGCTAGAGTTCCTACATTCATAAATACAGGTGTTTCTATCGTTCCGTGAGGCGTTTCAAACCGCCCTCTTCGCGCTCTTTTCTCAGTTTTTAACAATGTGTACATTTATCCGTTCACCCTATTCCTTTATCAACATCGAATCTCCAAAACTAAAGAACCGATATTTCTCTTTTACAGCAGTCCTATAAGCACTCATTACATTTTCCTGACCCGCTAAAGCAGAGACCAGCATAATTAGTGTGGACTCAGGCAGATGGAAGTTCGTAATGAGGCAGTCCACACATTTGAAGTGATAACCCGGATAGATAAAGATCTTTGTATATCCGGAGGCTTCACGTACAAATCCCTTCTCATCTGCGATGGTTTCCAAGGTTCTTGTGGATGTGGTGCCTACAGAAATAATTCTTCTGCCTTCATTTTTGGCATTATTGATGATTTCCGCATTCTTTGCATCGAGACTGTAGAATTCTTCATGCATATCATGGTTTTCCACAGACTCAACCTTCACTGGCCGAAATGTGCCCAGCCCCACGTGAAGTGTTAAGAAAGCTGTCTGCACTCCCATACTCTGCAGCTTATCTAAAAGCTCCTTCGTAAAATGCAATCCAGCTGTAGGTGCTGCAGCAGACCCCTCTTCTCTGGAATAAACCGTCTGATATCTTTCTCTGTCTTCCAGTTTCTCTTTAATGTAAGGTGGAAGAGGCATCTCTCCCAGACGGTCCAGGATTTCTTCGAACACACCATCGTAAAAGAACTTTACGATTCTGTTTCCATTCTCAAGAACATCCAGAACTTCAGCCTTTAGAAGTCCCTCTCCAAATGTGAACTTGGCACCTTTACGTGCTCTCTTTCCTGGTTTCGCCAAGCATTCATAGGTATCCAGCATCTTTCTGTTCAGAAGCAGGAACTCTATTTTCCCTTCTGTATCCTCCTTGACTCCAAGAAGCCTTGCAGGAATCACCCTGGTGTCGTTGAGGACGAGAACATCACCCTTTCTCAGAAAGTCCGGCAGATCCCCAAAATGCTGATGGTTGATCTCACCCGTTTTCTTATCCAGAACCAGCAGTCTGGATGAGTCTCTTTTCTCCAAAGGGTGTTGGGCTATAAGCTCTTCAGGCAAATCAAAATAAAAATCTTCAACTTTCAACTTTTTTCCTCATTTCTACAGTAAACTTTGTTGGCCTCTTTGATCTTTTTTCACCCCGAGGTGTTCATAGGTCTTATCGGTCACCACACGGCCCCGTGGCGTTCTCATGATAAATCCCTTCTGAAGAAGATAAGGTTCGTAAACATCCACAATGGTGTCTACTTCTTCTCCGATAAAAAATGACAGAGTCTCCGCACCAACCGGACCACCGTTGAAATGGTGCACCATGGCTTCCAGAATTTTACGGTCTATACGGTCAAATCCTTCATCATCCACATCTAATAGCTTCAGTGCCATTTCAGCAGTTTCGTCTGTTATGATGTTCTCACCTTTTACCTGAGAAAAATCCCGTACCCGTTTCAAGAGCCTGTTTGCAATTCTCGGTGTTCCTCTGGAACGCCTTGCGATGGAGAGCGCCCCTTCATCACTGATCTCAAAATCCAGTATCCTGGCACTTCTTACTATAATCTCCTTGAGTTCTTCGTTGCTGTAATACTCCATGGAAAGCTGAACACCAAAACGGTCCCGAAGCGGTGAGGTTAGAAGACCAATCCGTGTGGTTGCACCAATCAGCGTGAATCTTGCTAAATCCAGTCGGATGGACTTCGCCTGAGCACCTTTTCCGATGACAATATCCAAGGAGTAATCTTCCATGGCCGGGTAAAGAATCTCTTCCACAGTTCTGGACAGACGGTGTATTTCATCGATAAAAAGAACATCTTTGTCTGTAAGTGTTGTCAAGATCGATGCGAGATCCCCAGCTTTTTCGATGGCAGGACCAGATGTGATTTTTAAGGTGCCTCCCATTTCCCGTGCAATGATATTCGCCAATGTTGTTTTTCCAAGTCCGGGCGGTCCATGAAGAATTACATGATCCAGAGATTCCTCTCTTAATTGCGCCGCTTTAATAAAAACTTTCAGATTATCTTTGACCTTCTCCTGTCCGATATATTCTGAGAGCTTTAAGGGTCTTAAGGAATATTCGTTTACTATATCCTCCTCCATGAACTCAGAGGTTATCACGCGTTCATTCATTTTTTCTCTCCTAATTCATCAGATATTTCAGGGCATCCTTTAATACATTTTCAATGCTCTGCTCCCCATTGATTTCTTCCAGCGCTTTACTTGCTTCACGTTCAGAATAACCCAACGTCATCAGCGCCGCCAGTGCTTCATTTGCAATACTATCTGATATTGCTTGTTTCTTCTGATCCTCATCCAGGGAGGACAGATCTTCAATATGGATCTTTCCCTTTAATTCGAGTATGAGACGTTGAGCAATCTTCTTGCCAATCCCAGGTGCTTTCATCAGCAGAGACTCATTCTCATGCACTATGGCATACTTCAGGTTCTCAGGCGCACTGGCGGAAAGAAGTGATAATGCAGCTTTTGCTCCCACTCCATTTATCGTGATCAGGATTAAAAACAATTCCAGCTCCTCTCTTGTTGAAAATCCATATAAGCCAATGAAATCCTCCCGGACAATCTGTGTAAGAAACAAGGTCACTTCCTCATTGGTTTGAGGCATCATCGCCATGGTATACCCTGATGTGAAAATCTTGTATCCTATTCCACTGTTTTCCACGGTCACATAGTCTTTAAAAATACCGACAAATCTGCCTCTAACATAATCGTACATTCCCATTCCTCCACATAATTTCTTTATTATCTTATCATGATTCTATTGAAATATAAATCAGATGATCTACGAGTTCAAGTCTCCCGAGTAATGAAATAAATCGTTGCCAAGTGGATGGATCACTCAGCAACGACTCCTCCAAGCCTATTATTGAAAAACAAATGTCTGTTATTTGCTGTTGAAAGCTGAATAAAGATCCTCGTTGAAAACCACATCAAGCTCTCCAATGAACTCTTTGTGACCATCACCACCACAAAAGTTATACTTGAACATATATAGTCCATTAGATGGTTCGAAATCAAAAATCCCGCCCATATCGTACTGTTTGTATCCGTTCCTTATTGCATAAAGTATAGCTTCATAGTTCATCTGAATGCTTGCATTCAAGTTGCGTTTGTTGTTGGAGCTTGCAGCATATATATAAAAGGATTTTTTATTGTATGAAACCACTATACAAGTTGAAAGAACCTCATTTTCATCATCAAAGGTTTCAAAAATACAAGCATCGCTATATGCGTTCATCAATCTTACAAAGTACTCTTTTGGCCGATAAAGAATCCCCTGCCTTTTGGACATGTCTACGGTTAAACTATAAAATCGATCCAAAGCTTCTTCAAACATTAAATCAGAGACTCTAATGATCCGGGTATTCAACCCATTCTTATAGGTTTTTCTGATTTTTGTACGTTGATTGCTTGAAAAAACCTTCATGACCTCCTCTTCACTTATGTCCTCCAAATCTAAAATCATGTTATGCTTTGGATTTGTAAACACCTTAATATTCTCCTGTTCATTTGAACGGAAAGCATATCCTAAGCTGCGGTACTTCTCCACTAACTCATGATCTTGCATCACTTCAGGGTCCATTCTCAGAAAAAAACCATTGCGTTTTTTTACAGCAGGCATTGCTTCCTTTATGAGCTCCTGTACAGTTTCTATATCATAAAAATCACATACTGGACCTCTTGGTGCATACATAAATGCATTCTCTCCATCATTCTTCACTGATAATATGGATAAAGCCGCCCGAATATCTCCGTTCTCATCTTCAAGATAAACATAATCCGCATCCCAGTTGTTCTTCACTTCTTTCCATCCCATGGATTGGAGCATATGCCCATATGGACTTTCTTTCACATAGTTCTCATATTTTTTCACCATAATATCATTACTCAAATCTAATACCGGCATCAGTGTCCTCACTTTCATCCTTATATTCGTTCTATCTAAATTCACTTCTGTTTGCGTTCTAAATTCTTTAATAGAGATTTTTTATACAAAGAAAAGTATCTGAATATCACCCATCTTCTTTGTAACGATAAATCTTTGTCGTAAAATAATGTTGTTCCTTTATTTGCTGTTTTTTTTGCTTGATGAAATAGTTCTAAATCTGTTCTTTCAAGCATCTTATATACAGTACCGGAAAAGCAATTCATCCATAAAAAATTCTTGTCTCCATAGATAATACTTTCGACAGGTTTCCTCATTACAAGATCTTCCACGATTGGCACAGCAATATTGGCTCCTGCAAGAGTTGAGAAAAAACTGCTTCTGCCTTGACGCATATTGATCTCAAACACTTTAAACTTGCCATCTGACGCGTCAAGTTTAAAATCAAAATTCGATAATCCAGTATAGTTGATGCTTTCAAGGAAGTGCTTTATTTTACGATAAAGCATCTGGACATCTTCATTCATTTCCGTACTGATTATCGCCACATAATTTCCTCTCATGACTGGATCCGGATCCTCAATGGCGATTCTTCCAAGTGACATAAGTCTCACTTTCCCTTGACTGTCTGAGTATACATTCATGACATACTCATTTGTCACATCCCCATAAACATATTCCTGTAGTATCATGTTATGTTTATACCCTGCTCCATAGATTGAACTGAGTGCTTTATTCAACGAATCTGCATCTTCGAGAATATACGCTTTTTCTTTACCTTCAAATTTGAGATCAAAATAATCGCTGCTTTCAGCTGGTTTTAAGACAACGGGGAAAGAAAGCTCTGATTTGTGTTCTGAATAGTTCCTATGATCAATCATTTCAGCTTTAGGATAATCCAGTTCATACTTCTCGCATAATTCATAAAAATTCATCTTATTTGACAGGAAGATCCCTTGTTCTGCTTCAGTGTAAGGGATTACGTAGTATTTGCTCAGCTCATTGTAATTGCTTAAAATCCTAAAAACATACTGTTCACTTGCAGCAAACAAAATAAGCTTCTTATTGGAGTTTTCAACTGCATAATCTTTCAGTGTTTTTACCATGATGTCATCATTCGAAAAGTTCGGCACTTCTGTCACATCGCAAATTTTGGAATGATCCACCATAAGCAGCTTTCTTGTTCCAAATACTTTGCTGATGCTTCCATAAGCCATATGAAAAGCTCTTGCGACTCCATACGTATTCAAATCTGTACCGATGATAACAGGTTGGAAAAATACACTCTCTGTCATAGTAGAATCCTCACTTTCAGTTCTCTTTGATGATATCCATAATTATTGCATTCAATTTACATATTATACCATTGGGTTGGTCTTTCGCAAACAGTTGGAAAGCAACCTTCATTATAGACCTTATGACCTTCTGAGTGAAGTGAAAAATCCTGAAGCTTTTCTTATCTATAATCAATCCATCTCGTACTACACCTAGGGAAGTACTTCTCTTCGGGTCATAGCCCCTACAAATCTGATCGTCTCCCTATGGAAAATGGGTTCCCGCCGGAAAGCAGGAACCCATTAATATTGAAAGAGTATTATATCCTTACATTTATCCTAAAAGGAAACCAACTACATTATCTGCGAAGATCTGCAGCATAGAGCTATTTTACTTCTTCATCATAATCAACATCAACCACTTTGTGGTCCTGTGAAAAAAACGTATCGTCATGGACACTTTTCACCTGAGTCACTGGAGGTTCGTCTTCCTTTACAGTTGGTTCTGAATAGCTCCGATAATAATTCTCTTCTTTTCGCTTATAGCTCTCTCCAGTGGTACCAGAGAAAAGCGGGCGTATAAGACGCCTGTAGATATACCAAATCCCAAACCCCAACAGTATATAAGGCAACAAGGTAATGGCAAAAGATATTACTAAAAAAATTATTACAATGCTTATCAGAAAGCCTACTAAACTCTGTCCTCTCATCTTCATCTTCTCCCTCAGTTTTCTTGAACTATGCACCCATTCTACCGGAAGAAGATTAAATGAGCATTAAAGGTCCTTACAGTTTTGAATAAGCTACAGCAACTTTTGCAGCAACTTCTGCGTTGTTGTATACCAGCTGGATGTTTGACTCAAGAGAATCTCCTCCAGTTATTTCCTTTATTTTTGCCAGAAGGAATGGTGTTGTCTCTTTACCTTTAATCCCTTTCTCATTCGCTTCAACGACTGCATCTTCTATGACCTTTGTGATGAAAGCCTCGTCCATGGAGTAGTTTTCCGGAATCGGATTTGCAATGAGTGCTCCTCCATGGAGTCCAAGTGACCATTTGGTCTTCAGAACTGATGCCATCTCTTCTGGTGTGTCAATTTGATAGTCCACTGGGAAACCGCTCTTTCTGGTATAAAAAGCTGGAAGCTCTTTTGTGCCATAACCAAATACAGGCACACCTTTGGTTTCAAGATATTCAAGTGTTAAGCCGATATCGAGGATGGACTTTGCACCAGCACATACTACCGCAACGTCAGTAGCCGCAAGCTCTTCTAAATCCGCGGAAATGTCCATGGTTGTTTCCGCGCCTCTATGTACACCACCGATGCCGCCTGTAGCGAAAATCTTGATCCCCGCCATATCGGCAATGATCATTGTGGATGCAACTGTGGTCGCACCATCTTTCTTCATAGAAACAATATAAGGGATATCCCTTCTGGAGACCTTTGCAACATCAGGAGCTTTCCCCATATAATCGATCTCTTCTTTCGTAAGCCCTGCTTTCAGAACACCACCAATGATACCGATGGTTGCAGGAACTGCGCCGTTTTCTCTGATGATTTCTTCCACTCGAAGGGCAGTTTCAACATTTTTAGGATATGGCATTCCATGAGATATAATCGTGGACTCCAATGCCACCACTGGCTTTCCGTTTTCTAGCGCTTCCTTTACTTCCTGGCTTGTAACTACATACTGATTCATTTCATTTCCTCCACTTTTTTCATTATTTTTCTGATTTCACTTTCGGACAGGTCCGGATTAATGGTTTCATAGGCATTCATGGCCATGACGGATGCTCCAATGGCGAATCTCACTTTATCCTTGATTGGAAAACCATGGAGCTCTGAGTAAACTAAAGCTGCCTGAAATGCATCTCCCGCTCCCGTGGCATTCTTTGGTGTCATCTTTGGTGCTTTCATTATCCCGTTCTTAAGACCATCGCTATAAAAAACGCCTTCAGGTCCCAATGTAATAAAAACATTCTTCACCCCTTCGGCATGGAAAAATCCACAGGCTTTCTCCAAATCATGATGATTTTGGATGGCTATGCCTGATAGAGCTTCTGCTTCCAGCCTGTTTGGTTTTATGGTATGGAATGCCCCAATAACACTCTTTGCTCGCAATGCTTTGGTATGGGATACGGTATCCAAAAACAGATCGTTCTCCTTGAATAAATCTACCCCATATCGGAAGATTTCCTCTTCCAAATTCGTATCAAATACGATCACCTGACTTTTAAGAATCACTTGTTTAGAATCTTCCAGATATTTTCTGTCCAGCTTCTTGAAAATATTCATCGAAGCAATGGCAAGATCCATATCATTTTCATGGTCAAGAATGGCCAGATACGTTCCCGTACCTTCCTCTTGCACTCTCTTCACATGGCTCATATCGATGCCGATTTTTTCTGATTCTTTGATGATCTGATCTCCATATATGTCTTCACCAACGACAGTGAACATTTTGGTATGTGTACCTAGTCTTGCAAGATTCTCCGCTATATTTCTTCCTACGCCGCCCAGGGAGACTTTTACGCCACCCGGATTAGAATCCTGACGTTTCAGTTCATGAAATGGATAACCCACAATATCCATGTTGGCACCACCTATGACAGACACGTGATCTCTCTCATCAACCACATAGCCTCGTCCTCTTATGATTCCTTTTCTCGTGAGATTGGTGATATGGACAGCTACGGAGGATCTTGTGATTTGAAGCGCTTCCGCAATCTCTTGTTGCGATACAAATGGATTCTTCTTGATGATTTCTATAATCTCGAATTCTCTCTGTGTAATTTTGATCACCTCCAAATAAGCTAATGCTTAATTAATAAGCTTATGTTAGTATTATAATGTAAAATTATTCCAGAATCAAGAGCTTACACAAAAAAAATAACCGCAGAAAACTGCGGTTTATCGTTTAATATCTACAAGGAGCCTGTTATACTCCTCATGCAACTCTATCAGGTTGTCTTTCGTTTCGGATGTGATATCTCCCGAAATCATTTGAGCAATTGAATTTTCAACATTCTTCAGCACTCCTAATGTCTCATACTTTGCCAAATAAGTTTCAGGAGGCAATGCAAGCTCTTCCACCAGGACATTCAGCGTGGCGCTTCGCTCTTTCAGGTCATATACATCGGACACATCCAGGACTTTATTCACTATCCCATTGAAAACATCTCCAAGCCCCAGACCTTTCATGAATCTGTTGACACGAAGTGTCGTCAGATGCGCGATATTCTCTTCTATGAGCTTGCCCTGACTTTCATAGCTTTCAACAACCGTATTAAACTTCTCCCGATAGTTCTCCAGCTGTTTCAGCTCTTCAGCCAATACTTGCTGCTGCTTTTCTATCTCCGCTTGAGCGATACGCTCTTGTTGGGTATCCACAGCAATTTTTACAGCATTATACGCTACAAACACAAACAAAGCCAACAGAATAACCAATGTCATGCGCATTATGACAGACTTTTTGGGCTTATTGAGTTCACGTTCAGGATCGTAAATTCCATCCTCATCCGGACTTTTTCTTCGCTCATAAAACGGACGGCTTTCATCTTTTACAACCTGCGGATTGTGATCTTGTGTCCGGGAACTTATGAACTTTTGATGATCCGAGCTATATCCGCCCAGAGTAACTTTTTTTCCAGTTAAAGGAGAACCGCACTGGTTGCAGTACTTGCTTCCCTCAACATTGCCATGTCCACAAATCGAACACTTCAAAATCCATCACCTACTTTATTATTAGTTCCACTATACACCAGTGACATTATACGATTCTTTGCAAAGCATAAACTTTTCCTTAAAAGTGAATCTGTTTGAATCAAAATCTTGAAATAAAAAAGACCAGATATCACAATATCTGATCCATTCCTTCTTGTATTATCCAAGTGCAACATCCAGAATCATCATGATGGTAAAACCTACCATAACACCCATGGTTGCATAGTCTGAGTTATTGTTTGACTGCGCTTCAGGTATCAGTTCTTCCACAACCACATAAATCATTGCACCAGCTGCAAAGCAAAGTGCAAAGGGAAGAATACTTCTCATGCTTAGAACAAGCAGAGCCCCCAAAACACCTGCAATGGGCTCAACGATTCCTGAAGCCTGACCATAAAGAAATGCTTTTGTTCTGCTCATCCCTTCACGCCTGAGTGGAATAGAAACCGCTGCCCCTTCAGGAAAATTCTGAAGGCCGATACCAATGGCAAGAGCAATGGCTCCCATGAGACTCGAGGATTCAATTCCGGCTGCTACAGCCCCAAAAGCTACCCCCACCGCCAGCCCTTCTGGAATATTGTGAAGAGTTATGGCTAGGACCAGCAAAACACTTCGCTGCCAGGATGTTTTAGGACCTTCCTTTACTTTGGGACCTAATCCAAGGTGCATATGGGGAAGAGTCTTATCTACAATAAATAGAAACAGACCACCTGACATGAATCCCATGGCCGCCATAAGCCATGGATTGAATCCCATTTCTTCAGCCAGGTCAATACCCGGACTGATCAGCGACCAGAAACTTGCAGCGATCATTACACCTGCAGCGAACCCCAACATCGTATCAAACACTTTTTTATGAATGGTTTTAAAGAAGAAAACCAGCGCTGATCCCAGGGCCGTAACTCCCCATGTAAACAGCGTGGCAAATAAGGCTTGAATGGTGGGATCGAAACGTTCAAAGAATGCAACCATAGGTTCACCTCAACTTCCTGTGTTTTTATGCCTATCCTTCAAAATCCTCATGGAACTCTGCATTATGATAAACATTATCCACATCTTCATCTTCCAGCAGCTTATCCACTAATTTTTGGAAGAGGATGGATGTTTCTATATCCAACGACGTAGTCACATTAGGAATCATAGTCACTTCACCCTCGAGGATTTCAATTCCCGCTTCTGATATCGCCGCTTTTACAGCATCAAATGCTTCAGGCTCTGTAATGATTTCTAGAACCTCTTCTTCGGAAGTCATATCCTCAGCCCCACTTTCCAGCGCAAGCATCATGATTTCTTCTTCATCCAACTCTTCCGTCTTCTCGATGACAATCTGGCCCTTCTTATTGAACATAAACATAACTGAACCGGAAGTACCTAGATTTCCACCGAACTTATCAAAGATATGTCTTACATTTCCTGCTGTTCTGTTCTTATTGTCCGTATAAGCTTCCACAATCACTGCTACGCCATTGGGGCCATATCCTTCATAAACCATGTCTTCGTAATTTGCGCTGTTTACATCTCCAGCAGCTTTCTTCAGCAATCTTGTGATGTTGTCATTGGGCATGTTGGCCGCTTTCGCCTTTAGTATCACATCCCGCAGCTTTGCATTGGTTTCTGGATTGGTTCCATCCTTCGCTGCCATCATCAGTTCCTTGCCGATTTTAGTAAATATCTTTCCTCTTTTGGCATCTACCTTGCTTTTTTTCGCTTGAATATTATGCCATTTAGAATGTCCTGACATATCAATCACCCTCCATTTTCTTACAATCCACTATTATAGCACTCCTGCTAGCCTTCTTCAAACTCTTTATAGAGCCGCTGCTCCATCTTGTAGTATAAAGATGCATCTGAAACTGAAATTCTTGCATGGCTGGATGTAAGGTTGACTATATCGCTTTTTAGTATTTGCAGTGCAGTTTCTTCAATGTAGATTTTCAGTGTAACCTCTGAAGTGTACTCAATCTCTTCTGTCTCAATCTGCTTTTCCCTCAGGTAGTGTTGAACCTTCCCTAAAAGATCATATTCAATGTGCAGGTCCACTTCAAAACCGAGAACCCGTTCCACAATACCAGAAGCTTTTACAGCATCCGATGCTCCTTTCACGTAGGCTCTAGTTAAGCCGCCAGCTCCAAGAAGGATCCCGCCAAAGTACCTTGTGACCACAACGCACACATTTCTCAAGTCATTTTTCTTAAGAACCTCGAGTATGGGAATCCCCCCAGTACCTTGTGGTTCCCCATCATCGCTGTATCTTTGAACATTCATGTTCTCACCAATGGTGTAGGCATACACATGATGCCTCGCATCTTTATACTTCGCTTTGATTCCATCAATAAATGCTCTTGCTTCCTCTTCTGAGAAAACCCTTTTACAAGCTCCTATAAAAGTAGATTTCTTTTCTACAAATTCTGTCTCTGATCTTCGTAAAACCGTTTTATATCCCATTACAGCCAGTACACATTCTCCTTTATAAGTTCTTTTCCGGAAGGCGTCTTCACTTCTCTGAAGTCTCTTTTTAAAAGATTCTTGTGATGAAGGAGGTTCAGAATGCCTTCCATCTGTATATCGAAGTTCTGGAACAAATGGTCTGCAATGATCTCCCTCGCACTCATAGGTTGTGATTTATCTCTGAAGTACTGCAGAATCACTTCAGAAGCTTCTGTGATCTCCTGATCTATGGTCTGTTTCAGGTACTTGTTCACCTGTCTAATTTTCTTCTCTAGATTTTCACCAGAAACCAGGTATTGGTATTTTTCCTCATAGACCGGATCAAGACCAGCAGCCATCCCTATGGTATCTTTGGAGATCATATACCCTCTGGAGTTGACATAAACGGATGCATAGAGCTCCATGGACTCCAGAACAGAATTGTATGCACCATAAAAGTTTCTGTTATGAAGAAACTTATCTGTCGCATCTATGCTCTTGATGAGTTTGCCCAAGTAAGACAGTGTCCATTTTCTTCTGTCCATTTCAGGATAGAATCTGCATTGGTTATAATGCTCTGTAATATCACCGTCTTTTGAGAAAACAAGCTTTGAAGAGGAAAAAATCCTATGAATATAGCTTCCCTTCACCTCAAGCCCTTTTAATGTCATGAACTCTTTCTTGCTCATCACCTTAAAATGTACTGGCACCCCATGTTCCATTGAATAGACATTTTCGACGCCCTCTTCTTCACCATCATAAATCACAAAGAAATCAATATCTGAGTTTTCCCAAAGATCTCCATTGACAATGCTGCCAAAAACAAAAGCTGCCAGAATATCTCGTGTATCACTCATACTCTTGGTTACTTCATGATAAACTCTCTGATATTCAATGATAAGATTCTTCATGGTCTCCTCCTTCAATGATAAAGGGTTCAAATTTCACAAAGTCTTTTTTCAGGATCTTGGCTCTGATCTTCGTTCCCAGTTCCTCATAGGATTCCTGAAGCAGCACACCACTTTCATGAACAGATGAGATGAGTTTCTGCTGGTCATATGGTATCAGTGCTTCTATTTCCAGCAAATGATCTGGAAGAACCTCGTTGAACAGCGCCATCAGTTCTTTCAGATTCGTCCCATTTTTTGCAGATATCTCAATAATTGGATACTTCCCATGGTAAAGTTCTTCCACTTGCTCTGTGACATAACTCTTCCCTTTATCAATTTTATTGATGGCAATGATTCTTCTTGTTTCACCAGCACCAATCTCATGGAGCACTTCATCCACTGCAACTGCTTGTTTCAGACAGTCATCCACTGATCCGTCAATCACATGAACCAAGAGATCTGAATAGATTACTTCTTCCAGTGTGGATTTAAATGCTTCCACAAGATCATGGGGGAGCTTTCTGACAAAACCTACCGTATCTGTTAATGTCACCACTCTATTATTTTCAAGACTTAATGCTCTTGTGGTTGTATCAAGTGTTGCAAAGAGCATATCCTTTTCCAAAACCTTTTCTTTCACCACCGCATCTTTTGATGCAATATCAGCCAAAGCATTTCTGAGTGTGGATTTACCAGAATTGGTATACCCCACCAGGGAAATTCTTGGAATCTCATTCTGATTTCGGTTTTCTCTCTGGACTCCTCTAATAGCTACAACTTTTTTCAGTTCGTTTCTTAGATCATTCACTCTCTCTCGGATCTTTCGACGGTCAATCTCAAGTTTCTGCTCACCAGGCCCTCTCGTTCCAATGCCTCCACCGGTTCTGGACATAACCGTACCAAGACCAATAAGTCTGGACATTCTATATTTCAATTGAGCCAGTTCCACCTGAAGCTTTGCTTCTTTACTTCTGGCTCTTTTCGCGAAAATCTCTAGAATCAACGTCGTACGGTCAATGACTTTCACCCCAAGCTCATCCTCAAGGTTTCTGATCTGACTGCCAGACAGTTCGTCATCAGCGATGACCATATTGCTTCTCGAAAGCTGCAGTGCATCTCTGATTTCAGACACTTTACCCTTGCCGACATAATATGCATTGTCCTGGGTTGCCCTCTTCTGATAGAGGAGTTCTCCTACAGAAACCTCTGCGGCTTTTGCCAGTTCCCGAAGTTCATAAAGACTTTCTTCCGAATCCAGCCCAATAAGAACCGCACGCTCTTCTTCCTCTTCCAAATCTTCCGCATCCAGAAGAAGACCCTCATTAAAGAGGATCCGATCAATGATATTGAATCTTTGGGCTTCTTCAACACTAAGAGGTTTTGTGGCTTCCACATGAATTCTCTGATTTTCTACTGTGAGGAAGCCCATGACCACTTCAGGAGTTTCCTTGACCCCTATGGCAACGATCGCATCCAGTTTCATTTTTACCAGAGCTGAAATATCCAGCGCTGAAAGATTCGGATTGCCGTTGGGATGTGTATGAACGACCCGTACTCTTGAGAGTTTGTTGTCTCTCAAGTCCACCAAAGGCATGGAAACAGTACTGCTGTCACCAATGGTGACTTCCAGCACCTTTCCCTTTCGGTCAATTAGTACACTGACTTCACGGTTCAGTTCTTCTGTGGCTTTTGTCATAATTTGGATAATTTCGTCATTTAAAAATGAATATTTTTCAGTTTTTATATCAAAAATCGCTTCCAATTCTTCTAGGATACGCTTCCGTACACCTTCAATATTTCCAGTAATCACAAGATTCCCTCCTTTTTTCCAAGGTTCTTGACATATTCACATCAATTATATATTATTTACTTTAATATGTACACTTTGAAAGGAAACGGTGAAGGAAGCCCATGGAAAACAAAGAGAGAAATATTCTCATATCAGCTGAGGAGATTCAGGATAAGGTTAAGATTGTAGGAGCACAAATTACTGAGGACTATAAAGGCAAAAAACTGTATGTGCTGTCTCTGCTTAGAGGTAGTTTTATTTTCACAGCGGATCTTGTGCGGGCCATCGATTTAGACACTACCATCGGCTTTATGACAACCTCATCTTACGGACATAGTGAAACATCCAATGGCAGCTGTAAAGTTGTGAATGATGTGCCTGACAACATCGAAGGCTATGATGTGCTCATTGTGGATGATATCATTGATACCGGAATCACCATGGAGTTTGTCGTAGATTATGTCAAAGCCAAAGGTGCGAATTCAGTGAAGACATGTACCCTTTTAGATAAGCCATCCAGAAGAAAAGTAGAAATTACTGCTGATTACTGCTGCTTTGAAATCGAAGATGTCTTCGTTGTAGGATATGGTCTGAACTATGGAGATTTCTATCGAAATATCCCTTATGTTTTCAACTGGAAATAGTTCAAGAAGAGAATTGTCAAGGAATCTTAAGAGTTTAATAAAGATGCTCTACTTCAAGGTAGAGCATCTTTTATGCTATAATACTTAGGTAAATATTCTACGGAGGTAAGATGATGGTAAGTAAGCCAAATACGCGAAAGAACGCCAAAAGCAACTCCTTCACCTATTTCGCGAAATTCGTAAAGTTCTTTTTTATTTTGTTTATGATTATAACGATGGCAGGTTCACTCTATGTGGCCAAAATTGTCCTTGATATTGCAGAAGAAGCTCCTGAAGTATCCATCAACCGCTTTCTGTCTCTAAACGAGCCCAGTATTGTGCTGGATGATGAAGGCAACCAGATGGACCTGATCCATACCGATGAGGTTCGTTTCCCCATCGCTCTGGAAGACATGGGGCAGAATATCATTGACGCGTTCATCTCCATCGAGGATGAACGTTTTGAAAAACACAAAGGTGTGGATTATCGACGAACTATAGGGGTTACTCTCCGAGACATAGTAGGTCAGGTCACCGGTAATAGAGACATGCAGGGTGGTTCCACTCTGACGCAGCAGATTATCAAGAATACTTTCCTCACAAGAGAGCAGAAGTATGAAAGAAAAATCAAGGAAATTTTCATGGCCCTTCGCGCGGAGAAAATGCTGACAAAAGATCAGATTCTAGAAACATATCTCAACAGCATCTTCCTGGGTGGTCGAGCCAACGGTGTGGAAGCGGCAGCCAGACAGTACTTTAATAAGTCCGCAAAAGACCTGACTGTAATCGAAGCTGCCTATATCGCGGGCACAACCCAAAGCCCCACAAACTTTTATGCATTCTCACAAAGCTCCACGGCAAATCCGCAAAAGTATATCAACCGTACTCAGCTTGTCCTGAACGCTATGAGAGACAACAAGAAGATCTCTGAAGAAGAGTATGCACAATATACAGATCAGCTGAACTCTGCACTGATAGATCCTGATGAAAAAATCGCAAAAGGCGAAGAATTGCGCCTGAAATTTGAATCAGGAGAAATCACTGAAGAAGAATACAACTACCAGACGGATGTGTTAGAAACGGGAATTGTGTTCAACCAAACCAGTATTGTGTCAGACAAGTACAATTATGAGTACTTCACCCGTCCAGTCCTTGATCAGGTCAAAGCTGATCTGAAGGAAGTCAAAGGATATACCGACGAAGAGATTGAGCAAATGATTGCCTATGGTGGATTGGTCATTCACTCCACCATGGACAGAGATGCCCAGGATTATGCTCAATCCGTTCTCTCTGACTTTGAAAATGTAAAAGCAGAATATGTGCTCGTATTGGAAGAAGAAGATAAAGCAACGGGAACCATTGTGGAGAAAGAAGACAGAAGAGAGGCCGAAGCCGCATTCTCCGCAGTAGATTACAAAAGCGGTCAGGTTAAAGTACTTGTTGGGGGACGTGACGCTTCAACACCGGGCACAAAAAACAGAAGCTATTATTCTGATACCTTTGGTGTTTTGGGTGTTCTTAGAGGATTAGGATCTGCCACAAAACCCCTCACCGTTTATGGCCCTGCACTGGAGTCAGGTACAATCAATTTAGGGTATGCAGCTCTTGATGAGCAGTTTAAGAGGCCTCAAGACAACGCCATCTTAAACTCCATCAATGTAGCTGGTAACCGTACAAGTTATCCAAATAACGTGAATTTCAGATACACCGGTCCCACTACCATCCGAAAGTCATTGGTGAACTCCTACAATACTGTAGCTATGAGAACTCTGATAGGCTTAGGTGATTTTCAATCGGTGGCCATGTCCTATGGTGAAAAATTTGGACTAGTATTTCCTAAAAATGAAGACGGCAGCTACAACCGCGCACCAGTGGGAGCCGCCTATCTGTCCTTAGGACGTAATCAGCAAATGGACAAAGATGGTGCGAACCCCTTAATTGTTTCAGGTGCCTATGGTGCCTTCGGCAATAACGGTGTTGTCACTGAAAACATTCTTTATACGAAAGTCACAGATGCAGACGGAAGAATCATCTTAGAAAAAATTCCAGAATCCACTCAGGTTCTCTCTGCTCAGAATGCGTATTTACTCTATGACGTAATGAAAGATGTAGTGAAAAACAATGTACCAGGTACAAGACTGACCTCCATGCCATTGGCCGGTAAGACAGGTACCAACACCAAAGGAGATCAAAGCGATCAGATTGACCTTTGGTTTGCAGGTGTCTCTCCCTATTACTCAGCAACCATATGGTTTGGAAATGACTATAACTCCCGTCTCCTGATTCCAGGAACTGATCGGGGTATCTCCTCCTATTCCACTCAGTATGCTTATGGAAAGATCATGGCATACCTGCATGAAGGCCTTGAGGTAAAAGATATCGCAAGACCATCCGGACTAACAAGTGCATCCTTCTGCTTTGTGTCAGGTGGAATCCCCAATGAGCAGTGCTATATTGAAAACACTGTGGCGTCAGACCTATTCGTCAGTGGCACACAGCCAAAACAAGTATGTACTGTTCATACCTATGAACCACCTGTAATTGACCCGATTCCGGAAGAGCCAGAAACACCAGCTCAGACTCCAGGAAACCCGGGCAACGGCAATGGAAACGGCAACTAGTAGATAACCTATGAAAATAGAACCTCTGAGAAGAAAACTTTTCAGAGGTTCTATTTGTTTGTACAGCTTCTGCTGTATACTGGAATAGACGGCATCAGGATGAAAGAAGGTGGATTATGAAAACAAAAGAACAGATCCTATTGGAAACCATAGAAAATGCAACACTTGAAGAAATCATTGAATTATCAGAAGAACTGCATCCTGTAGATCTGCTTGAAGCCTTACAGGCCTATGAAGGAAACTCAAAAGATCTTCTGGATAAATTCCCCGACGAATATATTGCCATGGTCATTGATGAAGCAGAACTGGATGAAAAATATGAAATCCTTTCTTTGTTTCCCCAAAAACAGAAGCAGGAGATCATCTCAGAAATGTCCTCCGATGAACTGGCAGATATGCTTGGAACCATCGATGAGGAAAGTCAGCGTAATTTGCTGGATGGGATGGAAGAGGACTATCGGGAGGAGATGGAAGAACTTCTCTCCTATAGTCCAGAGACAGCTGGTGGTCTTATGGCCACAGAATACATCGCTGTGAAAGAATCCATGTCCATTGACGAAACATTGAAGTTTCTGAGAGATATTTCACCAAATGCAGAAACGCCGTACTACATCTATGTAACAGATGACCACAAAATGTTAAAGGGTATTGTTCCCATCCGAAGCATTTTGATTTCTGAACCAAAAGCCCTGGTTAAAGATGTCATGGTACAAAATGTCACAACCATTCCCATTGACATGGACCAGGAGGAAGTTTCCAACTTATTCCAGAAATACGGCTATATGGCAATGCCTGTTGTGGATAGAGATCAGATTCTCATGGGGGTCATTACTCTGGATGATATCATTGAAGTCATGTCTGATGAGCACACAGAAGATTTGTATCGTCTCGCCGGACTGGACGAAGAAGAAGAAGTGGACGGGACCATACTGGACTCTATCAAGAGCAGACTTCCCTGGCTTATTGTAAACCTTGGTACTGCAATGCTCGCATCTACAGTGGTACGGCTATTTGATGACACCATCGGGAAAGTAGTAGCATTGGCTGTGTTTATGCCCATTGTCGCAGGCATGGGCGGAAATGCGGGAACGCAAACCCTTACACTTATTGTAAGGGGAATCGCATTGGGCGAGATAGACTTTGAAAACAAGAAAGAGATCTTGAAAAAGGAAAGCCTGGTAGGATTGATTCACGGAGTAATCTTGGGACTCATCGTCGCCTTGATAGCTGGACTCTGGGAGCATAATTTTGTCTTTGGCTTTGTCATCGGCTCTGCAATGCTGCTCAATATGGTAATTGCTGCATTGGCTGGATTTTTCATCCCTCTTCTATTAAAAAAACTGAACATCGATCCCGCTCTGGCTTCTTCAGTTTTTGTCACTACCATGACTGATGTCCTTGGTTTTTCCATATTCCTTGGTCTTGCCACGGTTCTGATCCGTTATCTGATATAACAAAAGCTCCTTCTACATTGAAGGAGCTTTTGTTATATCAATATCCGAGTTCTGTCGGTAGTATCAGAACCTCAATTCTATCTTTGACACTTTGACGCTTGATTAAGGTGTATTCACTGCAGATGCGATCTTTCGCATTGCACTCTGTGCAGCTGCCCAGTTTTGTGCAGGGCGTATCCCGGTTGAGTCTTACATTATTTGCAGGAGCTGCGATGGATCTGATTCTGCCTACAGCTTCCTCTTCTGTATCCACAATTTTGTTTAAGCCAATGATAACAAAGACTTTATCTGGACCAAAAAGCATTGCTGCGACTCGATTCCCGACATGGTCAATATTATAAAGGTGCCCATCAAGTGTAATTGCATTGGTCGAAGTAAAATAAAAGTCTGCGAAAAAGCTGTTTCTGAATACTTCCTTTCTCCCTTCCATCGACAAACCTTCCTCATAACGGTCAAAAAACGTTACATTTCTGGTTCGTAAATATTCAATGACACCAACCTCAAAGAGTGTCTGAGAACCTCCCACAGCCACCTTTACCCCATCTGGAATCTGCTGATTCATATACTCTTGAAGGGCCTCTCTATCTTTTAGAAAAGTTCCCTTCATCTGGTTTTTTTCTAGGTTCTTCATAAGTCTTTCAATTTTCATTTGCCATACTGCACTTAGATGCTGATCCATTTAAACTCCCCCTTTTTATATACAACTATTATACCGTAACTTTTTCACTTTGGGAGTAGTATTGATTTTCTTCTTACCAAACTTCTTCAATACAGCAATTAAGTATGATACAATTTAATCGGAATGATATTAGGAGGGAACGAATGATTGCTATTGTATCACCTTCAAAAACAATGAGGGAAGAAAACAGAAAAATACGAACCACAAGCCCAAAATTTATTTCTGAAACTGATGTCCTTGCAGAGGAGCTGAAAAACTACAGTATCTCAGATCTTGAAAAGCTCATGGGCATCAGTGAAGATCTGGCTATACTGAACTATGAGCGCTTTCAGAATTATTCTTATGCTACGGAGTATCCTGCATTATTTCTATTCAGAGGAGATGTGTTCAGAGGGATCGATGCAGATACACTTACACAAGACGAAATCCAGTATCTCAATAAACACCTCCGTATTCTTTCAGGGTTTTACGGTGTGCTGAGACCACTGGATCGAATGAAACCTTACCGCTTAGAAATGGGGACAAAGCTCAAGACCCTCCGCGGAAAGGATCTGTATTCATTTTGGGGAGCGCAAATCAAAACATTGCTGGAAAAGGAAGCGAAAAATCAGATCTTGATCAATCTAGCCTCAAAAGAATATGCAAAAGCAGCCAAACTACATGAGATAAAACTCAATGTGTATGATGTTGAATTTCGAGAGAAGAAAAACAATAAATTCCCTATTATAGCTTTTTACGCTAAGATTGCGCGGGGAGAAATGGCTCGGTTCATGGCTAAAAACAACGTTCAGCAGATAGATCAGCTGAAAGAATTCAACTACAGCGGTTATGTGTATAATGAAGACCTGTCAAGCGAGAAAAGACTGGTTTTTACAAGAGGTTAATAAGAACCCAAAGGCTCAGCCTTTGGGTTCTTATACGCTCAACAGAAAATCACTTAAAACATGGTTTGAAAATTCTATACCCTTTTTAGTAAATCGAAGCACTTCAGGTGTATCTATAAGAAGTCCCGATTCTACATGCTTTCGAATACTTTTCTCATAATAGGACTCAATGGTCCGTTGAAAACGCACTTCAAATTTCTTCTTATCCAGACCACGCATCATGCGCATCCCCATAAATACATACTCTTCCACTTCTTCTTCTTTTGTATTTTCATGTTTTCTGACTGAAGCGCTTCCTGTATTTTGGATCAAGCGAATATAACCTTCTACGGTCTTTATGTTCTCTTGGCGCTCACCATTGTAATACTCATGGGATGAAGTTCCTGTACCTATATAATCCTCACCTGACCAGTATCTGATATTATGCCTGCAGTACTTTCCATCTTTGGCATAGTTCGAAATCTCATACCGCTCATAACTATTTTCGCCAAGAGTCTTCAAAATCATCTCATTCATCTTTCGTTCTGTTTCCTCATCGGGAAGGAACAACTCATTTCTCTTTGCCCGATAGTAGAAAGGGGTGAACTCCTCTATGATCAGAGAATAGCAGGAAATGTGTTCGGGATTTAACACGGCTACATCTGAGAGAGTTTTTTGTAGTATGTTTAAGTTCTCATGTGGCAGTCCATAAATCAAATCAATATTGATGTTCATGAATCCCAAGTCTCGAAGCATTCTGTAGTTTTCTTCAAATTCCTTAAAGGTATGGATTCTGCCAATATCAAGCAAAATATTATCATTGCTTGATTGAAGTCCAATGGATAACCTATTGACCCCCATTTTTTTGATAACTTCAGCCTTTTCTTTTGTGATATTACCGGGATTACATTCCATTGTAAACTCTACATCATCAGTCTTTTGAACTTCACTTAGAGTCTTTGCAAGTCTTTCCAGCTCTTCTTTTGATAGAAATGAAGGAGTTCCTCCTCCAATAAAGATGGTGTCAAAAAGCAATCCCTGGGTCTTGTTTCGTATCTCGAGCTCCAATGCATCAAGATAATCATGAATCAGGTGACTTTTCCCCTGATAAGAGGCAAAATCGCAATAAAAGCACTTCTGCTCACAAAAAGGGATATGAATATAAAGTCCTATTGATTGCACTTCATCACCTACTCAACTTTCAGCACACTCATAAAAGCTTCTTGTGGTACTTCTACAGAGCCCACCTGCCTCATTCGTTTCTTTCCTTCTTTCTGTTTCTCCAGAAGTTTTTTCTTTCTTGAAATATCTCCACCATAACACTTCGCTAAGACGTCTTTTCTCATGGCTTTTACAGTTTCTCTCGCGATGACTTTAGACCCTACCGCTGCTTGAATTGGGATTTCAAACATATGTCTTGGAATGACTTCTTTGAGCTTCTCAGCAATATTTCTTCCCTTCACATAAGCCCTTTCGTCAGGCACAATCATAGACAAGGCATCCACAACTTCACCATTCAGGAGTATATCCAGTTTCACAAGTTTTGTTCTCTGATATCCTGTTAGTTCGTAGTCAAGGGATGCATACCCTCTAGTACGGGATTTTAGTGTATCAAAAAAATCATAAATGATCTCATTCAACGGAATGATATATGTGACGACTGCTCGGGTCTGCTCCACATATTCCATGCTTACGTAAGATCCTCTTCTGGACTGGCAAAGCTCCATCACCGCACCGACATAATCAGATGGAGTGATAATAGAAGCCTTGACTATGGGCTCTTCCATAAAATCAATCTCAGTGGCTGATGGCATATTCGTAGGATTTGTAATCTGAATCACTTCACCATCCGTTCTGTGTACATTATAGATAACAGAAGGAGCTGTAGTGATAATCGGAATACTGAACTCTCTTTCTATTCTCTCCTGAATGATTTCCATATGAAGAAGACCCAGGAAACCACACCGGAATCCAAATCCGAGTGCTACGGATGATTCATATTCAAAATCCAATGCGGCATCGTTTATCTGAAGCTTTTCCAGCGCTTCCTTCAGTTCTTCATAATCTGCACCATCTACAGGATAAATACCTGAAAAGACCATCGGTACTGCTTTTTTATAACCAGGCAGAGCTTCTACAGCAGGATTTTTCGCAGAGGTCACCGTATCTCCGACACGAGCATCTCTTACATTTTTTATACTGCCTGTGATATATCCGACATCACCAGCCTTCAATGCATCCACTGGTAGGTACTCCGGAATAAACACGCCTACTTCCGTTACTTCGTACTCTTTTCCCGTCGCCATAAACTTGACTTTCATTCCTGGTGTAATGGTTCCTTCCTTTACACGAACAAATGATACTACTCCTTTATAGGAATCATAAGTGGAATCGAAGATTAAAGCTCTTAATGTACCGTTCTCATCCCCTTCTGGTGCAGGAATATGTTGAATAATTCCTTCCAGTACATCCGGAATATTTAAGCCGGTTTTTGCTGATATCTTCGGACAGTCTTCTGCTTCCAAGCCAATAACATCCTCTATCTCTTTCACTACCTCATCAACTCTCGCAGAAGCTAAATCAATTTTATTGATCACCGGAAGTATTTCCAGGTCATTATCCAGCGCGAGATAGCAGTTCGCAAGGGTCTGAGCCTGAACACCTTGAGTTGCGTCAACAACCAGTATGGCGCCTTCACATGCCTGCAGACTTCTTGAAACTTCATAATTAAAATCCACATGACCTGGTGTATCGATCAAATTCAAAATATAATCGCCATCTTCACGATGATAAATAAGCCTCACCGCTTTTGACTTGATGGTGATGCCTCTTTCCTGCTCCAGTTCCATATTATCAAGGACTTGTTTGTCCATTTCTCTTTGTGACAGCGTTCCTGTATATTCAATCAAACGGTCTGCAAGGGTGGATTTTCCATGGTCTATGTGTGCAACGATGGAAAAATTTCTAATTTTCTTTTGTCTTTCACTCTGCATAACTTTCACCTCATAATTTTTTCCCACATTATATTATAGCATAATCGATACTCATCTTGATTATTTCTTTGAATTTATTTAACCTTGCTGTTAGAATAACACTTTACAATCAAATACTTCAAACACATCAATAACCAACCGCTTTGAATCCTCATTTTCTCTTTCTTGCTTTAATTTGTTTCCTCCCTGAATATTCTCCATTTCTTTGTTTCTCTTTTTCAGACATAAGTTATTCTTCAAATAAGGATATCGAGACTTATCGAGACTTTATCGAGACTTTACTCATTATCACATGATTTTCTTCTTGAATATAATCAGTGGTGATGATATAATACCAATGTTAATGACTCGCAAGCATATTTCCCCAAATTGCTAGAGTTAACCCTTTAGAAGTTGTTGAGAAATTACAGCTTCGAAATATGATTGGAGGGGGTGAAAAAGTGGCAAATATTAAATCTTCAAAGAAGAGAATTAAGGTTACACAAGCAAAGACACTTAGAAACAAAATGGTGAAATCCGCGCTGAAGACTTCTATCAAGAAGTTCGAAACTGCAGTAACAGCAGGAAACGCTGAGGAAGCTAAGGTACTTCTTGGTTCTGCGATTAAGTCCATAGATATGGCTGCATCTAAGGGAATTATCCATAAGAACGTTGCTTCAAGAAAGAAGTCAAGACTTACCATTAAGTTCAATAAAATGGCATAATTAATACCCGAGAGTACTAACGTATTCTCGGGTTTTTACGTTGTTCGAAGAATCAGATCAATAAGTTGCATCTTATTTTGTATCCCTTGAGTTCACCATCGAAATTATCAGCATTTCTAATAAAGCGCTGCTTTCAACAGATGTAGTCTTCAGCATATACTCATGCTCAAGAAGCACACGAAAAAGTTTGTTGTACTCCTTAAATGACAAAGAACCACTAATCTTTGACATTCTATCAGCATACCAGGCACTGCCTGTTCTTAGGTGCTTCATGATCTCTTGCGAAGAAGCACTTCTATCTTGAAGAATTTTCACTTTAAAGAGCACTCTAAGCCTTGACCCAACAAGACCAATAATCATCTCGGGTTTCTCCCCTCTGTAAAGCAGATCGTTAATCAGATTTAGTATTTCCTTAATATTTCTCCCCAGACCTCTTTCCGTAAATATCAGATCCAAGAGATTCATTACGTGACGTTCATCCGAAACTTCCATAATGGTGAGAACATCTTCTTTTCTTATTTCTCCACCATCAGTATAGGCAATTAGTTTCTCAATTTCTTTCTCCAGCTGCAAGCTGTTTCCTCGAAAAACTTCGCCAATAAAGACAGGTATATTCTTAGAAACCTGAACGTTCTGTTTCATGAATAATTCTTCAATAAGCGAAACCATCCCTTTCTGCTTAAGCGAATCTATAGATTCAATGAAAGAAAGAGATGAGACTTTTTTCTTCAGTCCATCCAAATAACTATTTCTTTTACTCAGATCATTCTCATACTTATACGTCGCAAAGAAATATAGATCTTCTCTTGGATTTTTTAAATATTCCTCAATGACTTCTTTCATCGGATGCTGCGTAGCACTCTCCATAAAGTTACAGTTGGAAAGCTCCACCAATATATCCTCTTGAAACATAGAGTAAGTATTTAGTGCATTCTCAAGATCCAACGGTGTACATCGATTAGCATCAAGCTTAATATGACTCATTGAACTCTCATCACCTATGACTCTTCTCCGAAGTATTTCACGGATTTGAAACAACAGCTGCTCGTCTTCTGCATAAAGAAAATATGCCCTTTTATGATTTTTGTTTACAGTCTCTTTAACTTGTGTGAACTCCATTAATGCACCTTATATACCAAATCTCGCCAGAATAAAATATGATGATGTTTTTTTACACCTCGATAGTACGGAAGTTCGTCTGACAAACTCAGAGATTTACCGTTGACAAGAATACTTGGCACTCCTTTCTTGATGAGGTGTGGCTTAATCAATACAGTCTTACGACCAAGTTCTAAAGATACATCCCCCCTAAGAGGTATAAATCCTTTTTCTGCCACTCTATAATCCATCATATCATATTTGCGAAAGTTATGGATAACTCGAATATATGGCTTTCCAAAGTAACTATAAATACTGACACTTGTTCCAAAAGGGAGGCTCAGGCACAGAACAAAAACCATCAACGTAAAGACCATTCGTTTTTTATGGTATCTGAGAAGAAGATACACCATAAGAATCCATGGAACATACTGAAGCGAAAGATGTTCCAAGTTCACTGAGCTGTTATATGAACTAAAGAATCTCCCTGCATAAAAGGAAAGCAGAAAAAAAGAATCAATAAACGGGTATAGTACTGTCTGAAGCACTGGTATTCCTGATACCAATACTCCAAGGAAGGACATATACGTTATGATTGAATACAGAGGAACTAAAATGAAGTTGCCGATAAAAACCCCCATCGAAAAATCTGGACTGAATGACAAGATCACTGGAAATGAAAGAAAAAGTGCTGAGCATGTGAGTGCTATTGAACCCCTAATGACGCTTGGTAAAATCTTAAGATACTGTAGAAAGTGCGGATAAAAAATCAATATCCCTAAAGATGACAGATATGTGAGAAGATATCCTTGTTTGAATATGTAGTATGGCATAAAGAAAGCCTGCAGAAACATCCCCACGAAAATTCCCGTGAGAGCATTCGTATCTTTCTTAATAGTCTTACCGACCATCCTATATATTAAGGAAATAATCGTTCTGTACCCTGGAATACTATCCAGAAAAACACCATAAATAATCAGCACCATTGGCGCAATCTTTTTCATCCTTAGTTTCTTTAATGCACTTTCCAATAAACTGAAATGAAATCCAGAGATTGAGAGAATATGCATTATCCCTAGTTCTCCCATATTCTGTGCTCTCTCTTCGTTCATATACTTCTGATTCCCTAGAACCAGTGAGCCCATTAATCCGCCATAGTGCTCTCCATACCTCATAATGAGAAGATCCATAATCCTGTTCTTTAAAGCACGGAACCGGCCAATAAAATCCGTATATACTGTATAATTGCTTCCTATTAACGTACAGATCACACCTTGCTCCGCATTTCCAGGTCCCCCATAAGCAAAGTTTCCCTTCAGCCAGTCTCCTACCTCTACAGTACTTGTCTGCTCCTCCAACCAGTATAGCCTAACCCCTGAAGAAACCAACAGTTGATTATAATAGATCCTCTCAACTTTCACCTCATCTGGAATACCTTCCGTATAATAAAGTGTCACTGATATAAATGCTAGAATTGGGATCATCACATAGATTTTCAAGTTTTTTAGTCCGCTCTTTATCACCAGTACCACCGCGAAAGCACTAACACCAATCCAGAAAGAGTATAAGTTCAAAATCAAACAATACAGGCAGATGAGAAAGTACAAAACGTAGGAACCTAATATATACATTCTTTCTGATCCAGCAGACTGATTAGCTTTTTTCTTGCTCTTTTCTCTTCTCTGGACACAAAAACCTGGGATTTGTTGATAAGCTCCCCGATTTCTTTCTGAGACAAGTCATCGTAATATCGGTACACCAGTATTTTTTTCTGTAACGGAGTCACTTTTTTCAAAAGATCATCCACCATGATTTTATCATCGGTCATTTTCTGATGGTTCCATTCGTCTTCCCAGGATTTCCGTTCGTAACGGATGTAATCCATCGCTTCCTGTGATTCCATCACTACGCCGTCACTATTTCTTATTTGAATATCAGACATGGTCATTTCGCGCTTGGAATGCTCTTCATAGATTCTCTGAACTTCTCCTCTTATGAGATAATAGGCATAGGTAACAAATTTGTTTCCTAGCTCAGGTTTAAAATTTCTGACAGCCTTTATAAGCCCCAAGCACCCGGCCTGATAAACATCTTCCATGTCGAGTACATTCTTTGAAGCATAATAGTAGTCTTTGATTATCTTATATATTAGTGCCTTATTACTTTCGATAATCTCCATTTCAGCATTGCGATCTCCATTTCGTATCTTTTCAATCAGTTTCTCGTTACAGTATATATCAATCATCTCCTTTCATCTCCTTTTTAAATTACCTTTGTTTACGGAATATCACAATAAAAAGGAGTCGACAAATAAAAAGCAGATGTAATCATAAGATATTAGTAATATTTTTGTATCATTTTATTATATTCACAAACGTAAGCTTATGCCTTTAATAAATTGAAATATATTATTGATTATATTTTATTTGTATATCTTTTTTCTATTTTAATTGCTCTTTTATTTTTGATTTTAACTTAAAAATATAGAATTATATCGATTATAAAATATCATTAAAAGCACTCACCATAGAATATCAATATTTCTATAAAATTTAATTCAAAAACCTTCATAACCTTTGACGAATAATAAACACGATAAATAAGTGAATAAAAAATACGGAGCAAGCTAGAAGCTTGCTCCGTAAAAAAAATTACTATTTTACATAATCCGAAGGATTTCTATGTACACCATTTACTCTAATCTCAAAGTGCAGATGTGGACCAGTGGATGTCCCAGTAGATCCTATATACCCGATGGTTTGTCCTTGGGAAACTCGCTGACCATAACCCACAGCAAAACCACTTAAATGAGCATATAATGAGGACACTCCATCTCCATGATCAACGATGATATAGTTGCCATAGGACGCATGGTATTTCGCTAGAATAACAGTCCCTGATCTGGTTGATGCTACAGGCACACCATAACCGGCTGCATAGTCCACCCCAGTATGGAACCTCCTGTCACCGTATACAGGGTGTATTCTGTATCCATACGGTGATGTCACACGCCCACTCACTGGCCTTATATAACCTGAGGATGGTCTTGGAGTCTCAGGCACGCTGGTGCTGCCGCCATTTTGGGCTTCTTCAGCTGCTTTTCTCTCCTCTTCTTCTCTTCTTGCTTTTTCCTGAGCTTCGCGAATCAGTTTCTGAATCTCCGCTTCTAGGGCAGCATTTTCTTCCATGATATCACCAATCTCATTGGCAACCCTTCTTTCTTCGGCAGAAAGATTATCAATAAGGGTCTTCTTCGCCACTTCCAGAGACCGTTGATTATCAAGCTCTCGCTCTAAAGTTGCTTTTTGTCTTTCGAGACTGGTTTTTTCTTCTTCTAGAATAACTTTATCTTGTTCCAAAGTGATTTTAATCTCTGACGCCGCCTTCTGGCTTGCTTCAAGCTTTTCACGCTCAATCTCTAATACCGATATAATCGAATCGATAAGATCCATGATTTCGTGGTCTTTAGATACCATCCGTTCAATAAACAAAAGTCTTTCCGTGAAGTCTACGATACTAGTTGACTCAATCAACGTAAAAATAATATTATTGACCGAATTAGTTTTATATGCCGCTCGCACCCTTGTGGCAAGCAGCTCTTCTTGTATTCTAAGTTCCTCTTCTTGTTCAGAAATTCTTTCTTTTTGTACTACAATGTCTGCTTCAATTTCCTGAATTTTCAGTATCATCTCCGCTATCTCTTCTGTTTTGATCCGAATATTCTCTTCTTTGCTCTGAATACTGCTGTTCAGATTACTGATGCTATTGGAAGTGTTTTTGATTTCATCAAGAATTGCATCCAGTTCAGAATTAACGATTTTTTTATTCTTCTGCAAATCTGATTTTTCTTGTTCCAAAATATCTATTTTTTCATTGTTATCATTAACCTGATCTTTAATGTCATTTGTATTCACAGCAAAAACTGGAATCGATGCAGTAAGTAACGTTGTGACAAGAAGTATAGTAATTTTCTTTTTCATGGCGACCTCCTACTCATAAAGCAATTTTACACCATATACACAAAGAATTTAATATTATTCAAAAACTTTCACATTTATAATTTTATTTTATTCAGTTTATTTTAATTTTTCTATCGATTGCACCTAAATAAGAATATTGTTCACTAAATATTAATAAAAGTCACCGGCAGTTCACAGTGCCGGTGACTTTATCAAACATTCAACTGTTCCACTTTAAATTTATAGACTGTTTTTGCGCTGTATTTTCCCCCGCCATGGACGATCGAATTTTCCAAATTGACTCCGTTCTTTCCAATAGGAAGATTTTGGAACTCCAACGCTACCGACCTTCTCTCCTGGAGTATACCGCCACATTGTACATGCTGATTTTCAGAGTAATTCTGTGTGTACACCACAACGCATTCTGCTGTAGAGTCTATTTCAAGCACCCTTCCAGAAAATCTATGCGCCAGTCTCACCTTTGGAGAAGCGTCAGGCACTAACAGAAACGGGTGATCATAACCATTCCCGATCAGAAGTTGCGGATGCCTTCCTTTAATTTCTTCTCCAATCTCCCGCATATATCTGAAATCAAAAGGAGTTCCTTCCACTTCCAGCAGTTCTCCTGTAGGTGCTGAAGTATCATCAATTTCAGCAAATTTTTCAGCTTTAATCATGAGCTCATGATAAAGTATACTCTCTTCAAATGAACCAGATAAATTAAAGTAAGTATGATTTGTCATATTAATCAAAGTATCCGCATTGGGAAGCGCTTCGTAATGAATACCAAATTCATTGTAATCATTCAAGGAGTATGTAACCTCAACCAAAACTTCCCCTGGATACCCCTCCTCTAAATGTGGTGATAGATATCTCAGCGTAACCGATGCATTGTCATTGAGATTGCTGCACTCAAACTGAAAGTTTCTTCCCGAAAACCCTCTGAATCCTCCGTGACCCTGGTTTTCCCCATAATTTTTAGATAGAGAATATACTGTTCCATTCAGTTCAAACTGAGCATTTTTAATCCTTCCCGAAGTTCTTCCAATGATTGCTCCAAAGTACCCTGGATTTTTTATATAATCCCGATAATCCGTGTGAGAAAGAACAACATTTTCATAACGCCCCTCAATATCTGGCACGAGAATCTTTGTAATAATTCCACCTAGTGTTAGAAATGAAACTTCCATCCCTTGTTTGTTTATCATCGTAATTTCATGAACTTCTTGATCCGATATATTGAATTTAGTGATTGAGATTTTCATGTATAACCTCTATAAAGCGTTGGAACGCTTTCTCACCCTCGTTGTCCTTTTTAAATACACCACAATTTTCCAGTACTTTCATAAAAACATATCCAATCTCATCATATAGTTTTGCTTCAATCTCCTCTTCTGAGGTAAACTGATTTTCATCTAAGATTCTTCGTGCAAAATCACCATGTTTTTGAAGAGTTTCCTCTGAATAAATGCCATCCAGATCTTTTTTGAACATAAACTGTTTCAAGAGCTCCATTTCATCTCGCAGTCTTGCAGGAAGAACAGCCAATCCAAGACACTCAATCAAACCAATATTCTCTCTTTTAATATGATGATATTCCTTCTGTGAATGAAAAATACCAAATGGATGTTCTTCATCCGTACGGTTATTCCGGAGAATCAAATCCACTTCATACATATTATCTCTAAATCTTGTAATAGGTGTAATGGTATTATGTTCTATATCCCCCGACTTTGATATGATCCCAACTTGCTGATCTTCATAAGTCTTCCAAACAGAAAGAACAAGTTCAGAAATCCTAACAAGTTCTTTTACATCTTTACCCTTAAGACGGATTACACTCATCGGCCAGTACAGTTTACATAGTTCAACGCCATTCTCCTGAAGAAGAGTTCTATCATACTCTTTAGCTTTTGACATCGCAAACTCATACCGACCACCCTGAAAATGATCGTGCGTGAGAATACTCCCGCCAACAATCGGTAAATCAGCATTGGACCCGAGCATGTAATGAGGATATGCGGAAACAAAATCAAGAAGTCTTTCGATTGTTTTGCCGGATATCTTCATCGGTTCATGATTGCCCTTAAAAACAATGCAGTGTTCGTTATAATACACGTAAGGTGAATACTGCATAAACCAGGACTCGTCCGCTAAAGTAATTGGAATAATTCTATGATTCTGACGGGCTGGGTGATCCAACCTGCCTGCATACCCTTCATTCTCCTTGCACAGTAAACATTTGGGATATTTCTCATTTTCTGTATTTACCCCTTTACTCGCCAGAGCAATGGCACGGGGATCCTTTTCTGGTTTCGAAAGATTAATGGTCATATCAATCAAACCGTAGGGGGTTTCATATGTCCACTTTATATCTTTCGCAACTCGTTGTTCCCGAATATAGTTGCTTTTTTTTGCAAAATGATAATAATACTGTGTAGCTTTCTCCGGTGACTCTTCCCAAAGATCATAATATTTCTTTCTGAAATCTGAAGGTTTTGATACAAATACACTCATGAGTTTTGTGTCAAACAAATCTAAAACCTCATTAGAATCATTAGGCACAAACTCAGTCTCCACTGCCCATTGCCTAAACTTTGCTAAAATATCCTCAACAGATTCATATCTCATGATATCTGCTCCTTCAGAATAATATTCTAAATTGAGTATCTCCAGAATCCTATTTACAGCATAGACCCGATCCTCATTTTCTATAAGTCTTTCACGAACCGCATAATCCACAAGACTGGCAATTTCATTATTAATATTCATATCCACCCACCTCAACACAATTCTTACAGAATACTTTGCTCAAATAATATATAATCCATTTCTATCTTAATGTAGATTGTATGATTTATCAAGAAATCTCCTTTCGTAGATTCCTAATGTCACCAAAAGAGAATACTACTGCATATGGACCCGCTTCATTTCAGGAGATCCTAAAGCGAATCATACTACTCTGTTGGAATTTGATATTCTATGCTAGAATATCAATATTATGTAAATTCAGGAAGTGATTTATTGAAAAGTAAAACAACATTCTCATCTGGATTCATCGATAGTTTTCCAATTATGACAGGTTACATCCCTATCGCCATCGCTTATGGAGTCATTGGTACTCAAGCCAGCATACCCTCTTGGGTAGTACTGTCAATGAGTATTTTCATCTATGCTGGCGCCAGCCAGTTTATGGCAATCAATCTCTTTGCGCTGAACACCTCTCCTGTTCAGATGATGATTACCATTGGAGTAATCAACTTAAGACATTTGGTTATGGGGTTATCTTTTTTCAATAAGGTGAATCTAAGCCTTAAAAACCGCGTCATCGTCAGTTTCGGTTTGACGGATGAGACCTTCGCGATCCTGTCTCTCAAAGAAAACCTCAGTGCGCCCTATATCAAAGGTGTGATGCTTGGTTCTTATTTATCATGGATACTTGGAGCAATCATCGGAATTCTATTCGGATCCATTCTCCCTGGAATAGTTGCAGAAGGTATGGAGATAGCAATATTTACTCTTTTTATTACACTGCTGGTGAACTCACTAGACGGAAACAGACGATTAATAGGAATACCAATAATAAGTATGATCACCAACTATATTGCATCGAGCTTCCTCCCAGGCGGTTTATCAATAATCCTCTCAATCATCGTAGGAAGCGCTGTCGGGATGATGATTCAAGGAGATGAAGAGGATGAATAAGTACCTTCTGTCAATCTTATTAATGTCTGCAGCTACGCAAATCCCGAGACTACTTCCAGGACTCAGCAGAATGTCCACGATAAAGAGCAAAAGGATCAATAAACTCTTACGAAGTGTACCTCTGGCCGCACTTGGAGCACTCATTTTCCCAGGCATCTTAGATGTTGGTGACACAATTGGCACCGGCATAATAGCAGGCGTAGTTTCTTTCATACTTGCAACAAAGAAAGTCAATATCATGGTAAACATCCTAGTATCCTCAATTCTTACCTCAACACTCATTTATCTCAGTCAGTTGACTTAGGTAGTGCACTATAAAAAACCCTCATGATCATCAATCATGAGGGTTTTCCGGTTTTTACTCTTATTCTATAGAAAGATCAATATGACAGTATCCTCTAGGATTTTTCTTTAAATAATCCTGATGATACTCTTCAGCATCAAAGAAATTACTCAAAGCTTCCACTTCTACAACAATAGGCTTCGTATACTTAGGTTGCATTTTGGCAATAAATTCTAACGCTTTCGCCTCATCCTCTGGATGAATAAAATAGATTCCTGTTCTGTATTGGGTTCCTACATCATTTCCTTGTTTGTTCATAGAAGTTGGGTCAATGACTTTGAAGAACTTCAGTAATATCGTCTCTAAATTTATAAGATTCTCATCATATGTGATATAGACTGTTTCAGCGTGTCCTGTTGTCCCAGTACACACTTCTTCATAAGTCGGATTTAACTTATGACCATTAGAGTATCCAGACTTTGTAGTCAGAATTCCTTCTTTTCTAGAAAAAAACTCATCAACCCCCCAAAAACAACCTCCAGCCAGCGCAATCTCTCTCATGACAAATCATTCCTCCTAGTTTTCACTTTACCACTATTGTAACAGAAAATGGTCATTTATTGACAAATTATCACGTGAGGAGAAGCTTAGATTTATGGAACTTGTATTTGCAAACGTTACTCATCTCGAACGCTTTGATATTATAATAATATTTACGTTTATAAATTCGAAAATCAGCAATAACTTAATTAAAAACGCAAATTTGGATACCAAACTTGTAAATGTAATGAAATACTTACTATTTGCAAGTTTTCCTGCATAAATCTTTGTCAATTCACCGTTGACTTGCATGTACAAATTTGCAATAATGTACATGAGAGAAACAAACACACAAGTACTAAAAATCATGGAGGTAATTGATATGAAGAACATGTTGAAAGTAGTTATCCGTTTCATTACAAAAGATGTAATTGCTCCAGACTTTAATCCATGGCTTGTACAAAGAGAAGTGGATGTACCAAAAAGATTCGTTTAATACTAATACTATATAAAGTCCCACCTTCTGTCATTCTTGGTTGGGATCGCAGGATTAAAATCCTTGAATATAAAACCGCTGGGTGTCTCCAGCGGTTTTATATTTTCGTGTTTTTCTTTGATTCTCAAGGAGTATAGTATTTATTAACTTTACTTAAAATATACTTTTTCATGTTCTGTTTATAAAAATATACCGTTCATCAATGCTTGAAACATAACTTATTATATTACTATTTATCATAGTAAAAATCAATGTTTTCCCAGTTTTTATTTTGCGACAGGCTAAATATTCTGATATTGACGAATATTGTTTTTCAGTTTTTTAATTTGAACTATATTATTTAGATTTCCGTATTATTCGACATTCATTCTTTCTCTCCACTATTTTTTCGACTTGTATGGCAGTTAAGTAAATTTACATTAATATTATTATTAATTTTGACTAAACCTTCGAATTTTTAGATAAATTGAAGGTTTTTTTTTATTATGATACGATGCACTCATAAAAGTCAATGAATATTTTAATAGAAATAAAACCATTTGATAAAAAATAACGAGGTGTATTTATGAAGAAACTCATATCATTAGTAATAGCAACTTCTACTTTGATATCTTCTTACTGGACAATAAACATCCAGAATCGAAAAGATGTTCCTGCCGAAGAGAACAAGCAAATTGTATTATCCGAGGAAAGCGCAGCCGAAACCACTCATATATTCAAACCCACCGGATTAAAAACAGAACAGTTCAAGGATGGATTCAGCTTTGATCTTCATAAAAAGATGACCGAAATAAAATCTGATCTTTTCTTTCAAAACTTCAAGAACGAGCTCGCCGCGAAAGAAGCCCAAAGACTGGCTGATCAGCAGGCAAAAATAGCCGAAGAAGAGAAAAAAGCTGAAGCAAGCGTTACACAGAAGAACCCCAGCACACAGAGCAATAAGCCAGTTGCATCTACTGTAAAAACGAGCACAACCACAAAACCCGCTTTAAGCACAGCAGAAAAGGTTTCTCCTAAACCAGCTCCAGCTCCGACTCCAGCTCCGGCTCCAGCTCCAGCTCCGGCTCCAGCTCCAGCTCCAGCTCCAGCTCCGGCTCCAGCTCCAGCCCCAGCTCCAGTTAACACAAATACTTCGAGCTTTGATTACTTAAGCAATGTTGAGAAAGAAATCTTAACTGTAACAAACAGATACCGAAGCGAAAACGGTCTTGCTCCATTAACTTGGGATTCCTCCCTATATAGCTCAGCAAGATCCCACAGCGCTCTAATGTTTACCACAAACACATTTAAACACACCACGAAGTATAATGTTGGAGAGAATATCTACATGTTAGCTTCTGGTGATAAGAGCAAATACACCGCTGAGTTCATAGTTGCAAAATGGATGAACTCAGACGGACATAGAGCAAACATCCTGAACCCAAAAGCAACCAGAATGGGCGCAGGCGTAGTTTTCGGCCAGCAGTATTTCGCAAAATACAACCGTAATTTGCCAACCATCTACGCAACACAGCATTTCAAATAATATTACAGCTATAAAAACAACCACCAGACGAATCTGGTGGTTGTTTTGTTCTTCGTATCTTATGATGTAGAGTTCCGATACATGTATCCAACTTACAATGGAGATCCTTCAAGTTCTTTTGCTAAAACAGCAACCCTGCTAATTCTTCATCCTGCACATTTACCATATAGTCCGATAAGGTAATTTCCCTTAGTGCATCCAGTACATTTTGCTCCTGATGTTTCACACCAATGAGCTTTTCTTCAAGTTCATGTATGTTCCCTGTACCGAAAAAATCACCATAAATTCTTATATTCTCAATACATCCTTTTTGCACATCCAGTGTAACTTCAACAGTGCCTCCAGTAAATCGCCCTTCTTTTGTCATGGAAAACTTCGGACTTTGCCCATAGTTCCATTCCCAGGTAGAATACTTTTCTTCTCTAAGTTTTTTGATTTTTTCTTCCTCAATTGCATCAAAAACCGTAATATTATCTAACCCTCCGGCTACTGACCTCATAATACGATCCCTGAATTCTAGAACGTCCATTGGACTCTCCAAGTGTTCGCTGATATTCGTGATTCTAGAAGCCACAGATTTCACACTTTTCCCAGTGAACTTAATATCCCGAGGTTTAAGCGCTCCTGAAATATCCGATTTTTTTGAAGAAAACAACAGCGTTCCATGATGCATGACACGATTCTTATACTTACACTGGGCTGTTCCAGAAAACTTCTTCCCATCAATGGTCATATCATTTCTACCAGAAAACTCCGCTTTCACCCCCAACTCATTGAGCGCTTTCGTAATGGGCTCACAAAATCCCCTGAAGTCATTAAAACTCTTCTTGCTGTTTTCTATAAAAGTGTAATTGATGTTTCCCAAATCATGATAAACAGCTCCACCACCAGTGAGGCGGCGGACAACTTTAATCTCTTTTTCTTTTACATATTCAACGTTAATTTCAGACAGAGTGTTCTGATTTGTACCAACAATAATGGCATTGTCATTTCTCCACAGGTAAAATATGTCCTCATCTGTGTGTTTAAGCAGATACTCTTCCGAAGCTAAATTAAAATAAGCATCTGTATTCTCGCTAATAATATATCTCATGTTATCTCCTTGACTGAACCATGTGTACAGCTTCCCCTTTTAGTCCCATAACACTTTCATAAAAGGCTTCTGCAAGGGTCGGATGCGCATGGATGACGTGTTTCAGTTCATCTACACTCAATCCCATTTCACAGGCTAAAAGCCCTTCATGGATTAAATCTGACGCATGGACACCCATAATATGGACACCGATGATTTTAAAATCCTCATCAGAAATCACCTTAACAAGACCTTCACTTTCGCCCATGGTAAGCGCCTTTCCATTGGCTCCAAGCATAAACTTACTTACATGATATGCTAAACCTTGCTCTTTCAGCTGTTCTTCTGTATATCCTACAGAAGCAACTTCCGGGAACAGGAAAACGCACCCAGGAACAAATCTTCCCATCTTCGGTTTCTTTCCCGCAAGATACTCAGACACATACTCTCCTTGAGCAGAAGCGGCATGGGCTAGAAGCCACTTACCATTCACATCTCCAATGGCAAAAATATTCTCTTGACTGGTTCTGAAATGATCATCCACCACAATTCCTTTTCTGTTCATTTCCACACCAATCTCTTCCAGACCAAGATTCTGTGTATTAGGTCTTCTTCCAGTAGCAATCAGCACCTGGTCTCCTGATACGACTACCGGCCCCTTCTTCCCTTCCATTGTCACATGAAGTTTCTGTCCATCTCTATTGATTTCCTGGACCATAGCTGAAGTGATGATTTCAATCCCTTTCTTCTTTAGAATCGGTTTTAACCTTTTTACAATTTCACCATCAATCCCAGGTAAAATATTTGGCATCGCTTCCAACACTGTCACCTTTGACCCAAAACTCGCGAAGATTCCAGCAAACTCCATCCCGATCACACCACCACCAACAATAACCAGTTCTTCAGGAATGGATTCAAAATCCAGAAGCTCTGTACTTGTCACCACACCTTCATTTTCTACTCCAATGATTGGCGGGATAAAAGAAGACGAGCCTGTAGCAATGATCAGATTGTCAAACTCAATTACCTCTCCATTGACAGAAACACTGTTGCTTGAAAGAAGTTTCCCTTCGCCATAGAGTACATTTACCCCTGCTGATGATAAAAGTTTCTCCACTCCAGAAACCAGTGTATTTACCACCTGATTTTTCCGCTCCCGAATCTTATGCGCGTTGGGTTTTACTGCGCCTTCAAAATCCAGACCATAACTGTCCAGATGAGTGGCGTGATTTAGAATTTCCGCACTTTTGTAAAGTGCTTTTGTTGGAATACACCCTACGTTGAGGCACACTCCACCTACTCTGTTTTTCTCGATTAATGTTGTTTCAAATCCAAGTTGGCGCAAACGGATGGCGGCCACATAGCCGCCAGGTCCTCCGCCAAGTATCACTACTTTATTTGACATAACTACTCCTTTGTCCAGTGCAGGATCAGCTGTCTTGCCGCAAGTGCTTCATCCAACCTTCGGACCGGAGTGTCATGAGGTGCATCCTTCAAAAGTTTAGGGGTTTCCCTCGCTTCTGTCGCAATCTGCTTCATGACCTCTATATATGCATCTAACGTTTCCTTGCTTTCGGTCTCCGTCGGCTCCACCATCAGCGCCCCTTCTACAATAAGAGGGAAATACATGGTTGGTGGATGGTAACCATAGTCAATGATTCTCTTAGCTACGTCCAGGGTAGTAACCGCATCGGTCTTTTCCTTTAACCCTGCAAATACAACTTCATGCATACAGGTCTCATCCACAGCTACTTTATAGTGCTCTCTAAGGCTTTCCTTCATGTAATTGGCATTAAGGACCGCATTCGTTGAAGCAGCTTTCAACCCATCATGTCCCATGGATAGCATATAGACATACGCTCTCAGCACTACACCAAAGTTGCCGTAAAAATTCTTTACCTTGCCAATGGTATCTTTATAGTCATAATCAAGATAATATGTATCCCCATTCTTTGCCACCACCGGAACAGGCAAGTATTCCTTCAAAATGTTCTTGCATGCCACAGGACCTGATCCAGGCCCCCCTCCACCGTGTGGAGTAGAGAATGTCTTGTGCAGGTTATAATGCAGAACATCAAAGCCCATATCCCCAGGTCTTACAATTCCCATAATCGCGTTCATGTTGGCTCCATCGTAATAGAGAAGACCTCCCGCTTCATGGACAAGATCCGCAATTTCCTTGATATGCTTTTCAAAGAGCCCCAGTGTAGAAGGATTGGTCAGCATAAGCCCAGCAATCTCATCACTTAAAACAGATTTCAGTGAATCAATGTCTACCGATCCATCCTTATGGGAAGCCACTTCCACCACATCAAACCCAGCAACAGCTACCGAAGCAGGATTTGTGCCGTGTGCAGAATCCGGTACTATGATCTTATTTCGCTTTTTATCGTTTCTCATTTCATGGTACTTTTTTATCAGCATGAGGCCCACAAGTTCCCCATGAGCTCCGGCTGCGGGCTGAAGCGTGACAGCATCCATTCCAGAAATTTCTTTAATATTTTCCTGAACGGTATACATTACTTCCAGAGCACCTTGTACGGTCTCCTCAGGCTGGAACGGATGAAGTCTCGCAAATTTAGGATTCGCAGCGACTTCCTCATTGATCTTCGGATTGTACTTCATCGTACAGGATCCTAATGGATAGAACCCTGAATCAATCGAATAATTCTTCTTTGAAAGCAATGTGTAATGCCGAACCACATCAAGTTCACTTACCTCAGGAAAATCCAGTTCTTCTTCTCTCAGAAGGCCGGGATCAATAAAGTCACTAAGATTCATCTCTTTTAGAGAATCTTCAGGAAGAGCATACGACTTTCTTCCAGGTTTGGATAATTCAAAAATCAACTTTTCGTAAGCCATTAGATCTCCTCCATAATTTTTACAAATCTATCGATTTCTTCAAGAGTTCTATTTTCGGTGACAGCAATCAGCATCGCATCGCCGAGTTCTTCATTTGCCTTCTTCAGATTAAAGCCACCCAAGATTCCTTGAGCCCTTAGCTTTTCATTGATTTCATCTACAGACTGAGGGCATAGAACAGCAAACTCTTTAAAGAACGGTTTGTTGAACAAAGGCTTGTACTTTCCACTCTTTGTCAGCTCCTGGAATGCATAATGTGCTTTCTTAAAAGACTGCGAAGCCACTTCCTTCATCCCATGCTTGCCAAGAGTAGCCATATAGATTGCAGCTGTAATTGAATTCAACGTTTGATCCGAACAGATGTTGGATGTAGCTTTGAATCTTCTAATATGCTGTTCTCTTGCTTGAAGCGTCAGAACAAAAGCACGTTTTCCGTCTCTGTCCAATGTCTGGCCTACAATACGGCCAGGCATCTTTCGCATGAGCTTTGTGGTGGTGGCCATGAAACCTAAAACAGGACCTCCATAATTGAGGTTCTGACCAAGAGCTTGACCTTCTCCAACCACGATATCCGCTTTCAGCTCCCCTGGACTCTTTAAAATACTTAATGCAATTGGATCCACACTCATAAGAAGAAGCGACTTGTTGTTATGAACAGCTTCTTCAATCTCTTTCACATTTTCCACAACACCATAGAAATTTGGGTATTGCAGTACTACACCCGCTACATCAGCTGTAAGCTTTTGCTGAAGATCTGAAACATCTGTAACACCATCCTTTTCATCCACAAAAAGAATGTCAACATTTCTAAACTTCAGATACGTCTCCAGAACCGCTCTTGTTTCAGGATGCACTGTTTTAGAGACCAGAATCTGCTTTCTCTTTGTTTGTACAGAAGCTAGGATTGCTCCCTCAGCAGCAGCAGTAGGTGCGTCGTACATGGACACATTTGAGACTTCCATGCCTGTAAGAGCACACATCATAGACTGATATTCAAAAACACTCTGAAGTGTTCCCTGACTGATTTCAGGCTGATACGGTGTATAGGCTGTATAAAACTCAGAACGAGTGACAAGAGTTCTGATAATGGATGGAATGTAGTGGTCATAAGATCCAGCTCCTAAGAAACAGGTCAGTTCATCCACGCTCTCATTTTTTGATGCAAGGGCACTGACAATTCTTCTAACTTCGATCTCAGACTTGGACTTGGGAAGGTTCAAATCTTTTTGCAATCGGACATTATCCGGAATGCTCTTGAACAGAGCCTCCGTGGACTCCACACCGATGACGCCAAGCATTTCCTGAACATCTTCCGGTGTATTAGGCAGATATGGATGCATAGACTATTCCTCCTCAGAAATAAACGCTTCGTAATCCTCTTTGCTTAACAGTTCCTCAATCTCATCTGCATCTGTAAGCTTTACAATGACCAGATGATTGTCATATGGAGCTTCATTGACAAGTTCAGGATTATCTTCAAGATCTTCATTGATTTCAAGAACCTCACCTGATACAGGCATGATGATATCTGAAGCAGCCTTCACAGACTCCACAACACCAAGATTATCGTCCTTGCTGATTTCATCTCCTACTGAAGGAAGCTCGACATATACGATGGAGCCAAGAGAATGCTGAGCATAATCAGTAATACCGATATAAGCCTTTTCACCTTCCACTCTTACCCACTCATGATCCTTTGTGTAAAATAAACCTTCCATTACTAATGACATAACACGATCTCCTTTAATATTTATTTGTATTTTTATTTATTATTGACTATTTTTGCAGAAACTTTCGGCTTCTCACCGTAGCTTGGGACGTTTTATTTCTGATTTCCACATCGATCTCAGTGCCCATTTTGCTGAACTCGGTCTTCACCATGGCAAGACCGATGATTTCACCCAAAGTTGGGGATTTATAGCCAGTGGTGACAAACCCGATTTCTTCACCATCTTTAAGAACCCGATAGCCGTGTCTTGGGATTTTCTTGTCCGACATTGTAAACCCAACAATTTTTCTGGAAACGCCATCTTCTTTTTGCTTTTTAAGCACTTCTTTTCCGATGAAATCCGCTTTATCGGTTTTCACAAAAAAACCATATCCTGCTTCGATGGGCGTCCAGTCATCACTGAGCTCATTTCCATAAAGCGGCAGATTCGCTTCAAATCTTAACGTGTCCCGTGCACCAAGACCTATGGGTGCTGCACCGTCTTCGATGAGGTTTGTATAGAGCTCTACAACCTTATCATTGGAGAGATAGATTTCGAATCCGTCTTCTCCAGTATATCCTGTTCTGGAAACCATACAGTCAATCCCATCAATCTCTACGTTTCTTTTTGCAAAGAAAAACTTGATCTCTGACAAATCTTCATTGGTATGTGCCTGGAGCAGAGATTCCGCCTTCGGTCCCTGAATCGCCAGCTGCGCTGTTTCATTGGAAATATTCTCAATCTCCACATGCTCATCTTTGTGGTTCCCGAGCACCCACTGGTAGTCTTTCTCTGTATTAGACGCATTTACAACAAGAAGGATATCTTCTTTGCTGAATCTGTAAACGAGAATATCATCCACAACCCCGCCGTCTTCTCTACACATAAATGTATAAAGAACCTGAGAATCGGCAATCTTCTCCAGATCATTGGTGATAAGTCTATTTACAAATGTAAGTGCGTCCGGTCCCTTCACAGTGATCTCTCCCATATGGGATACATCAAAGAGTCCAACATTATTTCTTACAGACTCATGTTCTTTGATGATGCCTTCGAACTCCACCGGCATGTACCAACCTGCAAAATCCACGGTTTTACCACCATACTTCTGGTACTCATCAGCTAAAGCTGTTCTTTTTAAATTGTCCAACGGTAAACCTCCTAACTACATTATAGTGTACACTACTATCATACGCATTTTTAGAAACTTATTCAATAAGGCTTGTGTAATAGTTTACAACGTTTTTTTGATGACTTTTTCACAAAAATGAAGATATTTAAAACAGATACTGGGTTATTGTTTTACTGTACTACTCAGTAAAAGAATGGTATCAAACAGATTCTGTTTTAGATGAACTCAAAACAGTTTATTTTTCTTCCTTATCCTCTTGATTTTAATACGTTGACGTGCTCCTTGCCATACACATTATTTTAGTACAGCGTTTTTCAGAAACAATTCTTCAACAATAAAAAACACCCATCCTATGAACTATTTCACATACATTCATTAAAAACTGATAATTTCATCAAAGATTCTTACATTTGATAGTATTTAAATAAAACACAGCGCTTTCTATCTCTTTTCTATGAACATCTAAAGGTTTTCTTTTAACATATCATGAATCATGTAACCTATGTATGTATGTTTGTTGAAACTTCTGTGTACTTCAGGAATGACCGCATTCCTTTGTTATAATTGAGGCATCAAAAATTATACGAGGTGAATACTATGGATTTTAACCTACTCATTGGTGGCGCTGCCGGTCAAGGGATGGAAACATTCAGTGCCACTTTATCAAAAATTCTGCAGAAGAGAGGATACCACCTCTTTACACTGCAAGATTATATGTCCAGAGTTCGAGGTGGACATAACTTCTTCCAAATCCGCTTTTCAGAAAAACCCGTGAAAACACATAGGGACGATCTAGATGGAATCATTGCTCTCAACAGTGAAACCATTGATCTTCACCTGAATCGTCTTCACGAAAATGGATTTATCATTGCAGATGAGGATGTCCCTCATCATGATCCAAGACTCATCACAATCCCAGCTAAAAAACTTGCTAAGGAAGTTGGAAATCCTAAAGTCCAGTCCAGCGCAATTCTTGGGGCTCTCCTGAAAATATATGGAATGGACCTTACTTTTGTAAAAGAAATCTTTTCCTACAAATTTGATGACAAAGTAGTTCAGCAGAACATGGAAGCTTTTCAGAAAGGCTATGAGCTCACTCAAGCCCGATTTACAGAGCCAGAAAGAAGTACAGAGAAGACCATGATGCTCCAGGCCAATGAAAGTATTGCCTTAGGTGCCCTTGCTGCGGGTCTTAAATTCTACAGTGCTTATCCCATGACCCCTGCGACTTCCATCATGAGCTATCTTGTGAAGAAATCTTTTGACGCAAAAGTTGTGGTGGAGCAGGCCGAAGATGAGATTGCTGCCATCAACATGGCCATTGGCGCTTCTTATGCGGGTGTCCGGTCCATGACTGGAACATCTGGCGGTGGATATTCTCTTATGGTAGAAGCTGTAGGTATGGCTGGAATCATGGAGACACCATTGGTTATTGCTGAAATACAAAGACCAGGGCCTGCCACCGGACTGCCAACAAGAACAGAACAAAGTGACTTGAATTTCGTCATTCATTCCTCTCATGGTGAGTTTCCCAAGATGGTCATTGCTCTGAGACATCCGGAAGACGCCTTTTATCAGACTGCAAGAGCTTTTAATCTAGCTGATAAGTATCAGATCCCAATCATCATTCTTGGTGATCAGTATATGGCTGATGCCATCCGAACAGTCAAACCTTTTGATCTCAGCAAAGTGAAGATTGAGCGGAACCTTGCGGATGAATCTGTCTACCAGAACGGTAAAGAGTATAGACGTTATGAATACACTGAAACAGGAATCTCTCCACGACTTATTCCTGGAAAAGTGGAAGGAACCATGGTCAATGTAGACAGTGACGAACACGATGAATTTGGTAATATCACAGAATCTGCTGAAGTTCGCGTCCGTATGGTAGACAAACGTGCAAAGAAGCTGGAGCTATTGAAAGAGGACCTATTGGAACCTGATCTTCTGGGACCAGAGGATCCAGATATTCTCCTTCTAGGATTTGGAAGTCTTCATAGCCCTCTTTCCGAAGCAGTGGATCTCTTAAATGCCGAAAGTGGAAGTAAGTACTCAGCCCTTGTCTTTGGTGATGTATGGCCATTGCCAACAAAAAAACTTGAGGAACTCTCTTCAAAAGCAAAACTTCTCATAAATGTGGAGCAGAACAGTACCGGACAGCTTGCCGCACTAATCAGTCAGGTCACTGGTATCAGAGTTCACCAGTCTGTACTGAAGTATGATGGAAGACCACTTTCTGCGACCGAAATTAGAGACAAAATACTGGAGGGACTGAAATGATCAAGAAAAAAGAATTTGTTACCTTTGAAACCGCTTGGTGTCCAGGCTGTGGAGATTTTGCCATACTGGAAGCTTTAAAAGAAACTTTGGAAGAAATGAATAAAAATCCTCACGAAGTTCTTGTTGTCGGCGGAATCGGACAAGCAGCCAAGACCCCTCAATACATCAATGCCAATGGCTTTGAAGGTCTACACGGAAGAGCCCTTCCCCCTGCTGCTGCTGCGAAAATCGCAAATCATAAACTGACCGTAATCATAGATACCGGAGATGGAGATTCTTATGGTGAAGGCGGAAACCACTTTATCCATAATATTAAACGAAATGTGGATATGACTCATTTCGTTCATGACAATCAGATTTACGGACTCACAAAAGGTCAGAGTTCTCCCACATCTGATTTAGGACATGTGACTGATTTTACGCCACATGGTGTGAATACAAACCCAATTAATCCAATGGTGGCCGCCATCGGACTCGGATGCGGTTTTGTCGCTAGAGCATTCAGTGGAGACAAAGAACATTTGAAAACCATCATGAAAGCTGCCATCAACTACAATGGTTATGCCCTGGTAGACATCCTCCAGCCCTGTGTGAGCTTTAATAAAGTTAACACTTTTGCCTGGTACAAAAAGCGTGTCTATAATCTGGATCTAGATGCATCCTATAACCCTACTGACAAAGTAAAAGCTTTTGAAAAAGCACTGGAATGGGGAGATAAGATTCCCACCGGTATACTGTATATAAATGACGGCCCCAGCTACGTGGACAAGGTACCATTCCTTCAAGATAAAGCACTGGTGGATCTGCCCGTTGAACATGAGACCATTCAGTCTTTCCTGAACGAATTTATGTAGTTCACAAGGGATTGCGCATACTAGTAAACCTAGTAGTGCCGCAATCCCTTTATTCTTTTCTTCTACGATCTACACTTTGTAACCTAAAGATATGGCGATGCCTTTTGACTTTGCCGCCCACCTAATAGTTGAAGACTACCGCTTCTGTTCTTGATTACTTATAGAAAAACACAAAGAAAACCAGGAAGGGGATCCTGGTCTTCTTTGTGTTTAAGGAGTGTATAAAGTATAGGTTGTATTAGTAATATCTTCTGAGACTATTTCAGTGAACGATAGGCCTTCACCGATTATTTCTCAAGGGATTCTGAAATCTCATCCAGCATGATACCTGTTCCAGTAAAACCACCGGAAGTGATGTACCATACTTCAGGATTGAGGTAATGAATCTTACCATTTTTAAAGGCTTCTGTTTCTTTTATAATGTCGTTATCCATTGCTGCAGATGCATCGGTTTCTCCGCCAACCACAGCTGCTCTATCAATAACATAAAGATTCTCTGGATTTTTTTCTAGAATGTACTCATAAGTGATGCTCATTCCATGGGTCGCTTCTTCAATATTCTCATCTGCTTCCTTGAATCCCAGGGTGTTGTGAACGATACCGAATCTGGAGACTCTACCATAAGCGCTAAGTGATCCGTCATTAGCTAAAACCACTAAAGCATTTTCATCTTTTTCTGCTACTTTTTCAGTAATCTCTTCCACTTTAGCTTTAAGAGAAGAAATATTCTCTTCAACTTCACTTTCTTTTCCAAACAGCTCTCCAATGAGCGCAGCATTATCTTCTACTGAACTCATATAATCTTCACTGTTTACAGTGAGATAAACAGTAGGTGCGATTTTAGATAATTCTTCGTAAGCTTCCGCAGTTCTTCCAGAAATAAAAATCACATCTGGAGACAGTTCAAAAATCTTCTCAAAATCAGGTTCCTTTAAGGTTCCAACGTTGGCGTACTTGCTCTCATCTTTATACTTCTCAAGGAAGGAAGGTATGTTTCCCATTGGAAGCCCAATGACCTCAACGCCAATATTATCCATGATATCCAGAAGACCATAGTCAAAAACAATGACTTTTTCTGGATTCTTAGATAAAGTCACTTCACCAAGCTCATGAGTAATTGTCATTTCACCAGCTTCTTCTGGGACGTTGACACTTTCCACTGAAGTTTCAGGAGTTTCTCCTGGTTCCTCTGCCTTTGCGCTGTTTCCACAGGCGGAAAGCACCATGACAGCACTGAGTAATAGAGCGGAAACAATGATATTTTTCTTGTTTTTCATTTTTGCACCTCTTAATTTATTGTCTTATTGATTCAGATCATTACATGACTTTTTTTGATAATAGAGTTAATGGAGTACCAGGAACTTCGCAGTCACACAAACCTTCCTGGTAATATGTACAGATTTTCTTCCCACCCAGATGATGCACATCAAACTCCATATCAAATACTTCGCTGAGCACCTGAGCATCTATGATATTTTCAGTATCATCGTAGTATTTGATATGACCATCCTGCAGCGCAACAATCTTATCGGAATAGCAGGAAGCAAAGTTGATATCATGAATGACAAGAACAACCGTCTTGCCCAAATCATCTACAATCTTTCGCAGAATCTTCATGATCTCCACCGCATGTTTCATATCCAGATTGTTCAATGGTTCATCAAGCAGAATATACTCTGTGTCTTGGGCAAGCACCATGGCAATATAAGCCCTTTGCTTCTGGCCTCCTGAAAGCTCATTGATATAACTGTTCTCTATGTCCTTCAGCTTTAGGTAATCAATGGCCTGATCCACAAACCGCTCATCACTCTCCGTGAGATTTCCCTTCGAATATGGAAATCTGCCAAAGGATACCAGTTCTCTCACCGTGAGCTTCACATTAAGATTATTGCTTTGCCTTAATATCGATATTTTCTTCGCCAGCTCTCTGGAGTTCCAGTTCTTCAGGGTGACTCCATCAATGGTCACCTCTCCTTCACTGACATCCATAAGCCTGGAAATCATGGAAAGAAGAGTGCTCTTGCCAGCTCCATTGGGCCCAATGAATGAGGTAATATATCCTTTTTCGATATTTAGCGTGACATTTTTTACCACTTCTTTGCTTTCATATCTCTTTGTTAGATTTCTTACACTGATCATAATTGATTCTCCCTTAACAGCAGATAAATGAAATAGAGTCCACCGATAAAATTAATGATTACACTGATTGGTGTACTGAACACAAAAATTCGTTCCACCATCAGCTGACCGTACACCAAAGCTGTGGAGCTGATGAGCATCGCACCGATTAACAGATACGTGTGCTTGAAAGTTTTTAGAAGCTCTCTAGAAAGGTTCGTCACAAGGATTCCAAGAAAAGTGATGGGACCCACCAAAGCTGTAGATACCGAAATGAGCACAGCAACGATGATGAGCATGGAATTGACAAGTTTTTTATAGTTGATCCCGAGATTTACCGCATGATCCTTTCCTAAAGAAAGAACATCCAGTTCTTTCGCCTTCATCATCCCCATTGCCATTGTCCCAATAAGAAGTACTGCAGAAATCACAAGAACATCTGTGTTGATATTATTAAAACTTGCGAAAAGTCTTCCTTGTAGTGTAAGAAACTCATTAGGATCAATGATGACCTGAAGGAAGGATGAAGCACTTCTAAAGAGTGTCCCCGTGATGATTCCTACAAGCAGCAGGAGATAAATATTACCTCCAACTTTCCGAAGTATTCCACCAAGAATCCCTACACTGAAAAGAACCATAATCCCTACGGAAAAGAGAAAAGAAATCCTCACATCCACTTTAGCTATGGCTTCTGATCCAATGAAGAATATGGAGACAGTCTGAATAAAAACAAATACTGAGTCTAATCCCAGGACGCTGGGCGTAAGTATTCGGTTTTCCGTTACTGTCTGGAAGATCAGTGAAGCATATGCTATGGCTCCTCCAGTAAGAGTGATGGCAAGAATCTTAGGTATTCTTCTGGACAACGCATATTCATAACTGTTGGGGTTAAGCCCAAGAAACAGAAACAGTGCTATCCCCAGAAGGAGGAGTATACTCAGTACAGTCATTTTTTTCTTCATATTACTTCTTCACCCCCTTGAAAATCAGGTACAAGAAGACAATGCTTCCTAATACCCCCACCGTTAAGGATATGGATATTTCATAGGGGTAAATGAGAACTCTGCCTAGTATGTCGCAAAACAGAAGAAACACTGCACCAAGCAGTGCGGTCGTACCAAGACTGTTCTTTAAATTGTCACCACGAACCATGGAGACAATATTAGGCACAATAAGACCCACGAAAGGAATACTGCCAATGGTGACCAGAACTGCACTGGATATGAGGGCTACAATCGCCAGTCCAATGTTTACGATGAGCTGATAATTAAGACCAAGATTTTTAGCAAAATCCTCTCCCATTCCAGCAATGGTGAACTTGTTGGCGAAAATATAGGCTATTATCCCCAGTGGAATCGCCAGATAAATGATCTCATACCGTCCCTTTGTAACCATAGAGAAACTACCCTGAAGCCACGCGTTGATGTTCTGGATGAGATCAAAACGGTAAGACACAAAAGTAGTAATGGAATCAATGAGGTTTCCCAGCATAATGCCCACCAAGGGAATGACGATTACATTTTTCACTTTGATTTTTCTTAGGATGAACATAAATAAGAACGTTCCTCCCAAAGCAAAAATAAAAGCGATTCCCATCTTACCGATTACCGGTAATCCAGGCAGGAAAATCATGGATACCAGGATGCCAAACTTGGCTGAGTCCATTGTTGCAGCAGTACTGGGGGAAACAAACTTGTTTCTTGTGATCTGCTGCATGATAAGCCCTGATATACTAAGTGCCATACCTGTGATGAGAATGCTGATCAGTCTAGGTATTCTGCTTAACATAAATACCAGAACTTCAGTTTCGCCACCATTGAATAAATCCTGAATTGATAAGGTTTTTGCTCCGATAAATAGAGAAATCACCGATAAGATGATTGTGGCCACAATTAAATGTTTATTTTTCATATCTTATAACAGTGTATTCCCCGTTATGTTTGACACCTCACTCTATTCATTGATATAATTGAACATGACGAAATTGATAATCATTCTCATTTATAGTAACAAAAAGTCGAATAATTATCTAATAGAGTATTTGGTTTTTTATAACGATATTTGGGTAAAAGAAAGGAGAGGTTCATTTGTTCATCGAACGGAACCCCAGAGAAGTGGCTGAAGACTTTTATGCAAGCACCTTCATTGCGGTGAGCGCCTACAGCTATGATGGAAAGATTCAGTATAGTGGCGGTGACCACTACCGATATGCAGATTATGACATTATAAATAATCTTTTAGAAAAAATGTTATACCCTAAAGATACAAACTATACCTCATTGACTCTGTCCAATGACAAGGGGTATCATTACACAGCCTACTACATCAACAAAACAAGTCCTAAGGATGGCTTTGTCATCATGGGACCTTATAATCAGGATGATCTTGAACGAGTAAACAACCTGAATATTTGCTATTCCAACAACCTATATATGGCACCACTCAATCAAACATTAGATCTGTGTCCAGCGAATGGTTGTGCCAGCTGCTACAGTCTCAATGTCCGTAGAGCCATGAACTATATTCAAGCTCATTATAAAGAAAATATCACCCTTGATACCCTTGTATCACATCTTAATCTGAATAAAAGCTATTTCTGTACTCTTTTCAAAAAAGAAACTGGTGTAACTTTTACCCATTACGTGAACTTAGTAAGGGTTGAAAAAAGCAAAAGACAGCTCCTTAAAGATAATCGATCTGTCCTAGATATTGCCCTCTCAGTGGGATTTAGCAATCAGAACTACTATACAATCACATTTAAGCGAATGACCAGCATGACTCCCATGGAGTTCAGAAAGAAAGCCTATATTTAATTTCTTTTATTATACAATAATAAGTTTACTTTGTAACCATTATAATTTAAATTAAATCTTAATTAACAGATTTATAACTATTTTTGGTAGTCTGCAGTATTCTCTGCAGACTATTTATTTTGGATCATCAGCATTCCATGCTAGAATCAAAATATACCGAAGTTAAACGAGGAGGAACTAAAAATGAGAATGTTTGATTTATTCTATGAGGACTATTTCCAGATGAAACGCGAGGAGATTCTATCATCAATTAAGAGTACTGAAGGTAGAACAATCATGGCGGAGACAATCATCAGCACATTTCCCCTTTTAGATGGTGTATCCAATCCCGAAACTGCTGCCGCCTTCAGCGCGGACATGGTTACACTGAACACTTTTAATTTTGAAGCTCCCTTTGTATTTGGATATGATGATTCTCATCTAAGTCCCTTGATCGGGATCCCAAACTATACAACGGAGATCCAAAAGATTATCCTGAAGAACAAAGAAGACCTTCAGTATATACAAAAACTGAAGAAAGTTGTAGGAAGATTCCTTGGAGTTAATCTGGAGCCTGTGCCTGAAGACAGCACGTATCCAAAAGGACTACGCTGTACGGAGGAAAATCTGCAAAAAGTTAAAACCCTTGGCTTTGATTATGTGGTTATTACGGCAAATCCAAGTACCGGTGTGACCAGTGAGGGTATTTTGGAAGGCATCAGAACAGCACGTGCAATATTAGGTACGGAGATTCTCATTGTGGCTGGTAAAATGCACGGTGCAGGAGCAGGGAACATTTATGATGTAGAAACAATCGAAGCATTTATTGGTGCCGGTGCTGATGTTATTCTACTTCCAGCTCCTGGAACAGTTCCAGGTTTTACGGTAGATCTTGCTAAAGAATTCATTGACCTGATTCATAAAAAGGGCGTACTTGCCATGACTACCATAGGCACAAGCCAGGAAGGTGCAACAGAAACCTTTATTGAGAGTGTAGCGCAAATGTCCAAAATGGCTGGAGCAGATATTCAGCATACAGGTGATTGTGGCGTTTCCGGTATGACGCCTCCTGAAAATCTGCTTCGTATGTCGATCACTATTCGAGGAAGAAGGCATACATATCGTAAAATGTCCCGCTCTCCACATAGAGTCAGATAAGATTAAAAAGAAGCCCAGAGCTTATTCAGAATAAGCCTGTGCTTCTTTTTAGTATCTTGTCACAACATTTTCAGTGATAAATCCGTTGATTGAAAATATGTCTATTTTGATGGTACAACAATACTTCCCTTATCAACTTTGAACATAATCATTGGTGTCTCAGATACGCCGGACTCGTTATGGAACTGACGAATCACATAATAGGTACCATCTTCAGGAAACCCCGTCAGCTGGTCAAATAGAACTGTGTCTTCCATGGTTTTGCCTGGCTCAAGCATTCCAAGCATTTCGATAAATGCCATATCTTTAGTCAGTTCAGTATCCTTTAAAGTTCCATCACTTTGCAGCTTATGTATGGTATACGCGAAGCCATAGTTCAGCGTGATATCAGATGTATTTTTCAGCTGATATTGAAGACTTTTTTCCGCTCCATCATACTTCATATCAACAATCTGCAGTTTTTCAGAAAACGTGATGCCTTTCACTGGTATGACAGGATCATCCGATGATTGAGCCTGATTCTTCTGCCAGAGTGTATAGCCAGTAATAGCCAATGCCGCAACTATTAGTATCGATACAAATTTTTTCATGTAGTACCCACCTTTTCTGATTTATTTATAGTAATCATACCAGAGTGTTCATTTTTAAGAATGACAAAGCAATGACCAAAAAATGACAAAATGACGCAAAAAAAAGACTGAAATAATCAGTCCTTCATTTGCAAGCAAGCCTATAAGCCGAGTTCTGTATTTGATAATCATCTGTCTAGGTCCAGTATTACTAAAGGACTCAAGCGGCGCACCCGGGGACGAGACGAGCAGCCTCTTCATGTCCCTCTATTCGGCCTTGCATCAAGTGGGGTTTACATAGCCGCAAAGTCACCAATGCGCTGGTGAGCTCTTACCTCACCTTTCCACCCTTACCTCAATTGAGGCGGTATCTCTCTGTTGCACTTTCCTTAAGGTCACCCTCACTGGGAGTTACCCAGCACCCTGCTCTATAATGCTCGGACTTTCCTCTCCTGATTTACATCAGCAGCGATTATCTGGCTTACTTGCCCATTTATCATATCAGAGTTTTCATCATTTGTAAAACGAAGCACCCTCTGTTATGGTTTCAAGTCATATTGTAATATTCCATAATGCTCAATACATCTTCTATCTTGAACGATCAGATGAACTTATAGGGATCTTCTTCTCTTTCGGAGAAAAAATAAGGCACATCGTGGACAGCAGAAAATTCTTTCATCATTCTCTCCATAATTTTATAGAATACTTTCTTTTCTGAAAGAAAATGCCCAGGATCAACTACAGCGATACCTTGTTCTTCCAGTTCCTGAACATGATGATACGTGGTATCCCCCGTAAGAATGCAGTCTGCTCCCTCTCTCAATGCTTGACGGATATAACTTTGACCGCTTCCATTGATAATGGCAACACGCCTGATTGTTTGGCCTGGGTTCCCAACATATCTTAAATTTTGAACTTCAAGAACCTTCTTTGTCTTCTCAATGAAATCAATGAGCTTCACAGGTCTTCTAAGATAGACAATTCTTCCGATACCTGAATCAAAATCAAAGGGACACTGTTCAATAATATCAAAATCAACATAATCAAACATGCGCACGATTGTATCATTCATACCATCTTTTACAGAATCCAGGTTTGTATGCGCTGCGTACACAGATATATCATTTTTAATCAGCTCAATGATCTTTCTTCCCTGAAGGGTTTTATTGGTAATGGAGGTTGGCTTCATAAAAAGCATCGGATGATGAGAAACAATCAGGTTTGCTCCTCTTTCTTTTGCCTCCTGAATCACATCCAAGGTGGTATCCATAGAAAATAAAATCCCTTTTACTTCAGCCTTATCATCACCTACCATAAGCCCAACATTATCATAGTCTTCCTTATAAGAAACAGGTGCATGGGATTCCACAAGCTTCATAAAATCCTTAACATAAGTACTCATCTTTAACTCTCCTTAGCTCTCTCATTTTATAGTTAAGACGTTCCATCTTTATCTTAGCATTCTCTGTGGTTCCATGAATCTTCTCAGAAATAATTGCCAACTCCTGAATCTTAGATTCAATATACACCTGTAGTAACGGATGTTTTTTCTCAAGCAATATGCTCCCAATGGAATACTCGCAAATAGATGGATAGATATCCACATCTTTTTTCGATTTTCTCACCAGAAAATACTCATAAAACCTTCGTTCTTCTTGCACCAGTTCTTCATCCATGATCTCAAAGTTATTCTGATACAGGTATTTTCTCAAAATTTCAGGATTTTGAGCTGGCTGCAGAAGTAAAAACTCAAACTTCTCTACTACCGGTTGAGCAGATTCTAATAGTTCCACCATGAGAATCCCTCCCATTCCTGCGAGAATTGCTCCATTTGCTTCACCAGGCTCCAACGTCTCAAATCCGCTCCCTAACCGAAAGCTCATAACCTCTGATTGGCCTTCCTCTTCTGCATTTCTTCTGGCTTTCTCTAGAGGCATAGCTTTATTGTCAGAAGCAATACCCTTCTCAATTTTCCCCAGTTTCAATAGTGAAATCAAGGCAAACCCATGATCAGTACCAATATCTGCCACTGTATGGCACATTGGCACCATCTCAGAAACTTTTTGCAATCTTTTGCTCAGATCCATATCTGCTCCTTTTATTTTTGTATAATTCTCTTCAATTATACCACCTATTCTGAACTACTCACACTTAAATGATTCACCTCATTCTAAAGTAGGAGGTTCTTGGTCAATATTTCTTATGAGATAACTATATCCAATCTCATCGGGTGGTCCCCCTATAGAATTTATATCAACCTTTTTTCAGTAGTGTTTCGCAGCCTTATGGTCTTTGTCATGCGTAGCCTGACAATTTGGCCAAGCCCATTCTCAGAAGGCGATTTTTTACCTCGCTGCAATTATATCCACAAACATGATAAAACTGGCCGAATGCAAAGTGAGTATCTTGGCATTCACTCAGACTGGACTCTCACCACTTAGCAATTAACTGCTTGCTAGACACGCAGGACAAAATAAAAAGCGATTCATCCCCCACTTATCGAGGATGGGAGAGTTCTCGCTGATTTATGTTACACAAATACTGGTATTAGAACATTTGCTAGATTCAGCAGCAGAAACGATACGATGACAAGGGGAATCAGCATGACTCTATAATAGTAAATCCGATCAATCCTCTCATATACTTTTCCACCAAAGAAGACAAGCAAATTCAAAAAGAATGCGCTGATTCCAACAAGAACAGTTCTATCAAGAAAAACCTTCACAGGCATATATGAAAGTGTTGAAGCATCCAGTTGATGGGTCGACATATATTCCGGGAGTGCACTCTGATAGAACAGAACCAGAGGAACACCAATATAAATCAAGATCATCAATGTGTTCAATACGAAATATTGCTTCAATTTTTCATCACTTTCCAAAATATCGGATTCAAGCAGAGACCTTTGTGGAAATTTTTCCGGTATTCCTTTTTTCAGAAGCGCCTGTGAGAATGCTGCCATATTCTCTGGCGATATGGCATAATTTTTGTAATCTGTACCAAAATAAATTGTCTTTCTAGAACTTGTAATATACATCTCTACTTTCCCAAGTCCTTTCATGTATCCTTTTCCCACTGAGAATCTTTTACTGAGCATTCCAGCCAAACCACTGTGGTTGAGTAACGTGATTCTCTCTGTAAAAAAACGAATATCTTTGAGAGGAATGATATGATTTAAAAATCGAAAAGCGCTCCCAATGACAACGTTATCTTCATTTATTTCATAGTATAGCGTCTTCAGCAGCACAAAGTAATACCCTGATATGAGGATAAGTATAAATATCAGAAGCATCATAAGACTTTTAAGTAGAACACTATCGCTGAAACGCAAAATCAATCCCATTGTCACTAAAAATCCAATGAGTGTCAATATCAGATTATTTATGAACTGAGACCGTTCAGGAAAAAACTTCATTCTCATCACCTACTGTAATTATAGCATATAATGGCTTGCCGCCTGGTTTCCTGGGTTATTTCCATAATAATATAACAGTTTGAATATATAGAACTGTCTTCACCCCTTTGAGTCCATTCCTCCAGAGAGCAGTTTGATCTGAAAGCTCAGTATCATTTCCATATTCAGCCACTCTCTCTAATTATTATAGAACAAAAGCACCCGAAGGTGCTTCTCTGTTAATCTAAATAGTCCTTCAGCTTTTTGCTTCTGGATGGGTGTCTTAGTTTTCTTAAAGCTTTTGCTTCAATCTGTCGGATTCTTTCTCTTGTGACATTAAACTCTTTTCCAACTTCCTCCAAAGTTCTGGAGCGGCCATCATCAAGTCCAAAACGAAGTCTGAGCACTTTCTCCTCACGAGGGGTTAAGGTATCTAATACACTGATGAGCTGTTCCTTCAGCATTGTAAAAGCTGCAGCTTCCGCTGGAGCCAATGCATCATCATCTGGGATGAAGTCTCCCAAATGGCTGTCTTCCTCCTCACCAATTGGTGTTTCCAATGAAACTGGTTCCTGCGCAATTTTCATGATTTCCCTAACCTTCTCAGGAGGCATTTCCATGATTTCCGCAATTTCCTCTGCTTGTGGGGCACGTCCTAACTCTTGCAATAACTGACGTTCTATACGAATGAGCTTATTGATGGTTTCCACCATATGAACTGGAATTCTGATGGTACGTGCTTGGTCTGCGATGGCTCTTGTAATTGCCTGACGAATCCACCAGGTGGCATAGGTTGAGAATTTAAATCCTTTTGTGAAATCAAACTTTTCAACAGCCTTAATCAGTCCCAGATTACCTTCCTGAATCAGGTCTAGAAACAGCATACCTCTTCCTACATATCTCTTGGCAATTGAAACTACAAGTCTTAAGTTTGCTTCAGCAAGTTGTTTTGCTGCATACTCATCACCCGCTTCAATACGTTTGGCCAGAGCAACCTCTTCTTCTGAAGTGAGAAGCGGTACCTTACCGATTTCTTTCAGATACATTCTGACAGGATCATCGATGGCCACACCTTCAGGAACTGAAAGGTCAATCTCAGTATCTTCCTCTTCCTCCACATCCCCAATGATTTCAATATTCAAACCTTCGAGGGTTTCATAAATCTTATCAATCTGGTCGGGAGAAAGATCGATTTCCTGAAGATCGTCAAGGATTTCCTTTTCTGTGATATTCCCAGCTTTCTTGCCTTTGTCGATTAATTTCTTAACCACAGACATCTGATACTCTTTATCCTGTACTTTCTTTTCTTCCTTATTCATATCATCCAGAACATCATCGCTGTCCAGGTTCTCTTCATCTTCTTGCATCTCATCTTTTTTCGGAGCAACTTTCTTCTTTCGCCCTTTCGCAGCTCCAGCGCTCTCACTTTTCACAGACTTTTTCCCTTTTGGCTTCTGTACCTCTTCCTGATTCTCTGTCATCAGGTCCTCAGCAATATTCTCCATATTCTCTGTGCTTATTTTCTTTTTTGCAGCCATATCAATACCTCCCTAAAGTCTTTTGAAGAGAAATCAGTTCATTGGCAAGTTTTACCGACTCTTCAAAATTTCCAGCTTTTTCTAAAGCCTTTATTTCCTGTTGTAACTTTTTTTGCTTTATTTTACCCTTATAATGATTGATTGTTTTTAAGAAGTCATCAATAAGAACTTCTACATCCACCTCCGGTATCTCTGCCACCTGACCAATCAGAGTCCATTCCTTTGAGCTTTCTGCATCATCGCATTGACTCAACACATAACTTTGAAGACTGATTTCGCCATTTTCATAGTTTTCTAATATCCGGTATATCTTCTGATGTGCTGGTACAATGAAATCACTCAAACTGATTCGTTCGTTGAGATAAGACCGGTTCTCAGATAATATCTTAAGAAGACTCCGCTCTGCTTTCACATGTCCTTGCTCAATATATACAGTAAGATTCTCGGGATACGGTGTTCCCAAAGTAGAATTTTCATTCTGATTTCCCATGTACTTTCTAATGGCACGTTCAGATATACCTGCATCTTCCGATACCTTTTGTAAGTAGACCTCTTTCTCAATAGGATCCAGCTCATTTAAGATTTCAGCAATCCGTTTTGTATAAGTAATACGCCCTTCATCAGAATCAAGATTAAGTCCTTCTTTCTCCTGAATCAGCTTGTACTCCATCAGAGGTAATGCATTTTCAAGCAGCTTCAAAAATCCTTCTTTACCTTCTTCACGAACATAGTCATCTGGATCTTTCCCTTTTGAGATTTGCACAACCTTCACTTTCACACCTTCGGCTTGGAGAATCTCAAGGCCTCTTACGGTAGCTTTTTGTCCTGCCGTATCCGCATCATAGCAGATATAAACTTCTTCAGAATTCCTTCGTAAAAGTCTCCCCTGAATTTTAGTTAATGCTGTTCCCAGAGAAGCGACGACGTTCTGAATGCCCGCTTGGCTTAAGCTGATTAAATCCATATACCCTTCTACCATAATAAGGCTTGTTTCTTTGCTGTTTTTCTTAGCAAAATTCAATCCATACAAATGGGTGCCCTTATTGTAAATGGGTGTTTCTGGAGAATTCAGATACTTGGGTTTTGTATCATCAAGTACTCGAGCTCCAAAAGCAATCACTCTTCCTCGAATGTCAAAAACAGGAAAAATAATCCTATTACGAAATCTGTCATAAACTTTACCCTTTTCACTCTTTGTTGCTAGACCGCACTTAACGATATCCTCTTCTTTATATCTTCTGGATCGAAGATATTTCAGTAAACTGTCCCAGGAATTCAGTGCATAGCCTAATCCAAAAGATCTGATGGTTTGGTCCTTAATCCCTCTTTTATAGAGATACTCTCGAACCTCTTTATTATTCGAGAGATTCTGAAAGAAAAACCGTGCTGCATCCACATGCATCTTATAGAAAACTTCAAGCCTATCCTTTTCTCTCTTCTTCTCAGGGCTCTCCTCAAATGGGATGTTTGCCCTCTCAGCAAGGATTCTCAAAGCTTCATTAAAACCGAGATTTCGGGTTTTCATGATGAAAGTAATGACATTTCCTCCTTCACCACATCCGAAGCACTTAAAAAGCTGCTTATCTTGAGTGACACTAAAGGAGGGAGTTTTTTCATTATGAAATGGACACAATCCCCAATAGTTTCTACCTGATTTTTTAAGCGGCACGGTTTCAGAGATAACATCTAAAATATCGTTGCTGTCTTTAATTTTTTCAATGATCTCTTCAGACACGTACAATGCATTCACACCTTTTTTTCATAGTCCCAAACATAAATTATACCATTAACCTCAGTAGATGACAATTTTGGGCACAAATATCTGATTGAATAGGATTATAGCATAATCATCTGTCATGCCAGCGATATAGTCTGCTACAGCACGCTCTTTCCCCTCTTCTTCAGCTATTTTCTGATACAGTTCAGGCATTTCCTCAATTTTCTTCAAATAATAATCATAAAGCTGACCTAGAAGAAACTTAGCCTTATCTCTCTCTTCTTTCAAGTGCTCGCCGTTATAGATATTCTTAAATAGAAATGCCCTAAGACCATAGAGTGCATTGAAGATGTCTTCAGGCAGAGCCACTGTAAACTCCCCTTTAAAGATGTTCTTATTGGTCTCATCCACTAACTTGCGTACCAGAGTATCAATTCTTTTGCTGTGGGTGTAACCCAAAACCTCAATATGCTCCTTTGGCAAGTCTGTAACATTTAATAGACCGGCACGGATCGAGTCATCGATATCATGGTTGACATAAGCGATTTTATCTGCAAACCGCGCAATTTGTCCTTCAATCGTGCTACTGGCTTCACCGGATTTCAGGCCGCTATGATGCAGCACACCATCTAGCACTTCGAAAGTAATATTAAGTCCTTTTCCATCTTTCTCTAGCTTCTTTAAAACGCGCACGGACTGCTCGTTATGCCTGAATCCCCCCGGCAGTCTTTCATTCAGCACTTCTTCGCCATTATGAGCAAATGCCACATGACCAAGATCATGTCCAAGGGTTATGGCTTCCACCAAATCCTCGTTCACAGCAATGCCTCTGGCAATGGTTCTCGCTATTTGTGAGACCTCCAATGTATGAGTTAGTCTTGTACGATAATGATCACCAGTGGTTTTGATGTAAACTTGAGTCTTGTGTTTTAATCTGCGAAAGGACTTTGAATGTATAATCCTATCTCGATCATGCATAAAACACGTCCGGTAAGAGTCCAACTCTTCTTCCACTTCTCTTCCTCTTGAATTTTTGGAGAAACAGGCCTCTTTAATTAACGTCAGTTCTTCATTCCGTTCTATTCTCTCTCGAATACTCAATATCCCACCTCCTATATTGTATTATTCTACAAAAATCCTTCGAATCCTTTATTTGGACTTGAGAGATATTCATATATAATCATTATCCACCTATGTGTTTTTACCCATTCATTGATTTCATATATAAATAAAAAAACTTGCTGCTAAGCAGCAAGTTTTTTGGAATTAGTAAAACATAATCCATGTCAGGAGGGCAAAAAAAGCATAGAAACCGACAACAATCGGAAACAGATAGGTAGCCATGGCAAACGCCATTGCCATCAGATCGCCTCTTTCAAGCTTTACATCTGCTTCCATATCGGGTTCCACATCATCAAATCGATGTTTCCCAAAAATCTGCATTAAATTATCCCTCCTTTTTAACCTATGAGTTACAAATATTATATTTCGCCTGCAAAGTGACAAGCTACAAAATGATTCGGATGCTTCACTGGATTAAACTCTCTTAGTATTGGAATCTGCTCTTTACAGATATCCTTTGCATAAGGACATCTTGTGTGGAACTTACATCCTGGTGGAGTATTTACATTACTTGGCAGTTCTCCAATGATTGGTTCCATCTTTCTCAGATGTGTTGGATCTGGAACAGGAATCGCTGCCAAAAGCGCTCTTGTATATGGGTGAGTAGGTTGATCATATAGTGCATGCTTCCCAGCCAGTTCAACCAAAGAACCCAAATACATAACTCCAATTCTGTCACTGATGTGTTTTACAACACTAAGGTCATGGGAGATAAAGAGATAAGATAGTCCCATTCTTTCCTGAAGATCCATCATCAGATTCAGAATCTGTGATTGAATCGATACGTCAAGAGCGGAAACTGGCTCATCAGCCACAATAAAATCAGGATTTAAAGCAAGTGCTCTAGCAATTCCAATTCTTTGTCTTTGTCCACCAGAGAACTGATGAGGATATCTATAGATGTGATATGGTGAAAGACCACACATCTCGATGATCTCCATTACTCTGTTCTTATACTCTTCTCCAGGCTTAACAAGATTATGGGAAAGCAGTGATTCACCCACAATATTACTTACGTTAAGTCTTGGGTTCAGAGAGCTGTATGGATCCTGGAAAATCAGCTGCATCTCTCGTCTCAGTGACTTCAGCTGTGCTCCCTTCAGTGTTGCGATATCCCCATCAATGGCTTTTCCATGATAGATGATCTGTCCATCTGTTGGGTCATATAATCTTACGATGGTTCGGCCAAGGGTAGATTTTCCGCATCCTGATTCGCCTACAAGACCGATGGTCTCTCCTTCATTTAATTTGAAGGTTACTCCATCTACAGCCTTGATAAAGGACTTCTTACCAAAAGCACCAGATTTTACTGGGAAATATTTTTTAACATCATTTACTTCAAGCAATACTCTTTTATTATCGTTCATATTTCCCTCCTACTTATCTTCATACAAGAAGCATTTAACCTGATGCGTCTCGCCGTTTTTCTCTTTGTCTATGAAATATACCCCTGGCTCTTCCTGCCAGCACTTATCCATGGCAAACTTACATCTTGGAGCAAAGTAGCAACCCTTTGGAAGCTCCATAGGATTTGGAACTACACCCTCAATACTGTTCAGTCTCTTCTTCTCTGACTTAAGATCTGGAATAGATTCCAGAAGTCCTTGAGTATATGGATGCTTTGGATTCCCATAAAGCTCTTTTACTTCTGCAGATTCTACTACTTTACCAGAGTACATTACAATAACATCATCAGCCATCTGCGCTACGACTCCTAGGTCATGGGTGATCAGCATGATTGCAGTATTGGTTTTCTCTTTAAGATCGTTCATCAAAGACAGAATCTGTGCCTGAATGGTTACATCAAGCGCAGTAGTCGGTTCATCTGCAATCAGAACCTTAGGATCACATGCAAGCGCCATGGCGATCATAGCTCTTTGTCTCATACCACCAGAGAGTTGGTGAGGATAGTCATAAACTACACGCTCTGCTCTAGGAATACCAACAAGTTTGAGCATATTTACTGCTTTGTCATGGGCTTCCTGTTTACTTAAATCCTGATGAAGTTTGATCGATTCAATAATCTGATCTCCAATTCTAAAAACAGGGTTTAAGGAAGTCATTGGTTCCTGGAAAATCATGGAAATTTCATTTCCTCTGATTTTTCTCATTTCATCTACAGGAAGCTGGACGATATCTTTATCCCCATACATAATGCTTCCTTCAACAATCTTACCATTCTTATCAATGAGCTTAAGAATACTCATGGAGGTAATGCTCTTTCCGCATCCGGATTCACCAACAATACCTAGAGTTTTTCCTTCATATAAATCAAAATTTACACCATCTACAGCCTTAACAACACCCTTATCTGTGAAGAAGTGTGTTTTAAGGTTTCTTACTTCTAATACTTTCTTCATAATCAACCCTACCTAATTTCCTTTGGATCAAAAGCGTCTCTCAGCCCTTCACCAAGCAGATTTATACTCAACACAGTCAACATAATCATTACACCGGGTGGTACCCAAAGCCATTGCATATTTCTGAATACATCTGAGTTTCTGGCTCTTTCAATCATATTACCCCATGTTGGTGTTGGAGGTGTTACTCCAAGCCCCAGGTAAGATAAGCTCGCCTCAGTCAGAATCGCACCAGCCATTCCAAGAGTTGCGCTTACAATAATATATGCGTATGTATTTGGAAGAAGGTGTTTTGCAATTCTGGATCTTGTGGAAAGTCCCAGGATCTCAGTTGCTTGCATAAACTCCTGCTCTCTCAGAGATAGAATCTGCCCTCTTACCATTCTAGCAAGTCCTGGCCAGCTTAAAATACCAATGAGGAACATAACAAGGTACATCTTATACTTGGAATCTACCCACATCAGAGCACCTGAGATGGTAATAACGGTTGGTGTAAACGGAATGGAGTAAACAATTTCTGCAAATCTCATAAGTGCATTGTCTACAACTCCACCATAATAACCAGCAACACCACCAACAATAGCTCCAATGAGCACGGTGAATCCTGCTGCGATTAAACCTACCATGATTGATGTTCTTCCGCCAAGGAAGAGTCTTGTGAATACGTCTCTTCCCTGTTCGTCCGTGCCTAGCCAATACTTTCCAGATGGAGGCAACTTTTTGTCATCCAGTATAAAATCATTCAGTTCAAACTTAGAAAATATCGGTACAAAAATGACAGCCAGCAATATCAGTATAAACAATACTGCTCCGAACATAGCTGTTTTATTCTTCTTAAATCTACCCCAGGCAATCATCCATGGTCCTACGATATTGGCAGCTTGGGTAGTTTTCTCATAGTTTTTCTTATTGTCTTCCATAATAAACCCTCCTAACTAACCTTTACTCTAGGATCCACCAGTGCATAACTGATATCAGCCAGCAGGTTTCCTGCGAGCATGAGCACTGCGTAGAAAATATTGATTGCCATAACTAATGAAGTATCTTGTTTAAAAATCGCTTCGTGAAGGGTATTTCCGATTCCTGGCCATTTAAAAATGGTTTCGAGAATCAGAGAACCACCAAATAATGAAGGAATATAGCTACCAAGCAATGTAACAATCGGTAAAAGAGCATTTCTAAATGCATGCTTGTAAATAACAACTTTCTCAGAAAGTCCTTTGGATCTTGCGGTTCTGATGTAGTCCTGATTAATGACTTCAAGTACAGCATTTCTCACATATCTTGTCAAACTTGCAAGAGAAGAAATAACTAGTACGATCAGAGGCATAATCATGTGCCTGCCTACGTCAACAATTTCTGCCCACAAACTTGGATATCCACGAACAACCATCAGTGGATCTCTCATAAGTGTAAGTGGTAATCCTGCTGGAATTCCCACAAAGAAAATCAGAATCATCGCAAAGAAGAAGGAAGGCATGGAAACACCAATTAGGGAAAATACCGTCCAAAAATTATCGAAATTGCTATACTTATTTACTGCAGACTTAATACCAACGGGTATTGAAATCGCAAAAGCAAAAATCATCCCTATAAAGTTGATCAAGAAAGTATTCCAAACACTCTCTCCAATGATATCTTTAACTGGTGCTCTTTTCAGAATAGAACGTCCAAAGTCCCCTTGTAGAGTTCTTCCCATCCAGTTAATATATCTTTCTACAATATTTCCATCTAATCCAAGCTGTTCTTTTAACGCTTGTTGCTGCTCTGCAGTAACACCTGATCCAACACCCAAGTAGGCTTGGACAGCATCACCTGGCATAAGCTCCATAATTCCGTAGATGACCATGGATATCACGATCATAACAGGAATCAGGTGCAGCAATCTCCTTGCTATATATTTTAACATTGTTTCACTCCCCATAGCTCCTATATATTTTTGTAGTAGAAAGGCAGTCTGAAACAGACTGCCTTAAAACTTCTCAAATTAGAATATTATTCTATTCTTCGATGTAAGCATCTCTAACAGCCTTTACCCAACCATACAGGGAGCTGGTGTTAAAGTTCTTAACCTTTGAATTGTAAAGGTCAAAGTATGTGTTTGCATAAACAACGATCTTTGGCATTTCTTCGTTCAGAATCTTTACAACTTCTGCATAAAGTGGCTTAGCTTCTTCTGGATCCATAATCTTTCTAGCTTCGTCAAGAAGTCTGTCAACTTCAGCATTCTTGTATCTGGAAGTGTTGTCCTTACCTGAACCTACATCATTTGAGTGGAACTCAGAGTAGATGGAGTCTGGGTCAGCACTTGTGATGGATGTTGCAAGGAAGAACAGGCTCCACTTGTCAACGTTCGCATCAGAGTTGTAAATAACGTAGTCAAGAATGGTGTTGAATTCGAGGTAAGAAATATTCAGCTTCACGCCAAGTTCCTGTCCCCAAGCCTTTTCCCACATTGGGATAAGTGTAGCAAGAATATCATGTTCTGGCATAGCTGCGATGTTCAGCTCCAGAAGCTTTCCATCCTTAGCTCTGATTCCGTCTGCTCCAGCTACCCAGCCAGCTTCATCCAGAATGGACTTAGCCTTTTCGATGTCGTAGGAGTAGTCAATCAGGGAGCTAACAAGCTCGTCACTCATAACCCAAGAAATCTGGGAGAATGGATGGTTCTGTGTTGTAGCAAGTACCATACCTGAATCAGGATCCTTGTAGTAGCTGTTTACGAAGGACTCTGTGTCAAATGCATATGCAAGAGCCTGTCTTACAGCAACTTCAGCTGTTGGTCCAGCTTCTGTGTTGAAGTTTACATAACCGTAACCGGATCTTGGATATTCGTTGATGGAGTATCCGCCATCTCTAGCTTCCTTGATCTTAGCTGGTTCGATAACGCCAGCCAGAAGGTCAACTTCACCGTTCATCAGCTGAACGATGTCTGTGGACTGGTCTACGAACTGGAGAAGGATTTCCTTGATCATGTAGCCTTCACCAGTGTACTTGTCATTTCTTGTCAAATAGATGAACTGAGCTTCAGTAAAGTTGTCAAGTACGTATGGTCCTGATCCTACAGGAGCAGCGGACTTTTCTTCAACTGGAGCGGTATTCTTGTATGTTACACCTTCACCATAGTAGTGTTCTGGCATAATAGCAAATGTTGTGTTTGCAAAGTTTGTTCTCTTGCCTTCAGCAAAAGTAAATGTAACTTTGTAGTCACCATCGGCAACAACACCTGGGAATTCTTCTGACTCACCAGCTGCATAAGCTTCGTAACCTTCAAGGTCCTTAACTACTGAACCGTATCTTCCTGTATAGGAAGGGTCGGAGAGCAGCTTGTAGGTCCAAACAACGTCACTAGCTGTTAGTGGTTCTCCGTCAGAGAATACAACGTCTTCTCTCAGATTAAAGGTAATAACCTTACCATCTGGAGAAATTTCCCAATCTTTAGCAACAACAGGAATGTATTCATCCCCTTCGAAGTTAAGTGTAGCAAGTCCCTGGAACACAAGATCTACTACATATCCGTCATAGGATGAGGAGTAGTATGCTGGGTTGAAGTTACCTGATGCTTCGGTGATACCAACCTTCAATGTACCGGATGGTTCATTGGATGGTTCTTCTGGTGTTTCACCTGGAGTTTCGGTGCCTGGAGTTTCCCCTGGTGTCTCAGGAGTCTCTTCTTTAGGACTGCAAGCAGTAAATACAACTGACATAACCAGTGTAAGTGCTAACAGTAAGCCTATTCTCTTTTTTGTCATTCTTTCTTCCTCCTTGAATAATCTTTTATTTTAAGCTGATGTCGCCAGCAGCTAAAAACCGAACAATGTGTAATTGAGAATGTGTTGCTTAAGATATTACTCATTTTATTATAAAACGTACAATTTATCAACTAATTTTTAATAAAAGTTCATAATCTCTGATTTTTGAGTCAAAAATAGAACGTTTTCTTAATCAAATTATCAGTAAAGAAGTTAAAAGGAACATTCTTACTGAAAATAAGCCAATAAATAGTGCACTTTTTTAACAAATCATAATTCAACTTATTAGGCATAATTATTTACTTTTCAAATAACGAAAGCTTGATCTGGTGAGATTTTACCAGTTGGTAGCATTTTCAATAATGTAATAAACAGAATTAAAAATCATCAATCAATAAAGCTTAGTCCTATTTTACCACAACATATGGAAAACAGAAACTTTTTGTTTATACTATATTCATAATCTGACAGATTTCACGGATTCTGTATTGGTTGTTTATTGCTATTTTTATCAGTAACACCGCTTCTATCCATATAATTTGATAACTTTTGTATCTGATCACTGATTATCTTGTTAATTAAAGAGATTTTAATTTTTTTTTGAACTTATTATAGGATAATAGATACCATATTATACATATTATGCAGAAAAAATTATAAGTATTCAAATACAAATTCGAGAATTTGTTTTTCAGGAGGTCGCTATGCTCTATTTAAATGTTTACATGCAGTTAATAAACATCTTTGCTTTTCATTTTATGTTATTTGACAAGCAATCAGCACGAAAATCAAAGCGAAGGATTCCAGAAAAAGTACTATTTACTTTCGCATTGCTTGGCGGAAGTGCTGGAGTCTTTCTTGGAATGCTGTTTTTCAGACATAAAACAAAACACGTTACGTTTACTTTACTCATTCCTTCACTGACAGCAGCCCAGATAATCGCATATTTCTTTATAAGAAGTTATTTGGTTTAATATACATCTCATACGTTTAATGATTTTGCATTTTGTAAACGTTTCCTGATTAATTCATAAAATCATCATGTAAATGTTTACTTATACTGAATCTATTCATTACAGAGGTTTAATCTCTACTTCAACCACTTGAGCCTCCATAAGTTCAGCAGAAGCCAAGCTGTTGATATAGTGGTTCTAATTATAGCGTTTCACCTTAACAAAAGCATAAACTCACAAAAAATATCACACTTTCTGTATCTTACGTAAAACAGCCAACAGCTCTTCAACTCCTCCGCTCAAGAAGGAACTGCTCATTATCCTATGCATCTTTATTATTGCGAATCGTCGTGGAGACTCTAGATGAACTATTGATCCCACGTTGCTTTTCTATACCAAAACAAGGATCCCAGGGTTCTCGTGGTTAGTTCTAAATTCACTCACGTGATTTCAGAAATACAGCCTATCGGCAGCTTCTCATTTTGAATCTCTTACCTGTATGGTTCTGATGACAAAATCACTCCTGTTGCTGCCTGATTATTTAGGATTTAGATATTGCGACGAATCATCTACTCTCCTTAGACTGAGCAAATGTAAAAGAGGATATTACAGCTGTCGTCACAGCCATAATATCCTCTTTCTAATTAGGTTCGGTGATACATATCACCAAATGAATTACTATCTTGGATTCTTAACCTGAGCCTGAGCTGCAGCAAGTCTAGCTACTGGAACTCTAAATGGTGAGCAGGAAACATAATCCAGTCCATTCTCATGGAAGAAGTGTACAGAGGATGGATCTCCACCGTGCTCTCCGCAAACACCAAGCTTAAGGTTTTCCTTAACGCCTCTTCCCTTTTCTACTGCAATCTTTACAAACTGTCCAACACCTGTCTGGTCAAGCTTTGCAAATGGATCGAAGTCGTAGATCTTCTTATCATAGTAGTGCTTCAGGAATGTTCCAGCATCATCTCTGGAGAATCCGAAGGACATCTGTGTAAGGTCATTGGTTCCGAAGGAGAAGAAATCAGCTTCTTTAGCAATTTCATCAGCTGTTACACAAGCTCTTGGAATTTCAATCATAGTACCAACCAGATACTTCAGTTCAACACCCTTTTCAGCGATGATTGCATCAGCTGTCTTCTTAACGATGTTCTTCACATACTTCAGCTCGTTTACTTCACCAACCAGCGGAATCATGATTTCTGGAACAGTATTCCATCCCATTTCTTCATTAACTTCGATGGCAGCTTCAATAACTGCTCTGGTCTGCATTTCAGCAATTTCTGGGTAAGAAATTGAAAGTCTGCATCCTCTATGACCCATCATTGGGTTGAACTCATGAAGGTCGGATATAATTCCATTCAGGTCAGCAACGGAAAGCTTCAGCTCTGCTGCAAGATCTGCAATTTCCTTTTCCTTGGTAGGTAGGAACTCATGCAGTGGTGGATCCAGGAATCTAACAGTTACTGGATGTCCTTCCATAGCCTTGTACAGTCCCTTGAAATCACCCTTCTGCATTGGAAGCAGCTTCTCAAGAGCAGCTCTTCTAGCTTCTTCTGTTCTAGCTACGATCATCTGTCTCATAATGAAGATTCTATCTTCAGCGAAGAACATATGCTCGGTTCTTGTCAGACCGATACCTTCTGCACCAAATTTGATAGCCTGTGCAGCATCGTGTGGTGTATCTGCATTTGTTCTAACCTTAAGTGATCTGATTTCATCAGCCCAGGACATGAATGTACCAAAGTGTCCAGAAATTTCTGGTTCAACTGTAGCAATGTTTCCTTCATATACGTCACCAGTGCTTCCATCAAGGGAAATATAGTCCTCAGAAGAGTATACCTTTCCATTAACAGTCATGGTCTTGTTCTTTTCATCAACTTTGATTGCACCTGCACCAGCTACGCAGCATGCACCCATGCCTCTAGCAACTACAGCAGCATGGGAAGTCATTCCGCCTCTTACAGTCAGAATACCTTCTGCAGCAATCATTCCTTCGATATCTTCTGGTGATGTTTCCTGTCTAACAAGAATAACCTTTTCGCCAGCTTCGTGTCTTTCTTTAGCTTCAAGAGCAGAGAAAGCAATCTTTCCTGTAGCAGCTCCAGGAGACGCAGGAAGACCTGTTGCAATGATTTCGTGCTTCTTCATTTCTTCTGTGTCAAACGCTGGATGAAGCAGTGTGTCCAGCTGCTTAGGATCCATCATCAGAATGGCCTGTTCTTTTGTAACAAGTCCTTCTTCTACCATGTCAACGGCAATCTTAAGAGCCGCCTGAGCTGTTCTCTTACCATTTCTGGTCTGAAGGAAGAACAGTTTACCTTCTTCAATGGTGAACTCCATATCCTGCATATCGTGATAGTGGTTCTCCAGCTTATTCACGATTTCAACGAACTGGTTGTATGTTTCAGGCATCTGCTTTTCCAGTTCTTCAATTGGCTGTGGTGTTCTGATACCAGCAACAACGTCTTCACCCTGTGCGTTCATCAGATACTCAGCAAAAATCTTTCTTTCTCCTGTTGCAGGGTTTCTTGAGAATGCTACACCAGATCCTGATGTCTCACCCTTGTTTCCGAATACCATTTCCTGCACGTTTACAGCGGTTCCCCAGCTGGATGGAATATCATTCATTCTTCTATAAACATTAGCTCTTGGGTTGTCCCAGCTTCTGAATACAGCAGTTATTGATTCTATCAGCTGTGCTCTTGGATCCTGTGGGAAGTCTTCTCCCTTTCTTTCCTTGTAGTAGTTCTTGAACTTCACTACAAGTTCTTTCAGATCCTCAGCAGTCAGTTCGGTGTCAAGTTCTACTCCCTTTTCTTCCTTCATTTCATGAAGGATCTCTTCAAAGTCTTTCTTGTCTACATCCATAACTACGTCTGCAAACATCATGATGAATCTTCTGTAAGAGTCATAAGCAAATCTTTCATTGCCAGTTTCCTTAGCAACTACTTCAACTGTCTCATCATTCAGACCAAGGTTCAGGATCGTGTCCATCATACCAGGCATGGAAGCTCTTGCACCTGAACGTACGGAAACAAGCAGTGGATTAACTGTTCCACCAAATGATTTTCCTGTAACTTCTTCAAGCTTGTTCATGGTTGCATGAATCTCTTCGATGATTTCTGGTGTAATAACCTTTTCATCATCATAGTATTTATTGCAAGCCTCAGTAGTAACTGTGAATCCCATTGGTATTGGAATTCCGATGTTAGTCATTTCTGCCAGGTTGGCACCCTTACCTCCAAGGAGGTTTTTCATTGTAGCATCACCTTCACTGAAAAGGTATACATACTTCTTTGACATAGATTTCCCTCACTTTCAATCTTTTATGTGTAACCACATATATTTGAATCCGGTAGAACCGAGAGTTCACGAAATTATGAAGCAAAAAGCTTCAAAATCCTCATATATTATAGCATAAGTCCTAAGCGAATTGTACAACATTTCTAATGGTTTTTAGTTTATTCATTAATTTAGTTAATTGCAAAAGTAACTTCC
>NZ_DOPX01000001.1 GCF_003514505.1 Proteiniclasticum sp.
GCTTTAGCTGTGGGAGTGTCAAAAAGTAAAACCCAAAATTATGAGAATCAGGGATCCAAACAAAATCAGACCCGTAAAAGAGAACCAGCCGCTGATGACAGCAATGAGATACAGCAGCACCGCCCTGTCTTTATATTTCAACAGCGCTTTAGCTGTGTGAAAAAAAGTTATAAAAGCAAGGATAAACGTCAGGTAGATCATTGTGCCAAGCAGGGGGCTGTTCAGTGGATTCGGATACTCAATCTTATTATCTGTGATGCTGGAGACCAAAGTACTTGCTCCTCCCGATGTGACAAAGAGAAAGGAAAAAAACAAAGCCCGTCTGCCTTGAAGAGTTTTTGGTATGATTTTTAATTTCATATGAACCCCTCCAAACCCTATGATTCTTCACCTATATCATAATACGACTTTGAGAAAAATAAATGAACATAAAGAATCATTTTTGATTTTTCTCGCGACTGCTCCGTTCTGCCTGCATCTTGATGATCCATAGCGCTCATCTGAACTTTTCTGCTTTTAGGAGATGAATGCTCAAAAAAGAGACCCTATCAAAAGAAGAGTTCTTCTTTTGATAGGGTCTCCATTCTATCTTAGAGGGGACAAACCTCGTGGATGGTGATCACATAGATCGCTCATTAAGTTCGTTCCTAAAGGTGATCAGGCTTCTTTATTGAGTTCAGTTTTGCATTAAGATCCAGCAGATCTTCTTTTGTCAGATTGACACCCATCATGCCCATCATGCCACTGAGACGAAGCACTGTAAATCCGCCCAGCATGCTCATCATGGATTCATTCATCTCAAATCCTCCAGCTACTTTGTCTCCTTCTTTAGGCAGAAGTTTTGAGAACAGCCCCATGAAAAGAGCGCCACCTTGGGGTGTCTTCAGAATATCACTGATTTTGTCATTGAGGGAGAAGTATCCTTCTAGGATTGTCACATCAAACCAGTTGAGGATGGCATTCTTTTCTTTCAATCGGTAGGATTCATCAAAGGTATCCACTTTTTTCAAGAAGCTTTCATCCCGAAGATCTCCTGCTATGGCCACGAGCTCCGTTTCACCCGCATTAGGCACCTCAAAGTAGAAGAAGTATTTCCCTTCCTTGCTTCCAAGAGATACACCATTCACAAAGAGCTCCACGGAAGGCGCATTGGAATACACCGTCACCTTGGTCACATCTTCTACTCGATTCACATATCTTTTACCGCAGATATGGACAAAGGGCTCATCAGAAAGCCATGCCTTGTAGGCATAGAAGGCATCCTTTTTGTACTTTCTGTCAAAGGTCACAAGCCCCTTATGGTTCTGACCGTTTTCTCCACCTTCACTTCTGGCATCTGCGCCAAAGTCAAACATATTCCATACGTGAGTGGCCCATAGATACTTTCTTTCATCAAACTGCTTGATGAGCTCTTCATGATAAAGAGCCTGATACTCTTCGGTATAATCTCCCTGCACAGGATCTGAAGTATGCCAGTTGAGGCCTTCACAGCCATACTCAGAGCATCCAATGGGGATATGAGGATGCATTTCATGGAACTTGTCAAACCAAGGTCCGTTCATAGACGTATCGCCGCCATACCATCCGAAGTAGTGATTATAGGACACCACATCCGGAATGCGGATGTAAGGACTATCCATGGGACACGGAGATACCGCTGCAATGACTGTAGGTCTTGTCTTGTCCATCTCATGACATAGGTCATTCAGGATATGATGGTTCTCCAGAAGATCCGGATCCGAATCCCCTTTCATGGTGATTTCATTGGAAAGACCCCAGACCACGATGGAAGGATGGTTATAGCACTGTGCAATGAGCTCCTTCATCTGAGAAACTGTGTTCTCACGGCCCTTTGGCATATGCTGGGAAATATAAGGAATTTCAGCCCAGACCACCATACCTCTTTCATCACAAAGATCATAGAAGTACTGGTCATGCTGATAGTGGGCAAGTCTTATGGTCGTAGCGCCCACTTCACAGATGAGATCCATGTCTTCTTCATGATGCTCCGGTAGAAGCGCATTTCCAATGCCCCATCTGTCCTGGTGTCTGGAGACGCCTCTTAGAGGATACTCTTCTCCATTTAGAATAAAGCCTCTCTCGGCATCAATCTTAAAGGTTCTGCAGCCAAATCTTGATGAGACGGCGTCTACGGTCTCTTCACCCTGCAGAAGCTCTGCCTTCATGGTGTAAAGATAGGGATCTTTTCTTCCATGCCAAAGATGCGCTTCTGGAATGGTAAGAGTTATCTGGGTCTCTCTGGAGAATGAAGAAACCACTTCTTTACCTTCCTGATCGGTAATGGTATATTTCAGAATCTGATTTTCCTTGAAACTGCTGACCCAAGTCTCTACGGTCACTTCTGCGTTCTGTCCTTTTACAGCAGGGGTGACTTTAAGTCCTGAAGCCCCGTAAAAATCAAGACCAAAATGGGAATCTTTGACACAGATGATTCTTACATCCCGGTAGAGTCCACCATAAAAGGTGAAATCTGCGACCTGTGGATAAACCCGGTCATTGGCTTCATTATTCACGGTAACCGCAAACAGGTTCTCCCGCTGAAGATTCTCTGTAATCTCCACTCTGAAGGTGGAATAACCGCCATCATGGTGCGTCAGATGCTTTCCGTTGAGGTAGACATCTGCAGAGGAGTTTGCCCCCTGCACTTCCAGATAGTACCTGTCTGCTTCAGGAAGATCCATTTTATCCAAGGTCTTTGCGTAGTAACCTGTTCCGCGGTAATAATCATTCCCGCCATCTTGGCCATCTAAAGCATTCCAGCTGTGGGGGAGATTCACCCAGTTCCAATCCATTGGAATCACCTCTGGAATCCTGTCCGCCTGCTTCGTAAATGCCCATTTTTCATTGAAATTATAGTATGTTCTCATTACGTCCTCCTTTGTGTTCGCATGGAAAGGCACTCTAAAAGCCTTTCCTCCTTCTGTTGCAATTGAATATTCTATGCACGTCTTTTTTCCAGATCGCTGTTCATCTCTTCCAGTCTCTTCTTATCCAGATTGTAGATGAGCCCAAGCCCTGTAAAGGATAGGACAGCACTGACGGTATATAAGGCTGCCACGAGGTATCTCATATTAAGCGCAACTTCCATGGTCTGATTTCCTTTGTTCGCCTCCACATAACCAAAGCTTACCATAAGAACCAAAGCAAGAGCAGGTCCAACCCCTTGCGCCAGCTTTCGGAAGAAGGAATGAAGAGAGTAGGTGACGCCTTCTTCCCGGACACCATTCTTCCATTCATTGTAGTCGATGGCATCCCCCATGAGCGCCCAGGAAACAGTGGAATAGATCCCCATACCCAAACTGTTCACCAGCTGACAGACAACATAAATCATCAGTCCAGTAGCATCTGGTGTGATGGGGAGAACCAGCATCCCGACACTGGCTACTAGGCTGCAGATGGTTCCTACCACAGAGATTTCCTTCTTTCCATACTTCACCACAAGTTTACGGGCAAGTGGTGTAAAAATCATGATGGGAAGCAGAGAGAACAGTGAAACCACCCCAGAGATTCTGGCATTCTGGAAATAGGACTGGAACAGCACCTGCACCGCAGTGGCAGCTCCCTGCATTCCAAGGAACAGTCCCATGGCAGCTACAGTTGCGCCCACTGCAGGCCTGTTTTTCATGAAATTGCCCATGGCTTTCACGGCATTGAACTTTTCTTTCTTTTCGTTCAGCGTAATAGGCTGTTCCACACGGATTTCCGTATTGCGGATCATGAACTGGAAAGAAATAAATCCAATGGCTCCCATGAGAAGAGCTGCAAAGAACACTCTTTCTCCCACGATATTATTACTGGAATCATAAATGAGAAACGGAAGAATCGCAATTGGAACCAAATTCCCAAAAATGGAACCTACAGACCGCCAAGCGGATAGAGATGCCCGGTCTGCCGGCTCACTGGAAATGAGAGACAGAAGGGATCCATAAGGAACATTGGCAATGGTGTAGAAGGCATCCCAGATCACATAACCGAAGATGAATATAATAACCTTCGCTGCTTTTGGTGCGCCAGGAAGCGGGATAAAGCAAAGTGCTCCACCTACGATAAGTCCTACAGAACCTGTAAAAATATAAGATAAGAACTTGTTTCTCCTATACTGTCTCTGGTCTGCATCGATGATGGAGCCGATGAGCGGATCGTTTATGGCATCCCAGATCTGCACCACAATGAGAAGCGTTGCATAAAGGATCGAATCCATCTGCATGAACTGTGTCCAGAATATGGCCATGGTTCCTTTCAGCGCAAAGCTCATATTGCAGCCAAAATCTCCTGCTGCATAAGCCAGGCTGTCCCGTATCCCGAATTTACGGTGACCTTTTTTATCCAAGTTTACTTTCTTTTCCATTGGTAATCCCCTTTCTTTTAGCAGAACAACGCTTCCTTCTGCTTTTCACATTTATACTACCAATGATAACGTTTAACCGTGAGTATTTTTTTCAGATGTTTTCGTATTATTTTCAGATATTCCTTGTTTTTCGTAAAAAACCCCATCATACTAGTAATCATAGACTTGTGCTTTATAAAGGAGATGTGGCTTGCTATGGAGTATGATCGTGAACTTACTTTCTACCTGAATATACTGAAGAAACTCAATGTAAAGTATCATATTCTGAGTGATCTTTCGTCTCATGATGAGTCCTTGGATCTTGGCATCAGACACTTCTTAAACCGTCACGATGAGTACCTTTACGCCTTCAAAGAACTTCCGATGAAATCCCAGCCTAATACCATCTATAAGCTCACGGATCAGTATCTCTGCAATTATATTTACTTCCTTTTGCCAGATCAGGCAAGTACGTTTGTTTTCATCGGTCCGTATCTTAAAACACAGATCACACATAACCACCTTCTTCAGGAACTGGAAAGACTCCGCATTCCTCCACACTTATACAGCCAAATGGAGGACTACTATGGCATGATTCCCGTTTTTCAGGATGACCGCGTCTTTATGTTCTCACTAAATGCCATAGCAGAAATTCTTTGGCCTGGCAGCGATTCTTTCACACTGAAAGTTCTGCAAGATGATACCGTGTTTACAAATCCCGCTGATGTTGAAGAAAACAGTCCTACGGTTCAGGATACGCTGATTTCTATGGAGTACTTGGAGCAGCGCTACCAAGTAGAGAATCAGCTCTTACGAGCTGTCTCTTTGGGGCAAACGCATAAAGCCCTCCAAATGCTGACATCCTTCAGTGAACTGGCGCTCAAAAAGAGAGTCTCTGATCCATTAAGAAACGCCAAAAACTACTGCATCATCATCAATACTTTGCTGAGAAAAGCTGCGGAGAATGGTGCAGTGCATCCTCTATACCTGGATAAAGTGTCCTCTGACTTTGCTAAGAAAATCGAACTCTTGACAGATATTTCTTCTGTCATTCCGCTCATGACGGATTTTATCACTGCGTACTGCAGACTCGTGAAGAAACATTCCTATGATAAGTACTCTCGAACGGTTCAAAAGATCTTAGTCTCTGTGGATGCAGACCTCACTGGAGATCTTTCTTTGCATTCTTTGGCACAGCTCCACGCCATGTCTCCTGGCTATCTTTCTACACTGTTCAAAAAAGAGATCGGCAAAACACTGACAGATTATGTGAATGAGCGTCGCATGAAACACGGCGCCCAGCTTCTCACCACCACAAATCTTCAGGTCCAGACCATCGCGCAATACTGCGGCATGTCCGACGTGAACTACTTTTCCAAAACATTCAAGCGCTATTATGAGCACACCCCCTCAGAGTACCGAAAACTCAATCATGTCAGCGCCATAAAATAGAAAAAGGGACATCCAACTGTTTTGAGATGCAGCGGATGTCCTTTTGTATCACTCAATTTGAACTTCTTTCTTATAGATATTTGAGATTCTTAAGGATTTCATTGTATTTCATTGTGGCAAGTGCACTTTTCTCGCCTTTCTTGCAGAAGGAAAGCTTTGAGAGCTTGGGAACTGCTCTTTCTACAACAATTTGTCCATCTTCTGTTTTGGATCTCAGCTGCGATAGTGCATCCAGAAACCTGGGATCTCCTTTTGCACAATCATAATAAGAGAGAACATAGACATAATAGAAGAGAGTATAAGTCCGAAAAGGATACTCCACCTGGCTAAAAAGAGTGCCAATGCCATAATGGCAGGGACCCAAGGGCAGCTTCGTGGTCCAGTGGCATAGAAGAAACTCGACAGCCTTATCCAGTTCCTGCCTATCATTGATCCATGGCGTGTATCTGAAAGCATCCAGTGCAACGAGGGTTGGAAACGGATTGGAAAATTCAGTTTCTGGGCCATGCCCATAGCTGAACTTCTTGCACCTCCAACCGCCATCCTCGTGCTGTATCTCCAGAAGATGCTGAAAAGTTCTCTGCAGTCTTTTATCCTTTGCATATCCTAGACGACACAAAGTATTCAGTACATGAATGGTCTGGCAAGGATAGAGGGCGCCTTGAGGATACACTTGAAACCGGCCGTCTTCTCTCCAAAGAGAAAAAAGAAGATCAGCCACTTCCATCAATAGAAGATCCTCTGGATTCATGCCGATTTCCAGCACATACTGCACAGATTCAATCAGTGAAAAAGGGGACCCTTTCAGAATTCTTTTATCCTCGCTTGTCCAAAGATCACCTCCAAGATCATATCTATGCGCACATATTTCCTCCAGGTCTTTACGGTACTTTTCAGAAACTGACATCCACTTGGCACCTTCCTTTCTCATGGTCCGATGTTAGATTCTATTTTCCATTTCGTCATGCATTTGTTTTCAATTGAATCTTAGAATTTCTTGCTTTCATTCTAGTTCCAGTATGTTGAAGAATCAAGAAGCAGAAAAAAGAAAGCCTTGGTGCCCTTCACGGGAGCATCCAAGACTTCTACGGTGTATCATCAGTTTTCTACAAGTTTACCGATGGCAGGGACATTCTCCAATGCACTGATGCCGTGAGGAGAATCTTCCATAATTTCCTTGGTCAGGTCCTGACCTGCCTGATTTCCATTATGGTTACCATCCTTCCATGCTGAGGAATCCGTAACATCATAGATGATGCCATCCACAGCAACATAGGCTTTGTTTCCATTTTTGCCGTCAAAGGCACTGAGTTCCTCCAGTGTAAGCATCAGTTCTTCCTCTTCTCCTTCTGCTGGTGTCTCTTCCGGAGTTTGAGGTTCCTCACTTGGTGAGCTGGAGCATCCTGCAATGACAAAAGATACGCTGAACAGCATGAGTAAAAGTACTACAATCTTCTTCATATTAACCTCCTTCAAATGCTTGAAAGCATTGCGATAGCAATCGGTTCCGCAAGATATCTTAAGAAAAATCCGTTCAATCCTGCAGTGAAATCATTATACAATATCCCTTGGACTTTGAGCGTAAATCCATGATTCTTATACAAATATTTCACTGTGTATTCATTATCTTCATATTCAGGCTGAATGACCAATAGGCGAATGTTGATTTCTCTTTAAGCTTTCTAGATAGATCATAGGAGCGGAAGAACGGCAGATATCCTTGGATGAGACACTCTGAATAGAAGTACCAGAACTACCACACGCCAAAAAGACGAATATTATTCTCTTTTTATTAAAAAATGTTTGACCAGGTACCGATCATTTGGTATTATGTACCTAAGAATTGAATATAGAGAAAACTCATATAGTGTCCGATAATGTGGTTCGACAGTCTCTACAGAATGACCTTAAATCATTCTACTATGAGTGAACATGTCTTTTTGAACTGGACTTTCTATCTTTAGAAGATACGTTCAGATGACATGGACTTATTTCCCTGCCGCGCCCACAAAGAGAAAGCCGGACGGATTGGTTTCACTCACAAGACAACCTACCGCCGAGCTCTATTTTTTTGCAATCATTCTACCATCCTAATGTTCAGGCACTGAAAAGAGATCTCAATTTATGTTCTTAAATAACGATTTTTAGGAGGCAACAAAACATGAATGAGTTCTTCAAATTGAAGGAACACAACACCACAGTCAGAACTGAAGTTATTGCCGGACTCACTACTTTTGTCACCATGGCATACATTCTGGTTGTAAATCCCGTCTATTTATCAGTGGCAGGTATGGATTTCAATGCTGTATTTATGGCAACCTGTATCTCTGCTGCCATTGGTACCCTCATCATGGGTCTATATGCCAAACTCCCCTTTGCTCAAGCGCCTGGTATGGGTCTTAACGCATTCTTTGCCTATACTGTGGTAGGTGCTCTCGGATATACCTGGGAAGCAGCACTGGCTGCTGTATTTCTTTCCGGAATTTTCTTCATCATACTCACCGTCACTGGATTCAGAAAAGTCATTGTGGAAGCCATTCCAAACTCTCTGAAACACGCCATTGGCGCTGGTATTGGTCTTTTCATCGCATTCATCGGATTCCAGAACTCAGGAATCGTTGTGAACTCAGATGCAACCCTCGTCACCATCGGTGACTTCACCGAACCTACCGTTCTTCTTGCGGTCATAGGCCTTGTAATCACAGCAGTGCTCATGGCTAAAAAAGTACGTGGCGGCTTACTTCTTGGCATCATCGCCACCACACTCATCGGCATCCCTATGGGTGTTACGGATACCACCTTCAACAGTTTCTCCTTGAACATCATGCCTACACTGGGGAAGGCCTTCACTCCTGGATTTGCACAGCTCTTCAATATGGAAAATGGCCTCGTAGCCATGCTGAGCAGTGTATTTGTAGTGATTCTTTCCTTCATGCTTGTAGATATGTTTGACACCATTGGTACCCTCATCGGTACTGGCGCCAAGGCAGGTATGCTGGATCAGGACGGAAAGCTCCCAAATATGGAGAAAGCGATGCTCGCAGATGCCGTTGCTACTTCTGCTGGTGCCCTTCTTGGTACCTCTACCGTTACTACTTATGTGGAATCTGCAGCAGGTGTTGCAGAAGGTGGAAAAACAGGTCTTACCGCTGTTACTACCGGTGTGCTTTTCCTTCTGTCCATCTTCCTAGCACCTTTTGCTCTGATGGTTCCAGCCCAGGCAACTGCTCCTGCCCTCATCGTTGTAGGTGTCCTTATGATGACTACCATCAAGAACATCAACTTTGATGACTTTGAGGAGTCCTTGCCCGCATTCTTTACTCTGGCTATCATGGCATTCACCTACAGCATCTCCAATGGTATTGCTGCAGGACTGATTTTCTACCCTATCACAAAGCTTGCTACCGGAAAGACCAAAGAGATTCATCCACTGCTTTACTTCCTGTTCATCGTCTTTGTCCTTAAGCTTGCTTTCTTGCCAAGATAATTTCATTATAAACCTTATAGAAACTCCCCTGTCAGGCATTGCCAACAGGGGAGTTTTCCTTTTTTCAGTACAGGCATTTTCTAAAATACAAATATAGCCTTTGATTTCTGATGGACATCTTCTCGCTAGCTGAACTCTTCCCTTTTTACTTTTTTCTCCGAAACCATGAGATTCATCACTGCAAGATCCGCAAACACCAACAGATGTCCACTCTGTCCTGCTAAAATAATCAGAGACGTCCAGGGACTGTCTGCCATCCAGAAAAATAGAGCAGCAATAACGATACTAGGAAAAAAATGACAGGAAGCGCAAGATTCATCTTTGTCACTTTGCGGTAACGATGCTCCTTCTTTACCAGCCGCCAGATGAAGATACCAAATAATACTGCGATCAATGGAAGATCGGACAAAAACCCCAAAACCAGAAGGTCAAACTGATGGATGAAGCTGAAGCTGACAGGACCAAAGAATCCTTTCTCATACAGATAGATGTTTACAGGAAGAATTGCAAAAAACAGAATCAGATACAGATACAAAGTAGACAGTGTCTGATTGTAGGTTCTGCCCATAAGTTCCAAAAACATGAACGTGAACCCACGCTCTGATGACTCCACTGAATCATCCTCATGCCTCTTATCTATAACACGTTCATTTCCTTCCGAGATTTCACTTGAAACCAACTCGTCCAAGGATACTTGAAAAAGCTCAGCCATAAGGATGAGTTTCGGAAGTTCTGGCTTCGCTGTATCCGTCTCCCATTTTGAAACAGACTGTCTGGATACATCCAGTTTTTCTGCCAAGTCATTCTGCGATATCTTCTTTTCTTTCCGTAGCATCTGAATTCTCTCTCCAAGACTCATACCTAACCTCCATAAAGTTAATTCTTAGGTTTATGGTAACTGAAAAGAGAATGAATGCCAACCAACTTCCGTTCTTTTACTGTCAACTGCATGTTGCTTTTAAAACTTTTAAAGAAAATAACGAAAAAAGTCTCAGTTCTCATATGATCAAGAACTGAGACTAACGGTCTTGTAGTTATATATTGTAGATGTGCAGATGTCTGGGGCGTTTTTCCCAATCTGACAGTTCGGAACTCCAGTAAGGATTCCAATGGAGAAGATCCTCATATCTTGGATGAGATGGATCTTTTTTAGCTGCCAGAAAATCTTGAAAACCTCCGACACCTCCCACATCTTCTGGTGGCGTTTTTCCTTCTGACTCCAGAAGAAAAGGAAGACTGCCATCATAGTGTTCATGTTCCTTCAGAAAAGTGATCTGATGTTCCCAATAATCGCCAAAATCATAGACATAATTGATTTCCTTTATCCTTGGCATAAACTCTGAAAGAATACGACCTTCCATAATTTCAGCCTCTTCATGGTACTCAAGATCTTCTTCCCTTGGCACAATTCTCTTGATAACTTTTCCAGATTTCTCGTCCTTCATCTCAAATTCAAAGAGATGGTAGTCCTGCCATCCAAATGCGCTTTGTATGACCCTATGGAGAGTTTCAAAGCTGATGTCTGCAGGCACGAGGACTCTTCTTTTCACCTGATAGAGTTCAAGGTCCAGTGTGATCTGGAGTTCAAAAGCTCTGGTATCATAGGCTTTCATTCCCGTAAGTTTCTGAAGTTCTGTAACCATGTCCATCAAAGGCACATGGATACTATCCTTGCTGGATCCCGCTTTTCTAAAAGTATTGTGGTTCACCAGTACACCAAGGGTATCACTGTAGAAATTTGGAACATGGGCATACCTATCCGCAATGGGGATGGAAAGATCAATTCCTGTCTGAGTCATCCAAGAGGTGATCTGGCGGTTGCTGTTTTTTGCATAGACAAAGTTTCCTGAAAGTCTCAAGTATTCTTCTACCATCTCCGGATTGAGATACATCGCAAGCATGGTTTTCCTGATACCTTCCACAGCCATGCGTTCGAAATTCTTCAGTTCTTTTTTCTTCACCTTATAGATTGCCACTGTGAATCTAGTGGCATTATTTATGAGAATCAGAAGCTCCTCGGTCTTTTTGTCACTCCAGATTGTGGTCCAGTTTGCTGTCCAGGAGAACAGCGGACTGATGGATTCATCAAAGGCTTCTGGCTTTTCTTTTAAAGCCTCTGCAAGCTTTTTCGTTAATGCGATCTGCATATATTCCCTCCAAATTTAGTTCGTTCAGCATTTAATCTTTATCTCACGGCTTTCTTAAATGAAAGCACTTTACTTAGATCCTCCAGTGTTTCTTTGGTATAGACTTCAAAAACAACGGGGAAAAACTTCAGCTTTTCGCCAAGTTTTCGGGTTTCAGCGATCTCTTTCCTAAGATTCTCCTGAATAGGTAGGTTCATCATATTCTCTTTTTCCCGGTCTGGCACATATACCGTCACCTTGAAAAACCCGTCCCAGATGGACAGCCAGCATACAGTTGTTTCTTTTCTTCCACCTCTAGGACCAGTCCAACCATAGATTCCTTTTCCTAGCCATGCTTGGCCATCTTTATAAAACTTCCAGTTCAGCCGGATGTCCTCTAGGTTCAGCCCTTCAAGAAATTGGCAGTATATGCTGTAAGTATTACCAAGTGCTTCTTTCAGCACTTCCTCCGTGGGTTCCGGGTAGGGGGTTCGCAGGAGCTGCAGTTTTTTAGAATCAACATTCAAAAATATCCCTCCAATACTCTATCGCTACTTCTTGATTTCTTCCACTCGCTTTACAAACAGTACCGCTTTTTTCGCCACAGCTTTTCTCACACTATGTAACTGTCCCTTTGCAAATTGCAGTATTTCTTCCTGATGCGCCGACTTGTCATAATACTGCTCAAAACACTCCAGCACCTTCCCACATACAATGGCATTGCATTCCGGTGAGGGCTCTCCCTTGTGAACATAGATGATCTCAGGTATTGAAAGAAGCTTTTCTGTGATGATTCCTTCAAATTGAGGCAGTACATGAACTATTTTCCAGGTACTGCCCGCAGCGTTGCCTGCGGTAATCATTTGTGGATCTTCTAGAAGAGAAAGATAGGCCTCAACATAAGAAAGCTGATTATCCTGTTCTACATATCCGGCAAGATTCGCCATGGCAAAAATCCCATCCCATTTGATGAAGCTGTTCTGGTGATGGATCCAGGATAAGATCTCATCCATGTGAGGCTTGAGCACTTCAGGGTGTTCCTCACTGATGAGTCTTATGATTTTTGAGGCTTTATACTTCAGGCTGGACTGCTCCTTCTTCACAAACTTCACTACAAACTCCAGATCCTCTTTTTTCTCCGCGAAATCCAAAGCCATCTGTTTGTAGTCTGAGTTCCCATCAAGGCTCAAAATCAGATCTTCCTTTTTCATACAATCTCCTTCTTCTTATGATCCTGAACACAACCTAGCGAGCTTGCTCCGCTGTCAGCTCTGCCAAGGTCGAACCTTTCCCAACCATCCTTCTTTTTCCCAATAGTTTTTCTCGGAGATACTTGCGCCCCTATTCCCCTGCTGCATCTTTCTCATCATAAGGAAAAACACCTTTGTCTTCATCCCTGCTTTAGGGTGATGGTTACGCTGAAGACTTCTTACAATCCGCTCCGTTCTTTTTTCGATCTGTGACTTCTTCTTATCAGAAACTCCTGCCCAGTTCATCGCTTGTACACCGACGCCATAGGTTCTGATTTTGGGTATACCCCAGAAGAACAGAGCATTAGAGATATCTTTCAAAGCATGTCTCATTCCGCTGCCAGCAGCGGTTGTCACTACCACAGCGTTTTTTTGGAACATGACTTTTCTAGGTTTATGGACCATCCAGTAGCTGAACGTCAGATCCAGAAAACTCTTCATGGGCGCAGAGGCTCTCATACAATAGGTTGGTGTTGTGAAAATGAGAAGATCCGCTTCCTCCACTTTATCCATCATCTTCTTTTTATCTCCATAAAAAGGACACTGGCTTTCATCTTCAATGCACCGGTAGCATCCAACACAGAAATGATTGAGATCTCGCGGCAGAAAAAACTCTGTCACATCTTTCTCTCCTGGCAGCTTATTCTCAATCATTCTTCCAATATGATACGAACTTCCTTTATGATTTTGGCCATGGATGAGAACTATCTTCATTTTTATCACCATCCCTTCAACTTTGCGCTTTTCACTTCTAGTATACGCAATTTCGCCAAAGAATCTACAGATCCGGTATTTTTTTCATACTTACAGTGGGAGTATGAGGAAGAAATGGAAAGAGCAGAAATTACAAGAAACCACCGAAAAAGCATCAGTGGTTCCTTCTGTCTTTATGTTAGAAATCTTTTGGTTTTTTTCTTTCCTTTGCCGTAATCTCGAGAACTTTCACTCTTACTACTTCCACAGTCAGTGCCATCTTCTCACTCATCTCAAAGGATCTGCCTGTCTGGTGGAGCATCAGTTGCTCTAGTCCTTTCACTTTTTCTTCTGGGTTCTCCACAATATCTGTACTTCCTCTGGCTATGACAGAAGAAAAGGAGGCTCCATATCTGCAAGGAACATCACCACCGGAGACTATTTCCATATCTACATCCAGTTCGATGCAAACATTGGGATTGTCTCTTATCAGATCCAGCTTATGTCCTTCTTTTGCAGAGTGCATATAGAAGATCAGATCTTTTGTTTCAGGATCGTACGTATACCCGAAATGAAGCGGAACAATATAAGGATACGCACCATCAAATAATCCAAGACGCAGAATCTTAGCTTTCTGTATTATTTTAAGAATGTCTTCAAACTCCCGTACTTCCCGATCCGTTCTTCTCATAGTACTCTCCTTTTTCTTCATATCTCAATTTCATCAGCCAGATAGAATTCTTCCCGCCCTTCATAAAGCTCTGCCTCATCACAAATCATGACAAAAGACTTCATAACTCTATAGCGGTTTGAGTTCAACACTTTTTTCTTTGCCATTGTATGACAAATGAATGTTTACTAGTTATGTTCTATTATCTTATAATTGAAAAGAGAAAGAAAGAGGTGGCTTTATGAGTAATATTTTCAGACGAATGAGCATGGAAGACGTGGAGAGTGTGTGGCGCATGTTCCAGGACATCAGAGAAGAGAAGATTGACATGTCCTTTGCCGAAATATCCAGTATTGAAGAGGTTACATCCTATGTGGACAATCCCTCAGAGCTCACTTATGTGGCCGTTTCAGAAGAAGATCCTCATACTGTGCTCTGCCTCATAAAAGGAAAGCGTGAGATGACGGAAGAAAAAAAGCATGCGGTCTTCCTGTCCGCAGCTACTGCCCGAAGCGCTAGAGGAAGGGGCCTTGTTTCAATACTCACAGACTATGCTTTGAATGAGATGGAGCATGAAGGCATCACCATCGCCAGAATCTATGTCTACAGCAATAACATCTCATCCATCAAAGCCATCCAGAAGATGGATTTTACACACGCTGGAACCGTGCTCATGCATCATAAAGATCGTGCCACCGGTGAATTCGTGGACGACTTGATTTTCCATAAGATCCTAAATTTAAAAAGCTAGGTATTCTAACTTTAGATTAGAGTGCCTTGCTTTTTCAGTAGCTTTAATGCAATGTTAAAGGTCTAAATCATTCAAGAGATCACGAAGTTTCTTCATCTCTTCTACGCTCAATGTTACACCTTTTCCCATTTTCTCATGTTCAGGTGACCAGTCTCTGATGTCATACTTTGGCTCTCTGTCATTCCAGCTGATGAGGTTCACTTCCTTTGACCAGCCCCTGTTGTTTTCTGAAAGTATGCCTAAGGTTTCTTTGATCTCATACTTGATATCTGCCACAATCCTCATTCCTTTCATCTGTAGTGATTCTTAGTATATACACTTTTTATGAAAAATCAACGTAATCGCCGGCTGTTAGAGACAGGTCTATGCAGCCAGATCTTTGTCAATGTAGTAATTTGCACCAGTAATAATCACTGCGCCACCAACGAAATTTCCAATTGCAACCACCACAAAACTAATTAGAATGCCTGCTACGGTAATATTTGCTCCATTGACAAATGCCATGACCAGATAGAACATGTTGGCAACAATATGTTCTGTGCCGCTGAGAACAAAAACAGCAATCGGGAACCACACCGCGAGGATTTTCCCTGCTACTGTCTTCGCACTGTAAGCCATCATCACCCCACTGCAGACAATAATATTACACAAAACTGCACTGATGAACATTTGTCCAACGGGCATTGTTGTTTTTGCTATGGCACTATTGGAGATTACTTCAATCATATGTTCACTGAAGATTCCTGCTCCCGTGCTGAGCAGTGTGATGATCACTGCGCCAACAAGATTTGCTGCGAGTACTGTAGTGAGCATCTTCATAAGTCTGCCCATTTTTACAGATTTTTTATACACACTGAGAATCGCCAAACAATCACTGGTAAAGAGTTCGCTTCCCAAAAGAAGTATTGCGATGATACCTGTTGGGAAAATCAGCGCTCCCAAGAACTTTCCCACACCTGGATCTTCCGTATAAGCTACCAATCTGAAATAAGCGATTGCACCAATCGCGATGAACATTCCTGCAAGAATCCCTTGAATGACCAGCGCCTTAATATTTCTTTCTGTTTTACTCACTCCAGCGTGTTCAATGTATTCCATGATTTCTTTAAAACTTTTCATTACTTCCTCCAACATTCTTCCTGTATACTGTTTTTTTATATTTCTTTTTCTCTTCCCCATGAGATCCTAAAAGTACTAGGATCAGCTTCACTTTTGTTTTGTTGCTATCTTTTTGTGGTCTCCTTCCTATGATTTTAAACAGTGACATTTCTTTAATAATGGCAATTGAAACTAAGCCTAAACGCAGTTCATCATCGAAACACTTTAAACAGTAAAATGTTTCGATGATGAATTAAATCTAGATTATAACCCCACATGACAAACTCTCTGATAGGGTTCTTTTCTACAGCGTTTCTCCTGTATTTACACAATCGCGTTCTATTATACAGTATGAAAGAGGAGGAGGTCAACAAAAGCATGTGATTTCCAGGAGTATTTAATCGGTGCCTTAATTTTAAAACTAACTTC
>NZ_DOPX01000021.1 GCF_003514505.1 Proteiniclasticum sp.
CGGTCCCTATCCGTCGCGGGCGTAGGAAATTTGAAGGGAGCTGTCCTTAGTACGAGAGGACCGGGATGGACCAACCTCTGGTGCACCAGTTGTTCCGCCAGGAGCATAGCTGGGTAGCTAAGTTGGGACAGGATAAACGCTGAAAGCATCTAAGCGTGAAGCCTACCCTAAGATAAGATTTCCCATGACGTAAGTCAGTAAGATCCCTTGAAGAACACAAGGTTGATAGGTGAGAGGTGTAAGTGCAGTAATGTATTCAGCTTACTCATACTAATAGATCGAGGGCTTAATCAAAAAAAAGAAAAAACTCTAATTCTTTACAGTCTCTGTATGTAGTTTTCAAAGAATATGGTATATAATAGTACTGTGTTCCGCGTTTTGGCTTCATAGCTCAGTTGGTAGAGCAGTAGACTGAAAATCTACGTGTCCTTGGTTCGATTCCGAGTGAAGCCACCATGGCGCCATAGCCAAGTGGTAAGGCAGAAGTCTGCAAAACTTTCACCCCCGGTTCAAATCCGGGTGGCGCCTCCATTAAAAAACTCCTGAATGAGAAAATCATCCAGGAGTTTTTTGTGCTTTAAATATGAAATTGTTTTGTAAAGGAAACTTGACACAATAAAGAATTAATAGTACTGTTTATGTAAAGGAAGCTTTACAAAGGAGAAAAATATGAAAAACCGTCTTGAAGAACTGAGAAAAAAGCGGGGATTACGGCAGGAAGAACTGGCAGAACTTCTGGAGGTCTCCAGACAGACCATCAGTTCACTGGAAAATGGAAAGTACAATCCGTCTATCTTATTGGCTTTCAGAATCGCGAAGGTGTTCAGCTGTAGTATTGAAGAGATCTTTATTTATGAGGAGGAAGAGAATGGAAAGGAAACTACGTAACAAGTATTTATTAATTACATTTTGGACAGTGCTTGGTTTTTTTGTTGGGAGTAGTGTGTATGTGATCAATGGAGGAGACAGTAATGTGGGAACATTTTTTGCAAAAGCAGCTGGAGCGGCCATAGGTCACGTAATATCCACCATAGTGATTTTTAGAAAAAACCCCAAGTTGAAAACATTGGAAAAGATTCTATCTAAGGATGAGAGAAACAGTATGATTCAAGGTGTTGCTTCTCAGTATAGTTTCTTAGGAACACTAATTCTTGTTTTCGGAGTTATGGTGATTGGTGAAATTCAAGGAAAGTTCTATCTTTCTTTTGGAGCTGCAATATTTGCTGGAGTAATGCTTCTGATGTATTACATAATATTCCGTTTGATATCAAAGCGGATGTAACAGAAAAAATCATAGCAATCCAGGTCAAGAATATAAGTGTAAATTAGGATATCCTTTTAGCAAGGAGGAAGTCATGGAACGATGGGATAAGATCAATGCGGTACAGAAAATGCAGGATTATGTGGAAACTCACCTGCACGAGCCAATCACACTGAAGAATCTGGCAGATGCGGCTGGATATTCACCTTGGCATGCTGCGAAGATATTCAAGGAGCTTTTAGGAAAGACACCATTTGAATACGTAAGAGCCCTAAGACTCAGCAAGGCTGCCATGGTATTACGAGATGGTGGTGAAAAGGTAGTGGATGTGGCATTTGATTTTGTGTTTGATACCCATGAGGGATTCACCAGAGCTTTTTCGAAGGAGTTTGGAATCTCCCCCAAAAGGTACAGTAAAGAGAAAAAACCGGTAAAGCTCTTTATGCCCACCAGGATCCGTGACTACTACCTGATGATTCAGAAAGGAGACCTAAAAATGGAGAAAGAAAGAAAAGCCAGTACTGTGTTTGTGCAAGTGGTGGAAAGACCTGAAAGAAAGCTGATACTGCTAAGAGGCATCAAGGCAACTCACTATTTTGAGTATTGTGAAGAGGTAGGATGTGATGTGTGGGGTATACTGTCATCCATCTCCGAAGCGCTTTTTGAGCCAGCAGGATTCTGGCTTCCAAAACACCTCATCGCAGAAGGAACTTCCCAGTATGTGCAGGGGGTAGAAGTTCCTATGGACTATCAAGGGGAAGTCCCTGAGGGATTTGATGTCATAACTCTTCCTCCGTGTAAAATGATGATTTTCCAAGGAGAACCCTATGAGGATGAAAAGTTCGGGGAAGCCATTGAGGATCTTTGGAAAGTTATGAATGATTATGATCCGAAGCTTTACGGATTTACTTATGCTGATGAAGATGGACCAAGGTTTCAATTGGAACCACAGGGTTTTAGAGGTTATATAGAAGGAAGACCGGTCAGAAGTCTTCTGAAATAGTAGTTGAGATGAAAGAGCAGGAAAAAATCTTGCTTTTTCATTCTTTTTTTTATGCGGATTTCCTTTCTGGGCTTACAAATGTATACAATAAACTGACTATCGTGTTTATTTTGTATTTGCTAATAAGAAAAGATATAATATTTTTATAGTGTTTCAGGTGGTGAAAAGGGGTCATGGTAAATAGTACATTGGATTTTGATACGAATATTCTGGTGAATGCCATTCATGCAGCTACCTGGATTCTGAACCTTCAGACCGGGGAGCTGAGCATCAATGAGCGCTGGGCAGACATGGTAGGATATACTCTCGAAGAGCTTCATCCAATCAGTATCCTTACCTGGAACAGTCTTGCTCATCCTGAGGATGTGGAGAGATCCAAAGAAGAGTTTCAGCGACTTCACAGGGGAGAAGTTTCCAGATATCATCTGGAAATCCGCATGAAGCATAAAAAGGGTCACTGGGTTTATCTTCTGGACAGCGGAAAGATTGTGGAGTATGACACAGAGGGCTCGCCACTCATTGCCATGGGTGTTCATATGGATATCACAGAATCGAAGCTTCTTCAGCTGAAACTGGAAGCCCGTGAAAGACTATTGAGCCAGATTATGGAGAACACCAAAGATATCATCTATAAAATGGACTTAAAAGGCAATCTTACCTTTTTGTCCAATGCTTGGGAAGGACTGCTGGGGTATTCTCTAGAAGAGTCCATTGGCACTTCTGTAGAATCGTATATTCATCCTGAGGATAAAAAGCTCCTTCTTGAGTTTTTGGATAAAGTGAAATACAGCAGAGACCATGAATCACTGTCGGATTATCGCTTTAAAAGAGCAGATGGCACATACTGCGTGTTTGAAACCAATGCCTCCCCTATACTGGAAAATGGAGAAATCACCGGAATAGCAGGGGTTGCGAGAGATATTTCTATTTTTATCAAGAAACAGCAAGAGATTGAGTTTCTCAGTTATCGGGACCAGCTGACAAAGCTCTTCAACAGACATTATCTGGAGAAAGTGAGAGATGAGGTGAAAGCAGAGAAGAACCATCCACTGGGGATCATCACCATGGATGTGAATGATCTGAAACTGGTGAACGACACCTATGGACATGATGAAGGGGATCGCCTTCTTGTGAAGGTATCGGATATATTCAGGCATGTGTTTCCTGCAGACTCTTTGATCTTTAGAATGGGTGGAGATGAGTTCATGGTGGTCCTTCCTCTGATTGAGGAGGAAATCCTGAAGCAGATGAAGCTGAGACTGGAAGAACTTTTGGAAGAGTACAGCAAAGAGGCTTATCCTGTCACCATAGCCATGGGCTACTTCATATCCCATGACCCGGAAGAGGATCTGTTTGAAGTGCTGAAAAAAGCAGATGGATATATGTATGAGGACAAAAGAATTCATAAAATCAATAAATGCAGGAAGTCTTCTTAGCGGAGGACTTCTTTTGCGCTTAAGGAATGCTTCTATGGTTCTGTGGTATAATCAAAAAAAGTTATTGTTAAAAGGAGTGTTTGTTTTGACGCGTCGTTATGATTTTGAAACGTTGGTCAACCGTTTTGATACAGGTTCCTTCAAATATGATCAGATGATCAAATGGAATAAAATGGCAAGAGAAAAGAAAATAATTCCCCTTTCGGTGGCGGATATGGAGTTCAAGACGCCTCCAGCCATTGTGGAGGCTTTGAAGACCTATGTGGAGGAGCATGTTCTTGGTTATACAGGTCCTACAAAGGAATACAATACTTCAGTGGTGTCCTGGATGAAGCGCCGCCACAATTGGGAAATCAGAGAAAAGTCCATTGTAGGGACCCCAGGTGTCGTGGGAGCGTTTTACATGGCAGTCTCAGCTTTTACGAAGCCTGAAGAGGGAGTCATCGTATTGTCTCCGGTCTACTATCCCTTCTACAGTGCAGTGGAGAAAAATGGGAGAACCCTTGTGAAGAGCTCACTGAAGGATGTGGAAGGCCGATATAGGATTGACTATGACGATTTGAGAGAGAAGGCAAGGGACCCCAGAAACACCATGCTGCTTTTCTGCAGTCCTCATAATCCCGTGGGAAGAGTCTGGGAAAAAGAAGAACTGGAAAAAGTGGCGGAAATTTGCGAAGAGAACAATCTTCTTGTGGTGTCTGATGAGATTCATTTTGATCTTGTGATGCCTGGGCATGAGCACACGGTCTTTGCCTCATTGAATGACTGGACCAGAGAGAATACCATTACCTTGACTGCACCCAGCAAAACTTTTAATCTTGCCGGTATGCATACGTCTAATGTGATCATCTGCAACAGGGAGTATAAGAAGAGATTTCTTGAAGAAATGTCCAAGACCGCTGTGATGAATCTCAATGCTCTTGGTTATGTGGCCTGCAGAGCTGCTTACGATGAATCAGAGGACTGGCTGGAGGAGCTCATAGAGGTGATTTATGAAAACCATCTTCTGGTAAAAGAGCATATGGCAAAGCATCATCCGCAGATTAAAGTATATGATCTAGAGGGAACCTATCTTCAGTGGCTGGATCTCAGATCCCTTGGACTTTCCAAAGATCAGCTGGAGAAGCTTCTTCATAAGGAAGCTCTGGTGTTTCTCGATGAAGGATACTTTTTCGGAGAAGAAGGGGAAGGCTACGAGAGAATCAATATTGCCTGTCCTAAGCCTGTGCTGAAGGAAGCTCTCAATAGAATGACAGAAGCGATAAACTCTGTAAAAATATAAGTCAGGGTGGCTCAAAGGTGTAACCGATTCCTTTTGAAAAGGAGATCATTCCATTCATGATCGCGATGAATAATTCTATGCATAAGGGTAAAAAGAAGAGAAAACGAGAGAAAAATGAAGATTCATGAGGGTAGTTCCTGAAGAAACGATCTGGTCACCTAATAACGTGATATGTCAGGGATTTCAGGTTCCCAATATGGTCGCATTTATTCTAGAACCCTGTATAATAACTAATGTGATTGAGCGCTTAAGGCTAAGTTAAGAATATGAGCGCCTGGAGGAATTATAAAGTTATGGGTTGTATATACAACGAAAAGGTAGAAAGAAATATTGCGCCGCTGCTGATCCTTCTCATGGTATTCGGGCTGTCACTTCTATCTGTTTCTTATTATGTGAGTGAAATGGGATGGGACCCTGAGGTCTCTACCATACTGGATCTTTTTCTGACCCTGGTGTTTCTTTTGGCTGGCTATGCCGTGATATTAAAAGGCAGGGAAACCTACAGATACAGCATCATTGGAGATGAACTGATCATTCACCGAATGACCGGTGAGAAGAATGAACTGGTGGCTAAGGTGAAGCTTCATGAAATCAAGAATCTCCATGTGAAAAGCCACAAAACCAATCTTATGGGGCTGATCCGAAAAAATTACTGCAAGAATGTTGTGCGGAAGGGCTGTCTTTGCGAGTATCAGGCAGAGGGCGGATCCAAGTCCTTCTACTTCAGTCCAAGCCCATCCATGCTGAATAAAATAAAATCGGGACGTCAGACATCATAGCGATATGATGTCTTTTTTCATGGCTTCTTTTTGCGGATACCGTTATAATAAATACGTGAATCAATAAATGAAAGAAGAAGGAAGAGAGAATGAAAGGTAAACTGATTGTCATTGAGGGTGTGGACGGCTCAGGGAAGCAGACCCAGTCCGAGAAGCTGTACAGAACCCTCCTGAATAAAGGGCTCAAAGTGATGAAAGTGGATTTTCCGGATTATCAGTCTGAAAGTTCATCCTTGGTAAAGATGTATCTTCGAGGAGACTTTGGAAAGAATCCGGAGGATGTTTCAGCGTATGTGGCGTCCAGTTTTTTTGCTGCAGACCGTTATGCATCTTTTACGACCAAGTGGAAAAGCTTTTATGAGTCCGGAGGGATTGTCATTGCTGACCGGTACACCACAGCCAATATGGTTCATCAGGCATCTAAGATTGATGATATAGAAGAGAGAGATGCATTTTTATCCTGGCTTTACCAGCTGGAATTTGAGATGTATAAGATTCCGGTTCCAGATTTGGTGTTCTTTCTGGATGTGCCGCCTGAAGTGACCATGGAGATGACAAAGGAAAGAAAGAACAAGATCACCGGGGAAAGTCAAAAAGACATCCATGAAGCAGATATAAGGCATCTGGAGACAAGCTACCTGAATGCCCATTATGTGGCAGACAAGTACGGCTGGACAAAGATCAGCTGTGTGGAGGGGAACCTTCTGCGCAGTAAGGAAGATATTTTCAGGGATATTTATCTTGCAGCAGTGGACAAACTCTAGCCTGCGTTTCATTTTCAATGTATTTATAGTATAATGAAATGTAACAATTGGAGGTGTTCAATATGAAACTGATTATTGCCATTGTCAATGATGAAGATGCCATCGATGTCATTGACCTCTTAAATGAAAAAGGATACAGAGTAACAAAGCTTGCGACCACAGGCGGTTTTCTGAAGTCCGGAAACACCACACTCATGATCGGTATAGAAGCGGACAAGGTGGATGCGGTGCTCGGAATCATCGAAGAAACCTGTAAGACAAGACATCAGGTGGTTACCAATCCATCACCTCTATCCACCACGACAGGTGTCTATGTGCCATATCCAGTGGATATCGAAGTAGGCGGAGCAACGATTTTTGTGCTCGATGTGGATAATTTCATCAAGATTTAAAGAAGCGGAGGGTATTGGTTTTGATTGGATTTTTTAAACTTAGAGAGAGGTTTCTAAAAGCCATTAAAAACGATACCCTTTCTCATGCTCATATTTTGGCTGGCCCTGACGGAATCGGGAAATCCCTTTTGGCAGAAACGGTAGCCAGAGAGATCCTGGGTTTTGGCAACAGGGATTCAGTGGACATTGTCAGGGTGCGTCCGGAGAAATCCATCATCACCGTGAATCAGGTGCGGGAGGTTGTTCTGGAAGCGTCTCTGAAACCCTACGAAGGATACAAGAAAGTCATTATCTTTTATGAAGCGGACAGAATTGGGCAGGAAGCCCAGAATGCTCTTCTGAAGACCATTGAGGAACCAATGCCCGGTGTCTTTTTCTTTCTTCTGGCAGAAAATGAGATGTTCATGGCAGAAACCATAAGATCCAGATGCCATCTGCATAAGCTGCTTCCCATGGATGATGGGGAGATGGACGCATTTCTTACGGAATATATTCCCTCCTTCAATGAAAAGGAGAAGAAACGATTTGAGGAAGAAAGTCTGAAACTGTCTCTGTCAGGGAAGAAGGGAAAGGTTGAGCCACAAAGAAGTCTCACGCTCACAGCAGAAGAGAAAAAGAAAGTCATCTCCTGTGCCCGGGGGATCCCTGGAAAAGCCGAAGAAATTGTTCTGGCTGGATTAAGAGATGAAGGTCTCAGTCAAAGTTTTCTTCTTTTGAGAAAGCTTTCAGACCGAAAAAAGATGCGGACACCCAGTTATCATGAAGTGCTCGCAGCGCTGGAGATCTTCACAGAAATGGATCTGATTCAAGTCTTTGATGATTTCATCTATGCAGTAAACGCAATTCTCAAGAAGAAATCCCTGGATGAAGAAGTGTTCCTTCTGGACTCGCTCAAAGGGGAAGTGGAATCTCTCTCCACGGATCTGACCTTCAGGACCTTGGAAAAGTATCTTGAGGTATTCTATGAACTGAGAAAATACATTGGATTGGGTGTCAACATCAACAAAGAAACCGTCTTAAGCAGTTTGCTTTTGAGATTAGCGGAGGTTTAAACAGTAAATGATAAAAGTAATAGGGGTGCGGTTCAAGAAAGCCGGGAAGATTTATTATTTTGACCCGCTTCAGTATACCGTAGAAAAAGACGCTGCAGTAATTGTAGAGACAGCCAGAGGTATTGAGTTTGGTCAGTGTGTTGTTGGCATCAGAGAAATCAGTGAGAAAGAGATTTTCTCGCCTTTGAAACCTGTCATCCGCGTGGCCACTGAAGAGGATATCAGAAAGCATTTGGGCAATCGGGAAAAGGAAAAGGAAGCTTTTTCGGTATGTGAGAAGAAAATCGTGGACCATAAGCTGCAGATGAAGCTTGTGGACGTGGAATATACATTTGATGGTTCAAAAATTATTTTTTACTTCACTGCAGACGGCAGAATAGATTTCAGAGAGCTGGTAAAAGATCTGGCCACCATTTTCAGAACAAGAATAGAGCTGCGTCAGATTGGTGTAAGAGATGAGGCAAAGATGCTTGGTGGCATCGGCATGTGTGGAAGAAGCCTCTGCTGCTCCACTTGGCTGGGAGACTTCAACTCTGTATCCATCAAGATGGCGAAAGAGCAGAATCTGTCTCTGAACCCAACGAAGATCTCCGGGATCTGCGGCAGACTCATGTGCTGTCTGAGCTATGAGCAGGAAGCCTACGAGGAAATCCGTCAGCGCCTTCCAAAGGTTGGCTCTTATGTGAAGACGCCAAAGGGAAAAGGGGATGTCATCGGAAACAATGTGGTGAAAGAATCTGTAAATGTCAGAATCAACCTGCAGGATGAGGAAATCATTGAGAGCTTCCCAATCAAAGAGGTGACCCTTCTGAAGGGAGAGTATGAGAATCCAAAGGAAGAAGTGGTCTCAGAACCGGATGAGGAAGAGTATGTGGAACTGACTGCCAATGCCAAGATTCCAAAAGAGAGAATCAGAAAGAAAGAACGGTAAAGACTGAAGGTAACGCCCTATGTGTTAGGTGTGTTGCCTTTTGTGTTTTTTTAAGGAAATTTCGCTACAGTGGATGTAAGCTTTCAAGATTTGTTCATAACTATATGAAATAATGATGAGGAAGAAATAAGGAAGCTTAGGTTCAGTACTTTCCTTTATGAATTAAATTTGATATAATTTAATTGTACGAACTAGTAATATTACAATGAAACGGAGGTGGGATCATGTCGATGGATAGTTTTTTTGGGTCTCTATTTGACATGGTGGAGAGCAGTAAGATGGAAATGGACCGATGTCCGAAATGTCATATCACTTTTCAGGATTTCCAGAGAAGTGGGCTTTTAGGATGCAGCTACTGTTACGAACATTTTTCAAAATCATTGATCCCCACCATCAAAAGAGTTCAGGGAGGACTTGTGCACACAGGGAAGATTCCAAAGAATGCTTCCCAAGAAGTGGTCAGCAGAAGAAAAGTGGATGAGCTGAAGCTTCGTCTGAAGGAACTCATACAGGAAGAAAATTTTGAAGAGGCAGCAAAGGTTCGCGATGAAATTCAGGAACTGAAAAAGATATTTGAGGCAGGTGAGGAAAATGCTACCTAAAGAATCCCTTGTTTTACGAAGCAGAGTGCGCCTGGCTAGAAATCTGAAGCTGGTACCGTTCCCTCACAGACTGGAGAGTGAACGGGCAAGGATGCTGGTAAAAGCAGTGGAAGAGGCTTTTTATGTGAGCAAAGCCATGGAAGAAAGTTATGACACCCATCGTATGTGGGAACTTGGAAGAACAGAACTACTGGTGGCTTTTGAAAAACATCTGGTCAGCGCGAAGCTCATCAACAACAGCGATATTTCTGCTTACATTATAGATAAAGAGGAGGACGTCAGCCTCATGATCAATGAGGAGGACCATATCAGACTCCAGGTCATGGGCAGAGATCTGAATCTGTCCGCTTTGTATGAAAAGGCATCAAAGATTGATGATCTTCTCAGCGAGAAACTGAATTTTGCCTTTGATTACAATCTGGGTTATATCACAGCCTGTCCCACAAATCTTGGCACCGCCATGCGGGCATCTGTGATGCTCCATCTGCCGGGGTTCACCCTGACAGACCGCATTGGTTATGTTTCTCAGGCTCTGGCTCAGATGGGGATGACCATCCGGGGCATTTATGGAGAAGGCTCCCAGGCGGAAGGGAATATTTACCAGATTTCCAATGAGGTGACTTTAGGGATGAAAGAGGAAGATATTCTCTACAACCTGAGGGACACCATCGACAAGCTCCTGGATGAGGAGCAGGACCATCAAAGAAAGCTTTTAAATGAATTTTCTTTAGAAATGGAAGATAAGATTTACAGGAGTCTGGGGACACTTATGAATGCAAGACTCATGACATCCAAGGAAGCGCTGTACCACCTGTCCCTCGTCCGTATGGGCGTAGAGACGGAAGTGCTGAAGGATGTGGATATGGAGCTTATAGATTCACTCATCATCAATACTCAGCCGGGTATGATGAAGAGAGCTTATGGAATCGAGCTCAATGATAAAGAACGTGACATCAACAGAGCGAAGATCATTCGTAGTATATTTTAGAGTTAGAGGAGGATGCGTTTAGAATGTTTGAACGGTTTACAGAACGGGCAAAAGCAACCCTGATGCATGCGCAAAAAGAATCACAGCGACTGCAGCATGGGTATATTGGAACAGAACATATTTTATTTGGGATTGCCAGCGTCGAAGGCGCAGGAAGCAATCTTCTGCATGAAGCAGGTCTCACAAAGGAAGTCATCCAGTCAATGATTGAAGAAACCTTAGGTACAGGAAATGGGATGTTTTCGGGTTCAGGTCAGTTTGCTCTGACACCAAGAACCAAGCGTCTTTTGGACAACAGCTTTAAAGAAGCGAGAAACCTGGGCCAAAATTACATCAGTCCGGAGCATATGCTTCTGGCTATTCTCTCTGAAGAAGAGGGAGTTGCCTATTCCATGATTGAGAGTCAGGGCATAGACATCACAAAACTGAAGAATGAGATCATCAAAAGCTTCAGCAACCAAAACCAGAGTCAGGAACCTGAGACAAGAGGCCAGGACCGGGTGGAGACCAAAGCGCTGGATCAGTTCGGCAAGGATCTGACGGAAATGGCGCGGGATGGAAAGCTGGATCCTGTCATTGGAAGAGGAGATGAAACAGAGAGAATTCTTGAAATACTTTCCAGAAGAACCAAAAACAATCCTGTGCTCATTGGAGACCCTGGGGTTGGTAAGACTGCCATTGCAGAAGGTCTTGCCCAGAGGATTGTGAAAGGGAATATTCCGGAGCTTCTGAAGGACAAGAGAGTGGTTTCTCTTGATATTTCTCAGATGCTTGCTGGTGCAAAATACCGTGGAGAGTTTGAAGAAAGACTAAAAAATGTACTGAATGAAATCAAGAGTGCGAAAAATGTGATTCTCTTCATAGATGAGATCCATACCATCATTGGTGCAGGGGGTGCAGAGGGAGCCATCGATGCGGCGAATATTCTGAAGCCTGCTCTTGCGAGAGGAGAAATCCAAGCCATTGGCGCTACTACCATCGATGAGTATAGAAAACATTTTGAAAAAGACAGTGCACTGGAAAGAAGATTCCAGCCGGTTCATGTGGGAGAGCCTACAAAAGAAGAGGCAAAGCTGATTCTGAAAGGCCTTCGGGATAAGTATGAAGCGCATCACAGAATCAAGATCACCGATGAAGCGCTGGATGCTGCTGTGGAGCTTTCGGACCGCTATATCACCGACAGATTCCTGCCGGATAAAGCCATCGACCTTATGGATGAGGCTGCAGCGAAAGTGAGGATCCAGAACCTCACAGCACCACCTGATATCAAGAAGATTGAGGAAGAGCTGAAAAACATTAAGAAAGAGAAGGAAGAAGCGGTTTCTCTGCAGGACTACGAGAAAGCGGCAAAACTGAGAGATAAAGAAAATGAAGTGAGAAAAACCCTGGAGGATACCAAGAACAAGTGGAAGACAGGAGCCATCGGCAGTGCCGACCTTGTGGTGGGAGAAGAGGATATCGCGCAGGTGGTATCCAGATGGACTAAGGTGCCAGTGAAGAAGCTAACAGAAAGTGAATCAGACAAGCTGCTCAATCTGGAGAAGATCCTCCATGAGCGTGTCATTGGGCAGGAAGAGGCGGTAAGTTCCATCTCAAGAGCGGTTAGGCGTGCAAGAGTGGGGCTGAAAGATCCCAACAGACCCATTGGTTCCTTTATATTCCTGGGGCCAACCGGTGTGGGTAAGACAGAGCTTTCGAAAGCTCTGGCGGTTGCCATGTTCGGTTCCGAGAAATCCATGATCCGCGTAGATATGTCAGAGTACATGGAAAAACATACAGTGTCGAGACTCATCGGATCTCCTCCGGGATATGTGGGCTACGACGAGGGAGGCCAGCTGACAGAAGCTGTAAGAAGAAATCCTTATTCCGTGGTGCTCTTTGATGAAATCGAAAAAGCCCATCCGGATGTGTTCAATGTGCTGCTGCAGATTCTGGAAGATGGAAGACTCACCGATGGAAAAGGAAAGACCGTAAACTTTAAAAACACCATCATCATCATGACATCCAATGTGGGAGCATCCACCATCAAGAAGCAGAAGACGGTAGGATTCAGCATCGCTCAGGATGCCAGTTCAGAAGAGTATGACCGCATGAAAGAAAATATCATGGAAGAGCTGAAACGTTCTTTCCGGCCGGAGTTTCTCAATAGAATCGATGACACCATTGTCTTCCACAGCCTCTCCAGTGAAGACTTAGACAAGATCACCAGGCTGATGCTGGATGAAGTGAGCAGAAGAATTGCAGAGAGGGAGATCTATCTTTCTTTCTCTGATGAGACCACTGCGTTCATGACAAAGAGCGGATTTGATACAGCCTATGGTGCAAGGCCTCTGAGAAGAGCCATCACAAAAGAGCTGGAAGATACTCTTTCAGAAGAAATGCTGAAGGGCCTCATCCAGAAGGGTGACGAAGTGCTCGTGAATGTGGAGGACGGAAAGCTCGTCTTTAAGAAAACAGGAGCACGGGAAGTCCGAGTGGAAAAAAGAACCGGAATCAACCGTGAGATGGAAGAAGAAGCACAAAAGAATGAAGAATCGGACAACCAGTAACTCATTCTCCAGAATCTTTTTCATAGTTTTCATGGGAGTTTCATGAAGTATTAAGTTTCATAAGATAGAATGAACCCATAATCAGTATAGATACTAGATCAGCTGATTATGGGTTATTTTTTAAGTGTGAGGAAAAAATATGGCAAAGACAAAATCAAAAACCCAGTATGTATGCCAGAGCTGTGGCTCCGTATCCGCAAAATGGCTGGGGAAATGTCCCGACTGCCTTGAGTGGAATACATTCCAAGAGGAGGCTATGCTTCCTAAGCAGACGAGAGTGGAGGGGATTTCCAGTCAGAGCGCTCCAAAACCCATCACTGAAATCCTGTCCGGGGACAAGGAACGCTTTGATACCGGTATTTCAGAGCTGAATCGGGTTCTGGGAGGAGGGCTTGTGAAAGGTTCTCTGACGCTGATCTCTGGAGATCCAGGCATTGGAAAATCAACACTTCTTCTTCAGTGCGCTCATGAAATCGCGAAGCGCTATGGCACCGTGCTCTACGTATCTGGAGAGGAATCCGAGGAGCAGATCAAGATTCGGGGAGACAGGCTTTCAGCCACTGCAGAGAAGCTTTTTATCGTTTCTGAGACATCCATGGAAGTCATCGAAGGACACATCAGAGACCTGAAACCAGCCTTCGTGATCATCGACTCCATTCAGACTGTATATACAGAGAAGGTGACGTCAGCGCCAGGATCTGTCTCTCAGGTGCGTGAGTGTGCCAATTCTCTTATGAGAATCGGAAAACTCATGGGTATTCCCCTGTTCATTGTAGCTCATGTGACGAAACAGGGAGAACTGGCAGGACCGAGAGTTCTGGAACATATGGTGGACTCAGTCCTTTATTTTGAAGGCGAAAGAACGGAAGAAATTAGAGTGCTTCGAACCATGAAGAACCGTTTCGGCACCACATCAGAGATTGGGGTCTTTGAGATGGCAGCGGAAGGACTTGTGGAGGTTTATGATCCTTCACGTATTTTCTTGGAGGATCATCGTGGAGCTAAAGAAGGGTCCATGGTCATCGGAATCATGGAAGGCACAAGGCCACTGCTTGTCCAGGTGCAGTCTCTTGTGGCGGAAACCAAAGCGGTGATGCCAAGAAGATCAGCCCTTGGGATTGAACTTCCAAGACTGAACATGATTCTTGCGGTTCTCGAGAAAAAGCTGAAGATTCCATTTTATGCCAGCGATGTTTATGTCAATGTGGTAGGAGGACTCAGTGTGGAGGGAACGTCTCAGGATTTGGGGCTTGCTCTGTCCTTGGTTTCCAGCGCAAAAGGAAGGGACATCAAATACGACAGGCTCATGGCCATAGGAGAGATTGGACTCACAGGAGAAATACGTCCTGTGAATCATGTGGAAAGACTCATTGGCGAAGGGGTGAAAATGGGATTTGAGTATTTCATGATTCCATCCAGGAACATGGAAAAGATCAAAATCAAGAACATTCATCTCATTCCTGTGGAAACTTTAAAAGAAGCTGTGAATAAAATATTCTAAGTTTGCTTTTTTGTGTAAAAGTTAAGAAAATATGTTTATAATGAAACTACCCATTTGTTCCAGTGGGAATATCAATTTGGAACGTATTATTTTGAAGGAGGTGCAGATGTGATACGAAATTTAGTAAGAGGAATTGTCACTTTAGTGGGTGCTGTACTGGGATATGCCACAGCAACAGGAATTCTACTCATCCCTTATCTGGATGATTTGAGCTTTACGAAAGGTCTTCCTTTCACCATTGGTCTTTTTGCAGTAACCATACTTTTATTCGCACTTATTTTTTTCTTATTATCATCTTCCATTTACAAACTGCTGATAAAGACTAACAAGATCATTGAAAAAAACCTCTCCGGGATGTCAGTCACAGAGATTCTTTTTGGGGCGGTAGGTGCCATTATTTTTCTTGTGATCACCTTTTTCCTGACCATGCCCATCGCCAACGCCTGGCCGGGGTTCGGAGGACTTGTGACTGTGCTTCTCAATATTGCTGCAGCCATGCTTGGTGCCAATATTGCCCTTAAGAAAAAAGAGGAAATACTGAATTTCTTCAGTGGTCTGAGAGTGAAAGGGCATACACCTAAAGAGAAGACAGAAAAACAGGTCATGGTGGGCACACCAAAAGTCTTGGATACTTCTGTCATCATTGACGGCAGAATCTACGATATCTGTAAGACTGGATTTGTGGAAGGGAAGCTCATCATTCCGTTTTATGTGCTGGAGGAGCTGAGACATATCGCGGATTCTTCTGACTCTCTTAAAAGAAACAGGGGTCGGAGGGGCCTGGATATTCTGAATAAAATCCAGAATGAACTGGATATTGAAGTGGAAATCTGGGAGAAAGACTACAAGGACATACAGGAAGTGGATTCAAAGCTCCTGAAACTGGCTACAGAGATTAAAGGCCAAGTGGTCACCAATGATTATAATCTCAATAAAGTGGCAGAGTTCCAGAGAGTGCCCGTGCTGAACATCAATGAGCTGGCCAATGCGGTGAAACCAATGCTTCTTCCCGGAGAGGAAATGAGTCTTCTCATTTCAAAGGTAGGTAAAGAGCAGAACCAGGGCATAGGTTATCTGGATGACGGGACCATGATTGTTGTGGAAGACGGTAAGAGGTACGTAGGAGATACACTTTTTGTGATTGTCACTTCAGTGCTTCAGACAGCGGCGGGACGAATGATTTTCGCAAAGCCCAAGGTGGACTAGGATGGTCATAGGGCTGATTGTATCTGGAGGCAAAGGTCTCCGTATGGGATCTGAGGTACCAAAGCAGTTTCTTCCCGTTCAAGGAGTGCCGATTCTTATAAGAACGCTGATGGCATTTGATGAAGTGGACTCTTTGGAGGCACTGGTGCTTGTTCTTGGCAAGGACTTCATCGAGTATTTCAAGGAGCTGGGATATACACCAAGAAAACCTCTTTATATCGTCGAAGCGGGAGAAGAGAGGTTCTCTTCTGTCAGGAATGGTCTGGAAAAAGCCTACGAACTGGATCCGGAATCTGTAGTTCTTATTCATGACGGGGTAAGACCGCTGGTTTCTAAGAAAATCATTGAAGACGGGATAGAATATTCCGGAAAATATGGCGCTGCTGCCTGTTCTGTAGCGCTGAAAGATACCGTGAAGTCTGTGGGGGAGGACGGGTTTTCCACAGGGACTCTGGAACGTGAAAAATATAGGCTGATTCAGACGCCCCAGTGTTTTTTCACAAAGGAGATCCTGTCAGGACATAAAAGAATTCAGGAGATTGACAGCCAGGTAACAGATGATACTGCAGTGTATGAGGCGTTTTATGGTTCTGTTTATCTTTATGAAGGATCCTATGAGAACCTGAAGGTCACAACACCGGAAGATCTTCTGTTAGCAGCAGCAATTCTTGCTAACAGAGAGATAGAAAGCTGTAAATAATGAATATTTTTTTGAGGTGCACCATATACGGAAGTATATGGTGTTCTTCATTGGCGTTCAATTGTTTTGGTGATATCATACTGCCAATAAAATTAGGGTTGTGTTAATTTATTCATAAAATGTTAACGATATTATAGAAAATCTATTCGACTTCTTTCGCGATTAGTGTTAAAATAACCGTAAAGGGTTACATGAGCAGTTCTACAAGCTTAGAACGTCTCAGGAGGTTGGAGGAACTTATGCGGAGTGAGTTGAAGCAGATACTGAAAAAGTATCCCGTCATAGCGGCCGCTAAAGACATCCACGGCCTGGAAGATGCATGTCAGTCAGAAATTCAAATTATCTTCATCCTTTTTGGGGATATTATTAACTTGCCGAATATTGTCAAGAAAGCAAAACTTTGTGGGAAACTTGTCTTTGTTCATATGGATCTCATTGAAGGTCTGGATACGAAAGAGATTTCTGCAAAGTACATTCGGGACTTTACAGAGGCAGATGGAATCATATCCACCAAATCAAATGTCATCAAAGCCGGTAATGAGATGGGACTCATAACTGTGCAAAGGTTCTTCATGCTGGATTCCATGGCAATGGAAAAAGCAAAGAAACATATGGAGTATGCCTATGCAGATGCATTTGAAATTCTTCCCGGAGTCATTCCCAAAGTCATCAAAAAGATTTCTAATTTTACGGAGATTCCCATCATTGCAGGTGGTCTCATCGAAGATCAGAATGACACATATACAGCTCTCGATTCGGGAGCATCAGCAATTTCAACAACTAATAAGAGTTTGTGGAAATTTGTAGTAGAGTTATAGAGAAAGCTACAAGCTTATTAAGTTTGTAGCTTTTTATATATACAAAAATAAAAAAATACCAGGGGGGTACAAAATGAAAAAGTACGTTATCGCACTTGACCAAGGAACCACCAGTTCCAGAACCATCATTTTCGACAAAGAGCAGAACATCGTTGGCGTTGCTCAGAAGGAATTTACCCAGATTTATCCTAAGCAGGGTTGGGTAGAGCATAATCCAATGGAAATCTGGTCCTCACAGTATGGTGTCCTCAATGAAGCAATGGCTCAGGCTGGTATCAGAGCTGACGAAGTTGCTGCCATTGGTATCACAAACCAGAGAGAAACAACTGTGGTTTGGGATAAGAACACAGGAATTCCTGTTTACAATGCCATCGTGTGGCAGTGTAGAAGAACATCCAACATCTGCGACGAACTGAGAGCAAAAGAAGGAATGGCTGACTATGTAAGAGAAAACACCGGTCTTCAGATCGATGCTTACTTCTCTGGAACAAAGATCAAGTGGATTCTTGACAACGTGGAAGGTGCTCGTGAAAAGGCTGAAGCTGGAGATCTTCTTTTCGGAACAGTTGACACATGGCTGCTCTGGAAACTTACAGAAGGAAGAGTTCATGCAACAGACTACACCAATGCATCCAGAACTATGGTTTATAATATCAAAGAACTGAAGTGGGACGAGAAGCTTCTGGCTGAACTGAACATTCCAGCATCCATGCTTCCAGAAGTTAAGAAGTCTTCTGAAGTTTATGGCGAAACAAATATCAATGGAGTTATGATTCCGATTTCCGGTATCGCTGGAGACCAGCAGGCTGCTCTTTATGGCCAGACCTGTTTCTTACCTGGTGAAGCAAAGAACACATACGGAACAGGATGCTTCCTGCTTGTAAACATCGGTGAAGAAATGAAACTGTCCAACAACGGACTGGTTACAACCATCGCTGCTACATCCCATGACAAGGTTCAGTATGCTCTTGAAGGTTCCATCTTCGTTGGTGGTGCTGTAATCCAGTGGATCAGAGACGAACTGAAACTTATCTACGATTCAAAGGACTCCGAATACTTCGCTACAAAGGTGAAGGACAATGCAGGCGTTTATGTAGTTCCAGCGTTCGTTGGACTTGGCGCACCACATTGGGATCAGTATGCTAGAGGAGCAATCCTTGGACTTACAAGAGGAGCAAACAGATATCATATCATCAGAGCAGCTCTGGAAGCTATTGCTTATCAGACAAAGGACGTTCTGGTTGCTATGGAAAAAGATGCTGGCATCGAGCTTCAGAACCTGAAGGTTGACGGTGGAGCTTCTGTTAATAACTTCCTGATGCAGTTCCAGGCTGACATTCTTGACAGATCTGTTCTTCGTCCAGTTATTGCTGAAACTACAGCTCTTGGTGCTGCATATCTTGCAGGTCTTGCTGTTGGATTCTGGGCTAACGAAGATGAAGTTAAGACCAAGTGGGCTGTTGATGGAGAATACAATCCTAAGATGGCTGGAGAAGACCGTGACGCTTTATATGCTGGATGGCAGAAAGCAGTTGGCAGATCTCTGGATTGGGAAAACAAATAGGAAACAGGTAACATCTGACATTAATCTTCTCACTATGCCGCTTGCGGCATAGTGAGAATGAATAATGACTCGAAGAAAGAACCATAGAATTACAGGCTTGGCGGATGAATGCCGTAGAAGCAGCAGATAAGGAAGGAGCATGAAGAGTATGATCGGTCTTATTCTAGTATCCCATAGTGAGAAAATCACCGATGGAATTAAAGACCTGGTGGTAGAAATGACGAAGGACGCAGTGCCTATAATTTCCTGTGGTGGGACCACTGATGGAAGACTTGGGACCAGCGCGGACAAGATTGTGGATGCCATCAATGAACTATCTGGATGCAATCGTATTTTGATATTTACAGATATCGGAAGTTCAATCATGAGCTCGGAAATCGCGCTGGATCTTGTGGATGAAGATCTCAAGGAAAAGTGCATTCTGGTAGATGCCCCCATCGTTGAAGGTGCATTTGTGGCAGGCGTGCAGTCCATGGTCAGTGATGATGTGGATGCTGTCCTCGGGGAAGTCCAATTGACCAAATTAAGCAAATTTTAGTTCATCGCAACTAAAAAACACAAAATGAGAGGAGATATACTATGAAATTTGTAAAGAGCACAGTAGGTTTTACCATTGCTGGTATGTTCGTTATGAGCATTTGGGGCGACTGGGCAGGAGCTTACGGAAATCTTGGTGGCTGGTTTGCAGCTGTAGCAATCATCGGACCAATGTGGTTCCTGAACCACTATATCGGACTTATTGACAATCCTGGAGACCATGCATTTGTTGATATGGCTTGGGGTATTGCTTGGGTTGGTATCATGAGAGACGTATTCGGTACTGGAGACAACGCATTTGACTTAGGCAGACTCGTGAGCTCCCTGCCAACCATCGGTCTTCTCACAGTCGGTGCTTTATTAGCTGGTTTGGCTATTAATGCATTCAACAAAGCGAAGTAAGGGATAGGAGGTATAAATAATGGATTTCGGTAACATCATTACAACAATTGTAGGCGGATTTATGTTCCCATTCCTGATCGCCATGATGTGGGGAAAACTGGTTGAAGCCTTTGGCCCAATCGGTGGCTGGATGGCAGCTGCATTTATCGTTGGAACCATGTGGGCACTGAACCATGGTCTTGGAATGGTATATCAGTCAGGTACAGCTTGGATCGATATGGCTTGGGCTGCAGCTACAGGACTCTTCTTTGCAGACGTATTTGCTGGCAAGAAGATCAACGCAACTACTATCCTTGCTGGTATCCTTGGCGGTATCATCGGCGGATTTGTTCTTTCAAGCTTCCTATAAAATTTTAATTAGGTATTTATTGAGGATGCACAGTGTGCATCCTCTTTCATTTTTTGCCGAAAGGTTCTCAGAGAGCAGCTATTTCGCTATAATAAGGTAAGAATCGGATGAAATGAGGAAGAACGATGGATTTTGAACAGATGAATATACGCACAAAAAAGGAAGACAGCACCAAGGATGGGAAAGATCTTGCCTATCTTATGGAGAGGGCTGGAATGCAGTTTCGAGTGAAGGATGTACTTTATAAAACACCTTTTGGACTTTTGGAAGAAAGTGTTTTTCAGGAGAAGATTGAAAGTGTGCTTAGAAAACAAGGATTTTCAGAGTACTATTCTTCGGGGATTGGAAATTTAAAGGGGCTCATGGATGCCGCACATCAGTATGCTTCAGACCGGGTGACATCATACAAGGATCTTCCTTACCGAATGATGACCAAGGAGAATGCACAGCTTCAGGATGGATATTATGTGTCTATTTGGAAGAACAATCATCAGAGAGTTCTTCTTGCCAGTGTTCTGGGGGAAGAAAAAACAGAATGTTTGCAGAGAGGAAAGGAAGTATTATCCCTTCTTGAGATTCCATTTAGAGTAGAGGGAGACATGTTTTACTATGAACATGAAGAAGCACCTCGTGTTTTTGTTTCACCAGAATTCATAGAGAAGGAATACGTTCCAAGGACAGACATCAAAGAAATACAGAGAAGAACTGTTGAAACCCCGGGGGTGAAAACCGTGGAAGACCTGGTTCAGTTTTTTCAGTGTCAGATGACAGATATCCTGAAAACAATGCTCTTTACAGATGGGGATAAGGTGTATGCAGTCCTGACAGAGGGAAACAAAGAGGTGGACCTCAAGAAGGTTGGTCACGTGCTCTCTCTGAAAGAGGATATCCTGAAGCCGCTCTCCAAAGAGAAGGTTCTTGAACAAACTGGAGCAGAAGCTGGATTTGCAGGACCTATTGGGCTTAAGGCGGATAAGATACTCATTGATTACTCAGTGCAAAAGGAAAAAGCTTATATTACTGGAGCCAACAGAACAGATCATCATATCCAGGGAGTATATTATGGTAGAGATTTTTCTGGGTACTTTTATCATCTCACTGAGAGCGAAGAATCGTTCAAAGGGTGGCTATTGGGCAGCGTAAGAGTTCATGATGAAAAGATCAGGGTGCAGAACAAAGAAGGTGGTTACAGCTATGAACCTCTCACCAGCTTATACCTGAACCTCGACCGGATGAACTATGCGCTGCTGGAAGAGTCTAAAGATGAAAAGGGGTTTGACTTATCCAAAGCTCAAGCGCCTTTCTCACTGGTCATCACGCTCATAGACCCTAGAGTGGATAAACCAAGGGAAAAAGCGGAAGAAATGTATGAAGAGTTAAAACTGTGGGGCCTCCGTGTTCTGAAAGATTTCAGAAAAGACAGGCTGGGCAGTAAGTTCAGTGACTATGATCTCCTAGGTATCCCTTATAGAATACTGGTGTCTAAAGACGGAACCTTTGATGTGAAAGATAGAAATGGTAATCTACTTGACAAAGGACTTCAGAATCTAGTGGAAATTAGGAACACTGAAGTGATAGAATAGTGGTTAACAAAGTAAGTAATACAGGAGGAAGGTCATGAAGGTTTATAATACCCTTACAAGACAAAAAGAAGAATTTGTACCGATAGAAGAAGGAAAGGTCAGGATGTATGTCTGCGGACCTACCGTATACAATCTGTTCCATATTGGTAATGCAAGAACCTTCATCATCTTTGATACCATCAGGAAGTATCTGGAGTATAAAGGTTATGAAGTGAACTTTGTGCAGAATTTTACGGATATAGATGACAAGATGATCAAAAAAGCCCAAGACACGGATACCACAGTGAAAGAGCTTGGGGACCGTTATATCATGGAATATTACCAGGATGCGGACAAACTTAAGATCAAACGTGCTACAGTCAATCCTAGAGCAACAGAGTATATTGAAGAAATGATTGCGTTTATCTCTGAACTCATTGAGAAAGGGCTTGCTTATGAAGTGGATGGGGATGTCTATTACTCCACCAAGAGCTTTGCTGGCTACGGTAAGCTCTCTGGACAGAACCTTGATGACTTGCAGTCTGGTTCCAGAGTTGAAGTGGATGAGCGGAAGAAAGATCCTATGGACTTTGCGCTATGGAAGAAAGTGAAGCCTTATGAACCATCGTGGAAAAGTCCTTGGGGATTTGGAAGACCTGGCTGGCACATTGAGTGCTCCTGCATGGCGCTGAATCTTCTTGGTGAAACCATTGATATTCATGCGGGAGGTACAGATCTTATTTTCCCTCATCATGAGAATGAGATAGCTCAGAGTGAAGGCCGATCTGGAAAAACCTTTGCCAAGTACTGGCTGCATGGAGCCTTTATTAATGTAGACAACCGAAAGATGAGCAAGTCGCTGAATAATTTCTTCACCGCACGTGAGATTTTGGAGAAGTATGATTCTGAAGTAGTGAGACTCTTTATGATATCCGGACATTACAGAACTCAGATCAATTTCACCATAGAGCTTCTGGATTCAGCAAAGGCAAGTCTTGAGAGAATGTATAATGCACTTACAAGACTGAATGGATATCTCAGCACCGCATCGGAAGACGTGCAGCCTGAGGATGAAACTGTAAAAGCTTCTCTTCTTTCCTATAAGGAGAGATTTATAGAAAAAATGGATGATGACTTCAACACAGCGGATGCCATCTCTGTGATTTTTGAACTGATCCGCGATGTTAATATTAAGATTAACGAAAACTCTTCGAACTCTTTGATCACTTTTGCGATGGATCTCCTAAGAGATCTTGGCTCACCGCTTGGAATCCTGCAGAATCCTGTGGGCGGCACACTGGAAGAAGAGATTGAAGCACTTATAGCAAAAAGGAATGAAGCCCGTAAAAATCGTGATTTTGCAACGGCTGACAAGATCAGAAATGATCTGGCAGCGGAAGGGATTATCCTGGAGGATACCCCATCAGGTGTCAGATGGAGCAGAAAGAATTAACAATTTTGTTTCAAAATGTGGGGTCGTGACAAAAATGTCATGACCCCATTTTTTAACAAAAGCAAGGTGAAAACCATTAGATATTGTGCGATTTTAGTACGATATAGCATTTCGTGTTTATTAATCGCACAATTTTTTAACGATTTTCGCAATTCACGGGCTTCATTCTAATTGTTTTCATTGTTAATTATGAAATAATTGTAAATGTAATAAGATTTATAAAAAGTATTGTCTGATGATTAACAATGTATTAGAATAGGGATGTAGTCAATACAACAATAAAACACACGGAGGGACAGGGGAAACATGAAAAAAATATTTGCATTAGTCTTATCATCTGTACTTGCACTATCTGTATTCGCAGGTTGCGCTAAAACTGAGGAACCAGCTGAAACACCAGCAGAGACTCCAGTTGAAACACCAGCTGAAGAGCCAGGCGAAGAAGAACCAGCTGAAGAAGCAGGTGCAATCGTTAAGTTAGGTCTTGGAATCAAGACAAGCATTGGTAAGTCCAAGGATCTTACTGATGGAGCTGCTACCGGTCAGGTAGATTCAGTTATCGTTGCTGCTGGTTTTGACAAAGACGGCAAAATCGTTAGCGTTACAATCGATACAGCACAGGATAAGGTTGGTTTTGACGGAGAAATGAAGCTTACATCTGACACAGCTGTTGAAGGCAAGTCCAAGCTTGAACTTGGAGATGCTTATGGCATGAAGGGTGCTTCAGGAATTGGCAAAGAATGGAACGAGCAGATCGAAGCATTCGGTGCTTGGATGATCGGCAAGACCGTTGAAGAAGTTAAGGCTCTTGAACTGGTTGATGACGTTACAACAAACGAAGAACTTACATCTTCTGTAACAATCAAGCTTGGTGGATACATTTCCGCTCTTGAAGAAGCTTATGCTAACGCTGTTGAAGTTGAAGGCGCTGAAAAGGTTGGTCTTGGAATTGTTACTTCCATCGCGAAGTCCAAGTCCATGGAAGGCGAAACAATGGCAGTTGCTCAGGTTGACACCACTGTTGTAGCTACAGCTCTTAAGGCTGACGGAGTCATTGCTGGTACAGTAATCGACGTTGCTCAGACTAAGGTTGAGTTTGACAAGGATGGTAAGGTAGCAAGCGACAAGGCAGCTGAAGTGAAGTCTAAGGCTGAACTTGGAGATGCTTATGGCATGAAGGGTGCTTCAGGCATTGGCAAGGAATGGTTTGAGCAGGCTCTGTCCCTTTCCGAATACATGGTTGGCAAGACTGTTGCTGATGTAACAGGAATGGAACTGGCTGAGAACGTACCAACTTCCGAAGATCTTACATCTTCTGTAACCATCAAGGTTAACGGATACCTGGCAGCTCTTGATAAAGCTGGTAAGAACGCTAGATAATTAGAACACTTAAAACTCCTCCAGTTGCTGGAGGAGTTTTTTTTATGGTAGATATTTTGAAAAAATATTTAAGGAAATCATTCGGGAAAATTCACCCCTCTATGGTATAATTTTCCGGTAAATGTAACTCTATACAAACTGAAAGATACCGGGAGGTTTCTATGAAGAAATTTATGAAAATCATCTCCTCGCTTCTTCTTGCATCCGTCATCATCACTGGATGTCAGACAGCACCGAAGGAAGAAGTGAAGACCAAATATCAAGATACTTTTTTTGAGTATTTTGACACAGTGACCACAGTCATAGGGTATACCGATACCCAGGAAGAGTTTGATACTTATTTTACAGAGATCAAGGAAGAGTTTAAAAGACTTCATGAGCTGTTCGACATCTACAATACCTATGAGGGTGTCAACAATCTGAAGACCATCAATGACCATGCGGGAAAAGAACCGGTGAAGGTGGATCAGACCATCATTGATCTCCTGAAGTTTTCCAAGGAGTGGTATGGAAAAACCAACGGCAAAGCAAACATTGCCATGGGAGCTGTGCTTCGAGTGTGGAGCGAGTACCGCGAAGCAGCGGAGTTTGATCCAAACCAGGCGGAACTTCCGCCAATGGACCTTCTAGAGGAGAAAAATGCACATACCGACATCGAAAAGGTGATTATTGATGAAGCGGCAGGTACTGTGTATCTGGAGGATCCCCTCATGAGTCTGGATGTAGGCGCTGTGGCAAAAGGATATTCTGCAGAGTACGTTGCGGACAAGATGCGGGAAAAAGGCTTCACAAGCCTAATCATCAGCGCAGGCGGCAATGTGAAAGCTCTGGACAAACCATTAGATGGAGTCAGAGACAGATGGGGCATCGGCATCCAAAATCCTGATGAGAATATTTTCACTGGAGCTGCCAGCCTGGATACAGTTTTCGCCAATAACATTGCAGTGGTCACTTCAGGTGATTACCAGAGATTCTATGTGGTGGACGGCAAAAAGTATCATCATCTGATTGATGCGGCGACTCTGATGCCTGGAACACAGTTCAAGGCGGTGACGGTGGTTATGGAAGATTCTGGTCTTGCGGACTTTATGTCCACTACTTTATTCCTTTCCAGTCTGGAAGAAGGAAAGGAGATGCTTTCACAGATTGAAGGTGCTCATGCGCTGTGGGTCACCCATGACAATGAGATCATCTTATCTGAGGGCTTCTCATCCATGCTGAAAAGTGGTGGCGCTTCTGGTGCGGATTAACAGAGAAGTAGTTTCACCTTGAGTTTCAGTAAAAATAACTGAATTTATCTCTTTACTTTTAGAGATAAAACGAGTAGAATATTGTATGGCATATCCAAAAGATACAAAATACCGCGGCAAAGTATTTAAATTTTTGGAGGTAAACACAAATGGCAAAAATGATGGGACCACGTTTTAAGACAGCAAGAAGACTCGGTCTGAATGTTGTAGGTCACCCAAAGGCAATGAACAGAGCAAAGAGAGGAACATCCAGAGCAGACAAGAAGCTGTCTGAGTATGGCGTTCAGCTGCTTGAGAAGCAGAGACTTAGAACTTATTATGGCGTGCTTGAGAAGCAGTTCGTCAGATACGTAGATAAGGCGATGAAGAGCAAGGAGCAGACAGGTGCAATGCTTCTGAACCTTTTGGAGAAGAGACTGGACAATATGGCTTATAGAATGGGCTTTGCTTCTTCTATCAGACAGGCAAGACAGATGGTTAGCCACGGACATTTCCTGGTTAATGGAAAGAAGATCGACATCCCTTCCTATGGTCTTAGCGTAGGAGACGTTGTTGAGCTGAGAGAGAAGTCCAGAAAGACTGAAATGTTTGTTGAAAACTTCAACAACCTTTCTGCTTCACCACTGGGATATATCTCAAAGGATGTAGAGAACTTTAAGGCGACTCTGGTTAGAGAACCACAAAGAGAAGAACTGCCAATCGAAATCAATGAACAGTTGATCGTTGAGTACTACTCTAAGTAATCGGCATCACAAGGGGTCTGATACAATTCAGGCCCTTTTTTTCTACCATGAATTCATTTGTGAAATTGTGGATCATTTATAAAGGAGCTAGGAACGATATTATGGGAGAACGCATGATGCAGCAAATGCCTCTAACGGATGCTGGAGCACGAAATTATAATCCTTTGTCACTGGCATTCATTGGAGACAGCATTTATGAAAACTATGTGCGGGAAAAGCTGATTCTGACACATCCGACCATGCTGCCGCGAGATCTTCATATAGAAGCCATCCAGTATGTGAAGGCTGCAAGCCAAAGCAGGATCATTACACAGCTGGAAACGCAGCTGTCTGAAGAAGAGCATTATATATATAAAAGAGGAAGAAATACAAAGTCCCATACCGTCCCAAAGAATGCGGATGTTCTGGATTATAAAAGAGCCAGCGGTTTTGAAGCGCTGATTGGGTATTTGTATCTTACAGGGAAAAAAGAAAGACTCGAGGAAATCATCATGTATTCCTTTGAAGTCATTGAAAGAGGAGAATCTTATGACGAAAAAAGATAATAAGAGAAGAATTGCTTTTGAATATGAAAAAGAGCAGGCAAAACGAACAAAGAAAGAACGTCCTCAGAGAGAAGTGCGAGAAGAAAAGGAAATCAATGAGAATGTTATTGAAGGAAGAAATCCTATTCTCGAAGCGTTCGACAGTAAAATTACAGTGGAGAAGATACTGGTGTCCAAGGGGGATAACCAGGGTTCTATCATAAAAATCATGTCCATCGCAAAAGAAAGAGGCATTCCTGTCATAGAAGTGGATCGAAGAAAGCTGGATACAGTGGCCAATACACCACAGCATCAGGGAGTAGTCGCTTACATCACACCCTACAGATATGTGGAAGTTGCGGATATTCTTGCCATTGCGAAGGAAAAGGGTGAAAAGCCATTTGTGATGATCTTGGATGAGATAGAAGATCCTCACAACCTGGGATCCATCATCAGAACTGCGGAGCTTTGTGGTGTTCACGGTGTGATCATTCCGAAAAGAAGAAGTGTGGGCGTCAACAGCACAGTGTTCAAGACTTCTGCTGGTGCGGTGAACCACATGGCCATTTCCAAGGTGACAAATATCGCTAGAGTGATAGATGAACTCAAGGAAGAAGGCGTTTTTGTGTATGGAGCAGATATGAATGGCGATTCCAGAAGTCATGAAACGAATTTTTCTGGTGGTGTAGGGCTGGTCATCGGAAATGAAGGAAAGGGTTTATCCAGACTGGTTCGTGAGAAATGTGACGGTATTGTGAGTATCCCTATGGTGGGGAAAGTGAACTCACTGAATGCTTCTGTGGCAGCAGGGATACTGATGTACGAAGTGATGAAGTCCAGACTCTAATGCTTTCAATAACGGGGGATGGAGTAAGCGGTGGCAGAAACTATGCTGGCAGATGCTTCAAGGTGATGGAATAGATGAAAAGGGTATTTATTGACGGTTACAATGTGATCAATGCCTGGTCTGATCTCAAAGACCTGGATCTAGGGGCGGCCAGGGACAAACTCGTGGAGTATATGATCAATTATGCGAGCTTCTATGGTGCGAAGGTGACCATTGTGTTTGATGCCCACCGGGTTTCAGGCAACAGCCAGCATAAAGAGTATCGGGCGCCCATCGAGGTGGTCTACACGAAAGATAAAGAAACTGCAGATGCTTATATTGAACGGGCAGTGGATGAACTGGGTAGAAAAGTAGAAGTGCTGGTGGTTACATCAGACAATCTGGAGCAACAGATTATTTTTGGGAGAGGGGCTCAGAGAATGAGTTCCATGGAGTTCAGAGTGTCTTTTGAAGCGGCGGAAAAGCATATCAGTGAGAAGACAGAAGCTCTTTCTGACCGGAAAGGCATGAAGCTTTTCGATCATATGGATGAGGAATCCAGAGAAAAACTGGAAAAATTGCGTAGAAACGGCTGAAAGCTTGACTTTTAGCCGTTTTTGATTAATAATCTTAGTAAATTCAAGTGATGGCAATTGTTTGCTTGATTTAACGGGAGGGAACGCTTTGATGTTGGACGATAAAAAGTACAAAAGCTTATCCGATGAAGAGATTGTTTACCTCGCCCAAAATGGTGATAAGAGAGCTTCGGAGTTCATTACGGCCAAATACCTTCCTTATGTGAGAAACAAATCCAGAGCATACTTTTTGGTAGGCGGAGAAGTGGAGGATATCATGCAGGAAGGGCTCATTGGTCTTTATGAAGCAATTCAGGACTACAGCGACAGCAAACAGGCTTCTTTTAAAACATTTATGGACATCTGTGTAACGAGGCAGATTATGACTGCCCTGAAAGCGGCTTCCAGGCAGAAACATATTCCCCTCAATACCTATGTATCCCTCAATAAACCACTATTCCAGGAAGAAACGGACAGAAATTTCCAGGATACGTTCATCACTGAAAAAGTGGAGGATCCGGAGTCTTTATTCATTGATGTGGAGAAGACCATTGAAATCAATAAAGAAATCGAGAGATCTCTATCAGAGTTTGAGTATAAAGTTTTGAGACTTTATCTCCAAGGGGTCAGTTATGTGCGGATTGCAAAAGTCCTTGAGAAAGAAGAGAAAGCCATTGACAATGCCATCCAGAGAATACGGAAAAAACTCTCTAAAAACCTGATGGAAAGCACTTCCTGAGATTTTTCTGGAAAATAGTATTGACAGAATCGAGCCTTTTTAGTAATATTGATGAGGTGAGAGAAATGCCCATATAGCTCAGTCGGTAGAGCGTCACCTTGGTAAGGTGGAGGTCAGCGGTTCGATTCCGCTTATGGGCTCCATTTATTCTTTTTATACATGAAACACCAGGCTCCGTTGTAGGGGCTAGTCATGATAGAAAAAACGTATTATAATAATAAGGTAATGCTTATTCATTTAAGGAGGAAAGAAACATGGCA
>NZ_DOPX01000003.1 GCF_003514505.1 Proteiniclasticum sp.
GTTTCATCACCCAAGAATCCCATCGCTTTAGCTGTGGGAGTGTCAATAGATGAATAGTGAAGATGAGGCTCCTTTTCAGTTTGAACTGGGCGTCATGATAAAGTATCAATTTATCGTTTGTTGACGAGAACGCGGCTCTCTAAGTCAGATATTCTGTTCTTATGGTCTACATTGTACAGCAAGACCCAATAGAAATCTTCGCCGTCCACTCTGAACTTCGTGATGGCTTGTCTCGTTCCAGTTCCAATGTTGTCACTGCCAAAGGGGACAGTGTAGAATGAAGGTTCTGTGTGCTTAAGAGTCAAGGACTCCCGGTCGATTTTTGCTCTTAGACTCAGTTTCATTGCATAGGATTTCACGCCAATAGAAGTATACCAATATCGGTTAGACGAATAGATGTCCTTACCGTTAGCTGCAATACTGAACGTAATACCAGACTGGTTTTCCAGAACCTGAAGATCTTGAACTCCCCATCCATAGGTTTCTTTGAACTCCTCCAAGGTTAAAGCGTTGCTCATGAAAAGACTGTCCCTACCCAGCATACTGAGGACCTCTTCGGAATTCTTATTGTAGTAATCAACAGCAAAGAGAATACATACAAATAAAGCAGTAAATAGGACTCCTTTCATGAACTCATTATTTTTCATCAAGATTCCCCCTTTTTTTGTTATGGACATATGATTAACGGTAAAGCCAAAAGAAGATAAAGGAACAGTTCCGTGGTATATAGCTCAGATTCATCGTCATCTGAACTGTTAGTGTTATAAAACAAGAAATATCTAGAGCTGTTTATTGTTTCTCAATTGATAAGAATATAAATCTTCAGATATCTTAATTAAATTTAATATACAATAAAGTGATAATTGAATCAATATCAAAAGTGGATAAATGGATTTTATAAAGAATGGTCCAGACTGACATCCGATCCACCCAGTCTCTCGGCAATGAATGTGATGCAACTTTAAGTTGCGAAATCAGCTGATTCGCAACTTAAAAGTGGTTGTACTGCTATAAAAGATAGTAGATAATGATATGCAAAGGGGTGATATGATGAATTTTGGAAGAAATCTGCAATATCTTAGAATGATATCAAAAAATATGACACAGGAAGATCTGGCTCAAAGGTTGGGCGTCTCGAGACAAACCATCTCCAAATGGGAACTCAACCAGGGAAACCCAGAGCTCACAAAAATCAAAGAAATCTGTACGCTTTTTAATTGTAAGTCCGATGATCTTCTTTTTGGAGATCTGAAAATTTCCAGTGATGCCTACTCAGAAATCACCATAGAGAAGCTGGATGAGTTCCGGTATATGAAATATACTGTCATTTCGCCTGAGCCTGAGGACGATGCAATTCGGAGGATAGAGCTTTTAGCAAAAAATCTTCATCTAAAAGATCCGAAAATCATCGGATGGGATTTTCCTTACTTGTCTCAGGAACAAATCAATGTTTACCATATGCATGGATATACCGCTGCTCTTGTTCTGCCTGAGGGCTTCGAGATCAAAGAAGGCGGTCTTCCGGTGGAAGTCAGAAAGGCAGGAAGCTATGTGACCATCACCATCGAAGAGCCAATGAAGAATCCTTTCCATCTCATCTCCAATGCGTTCAAATCGGTTTTCCAGTATATCGATGTCAACAGGTATCCGCATGGAAGGTTCTGCTTTGAATATCAATACAAGAGGAATGGAATAGAATATATGACCATTTATGTGGCCATTGAGTAGGAGGGAATATGAAGAATTCTGTAGGTGACAGGATTGATTTTGGTGGTATTCTATGGCGTATTCTGGACCTGCAGAAGGAAAAGATGCTGATGCTCACCGAGGATATACTGTTTCAGAAAGACTACCATGAAAAACCAGTAGAGATCACATGGAAAGAGTGTTCACTGAGGGACTATCTCCATAAAGAGTTTCTCGATAGATTCTCCATTGAAGAAAAAAGCAGGATTCTAGAAGTGACCAATAAAAATCTCGGTAATCCCTGGTATGGTGGAATGGAGGAAGAAGATACCGTAGACCGTGTCTTCCTTCTCTCTTTAGATGAAAGTGTCCGGCTCTACTTTGGCGACAGCAGCAAGCTTCTGGACTTCAGAAGCCCAAAGCAGCGCTACTGGTTTCAGAGAAAGGATTTGAACAATGTAAAAAGAAGAGCTGTATTTGATTCCTGCAGCTGGTGGTGGTGGATCAGAACATCAGGAAAAAATGGAAAGTATGCCGGATATATCCATGGAGATGGAAACATTGGGATTCAAGGTAATGGTGTATCGAAAAGAAACACCAATGTGATCCATCCGCACACTGGAAGTGCTGCGGGCGGTGTGCGGCCAGCCATGTGGATCCAGATAAATAAAAAGGAGAGGGATTATGACAAAATTTGAGGAAGGCATGAACATTCTAGAAGAACGTTTTGGAAGGGGCAAAGACAATGTCATTGCCTTGGCGACCATTTCTCTGGAGAATAGCCAAGATGGATATCCGATGCCCTGCGTCCGGGATGTGGATGCTTATTATGAAGATGGCGCTTTCTATGTGGTGACCTATGGAACTTCCCATAAGATCCGGCAGATTGAGGCGAATCCCGAAGTATCTGTTTCTGTGAATTTTGAAGATTTTTTTGGCAGCGGCAGAGGGGAAAATCTGGGCTGGGTGCTGGACCCCAAAAATGCAGAAATCAGATCGAAGCTCAGAACTGTCTTCAAGGACTGGTATGATTTTGCCAACAATGAAGCAGATGAGAACTGCTGCTTTTTAGCCATTCATCTGAAGAAGGGCACCCTACGAATCAACCATGGGGAGAACTTCTATCATTTTGATTTTGAAAACAAAAGAGCAGAGTAGAAGCAGACAGAATAAGTTCTACTTGAATGAAACAGAAGAACGCCATGAGTTAAAATTTTGTGACTCATGGCGTTCTTTTCCATAGGCTATTTTCTTTCAGTTCATTCTATCTTTTGATGTGTTTGGCAGCTCCACATAAAAGGTGGTGCCTTTACCAGGAGCCGTCTCCACACGAATGGAGCCTCCGTGAAGGGTGACGATTCTATGGGCGATGGTCATGCCAAGACCATTGCCGCTTGCCCCGTGAGAAGTATCTCCCTGATAGAACTTGTCAAAGATGCGGGAAGCTGTGTCCTCATCCATCCCCGGTCCCTGGTCCCGGATAACAAAGATGAAAGAAGAGACCTTCTCTATGATGTGCACCTTGATGACAGAACCATCCGGAGAGAACTTCACTGCGTTGTCCAGAAGGTTTATGAATACCTGCTTCATGAGCTCTTCATTGGCATGGAGCATCAGTTCTCCTCTTTCGAACTCAATACCCATGTTTCTCTCACTCCACTTGCTGTACATCATGGCAATGATGAGGCGGATCTGCTCACTGACATTATAGACCTTCTTATCGGTGATGATGGCTTGGTTTTCAAGCTTTGACAGGCTCAGCACCTGATCCGCAAGGTCCGCAAGACGCTCAGATTCACCGATGATGGTGTTAAGATACTCGCTCCGCATCTCTTCTGTCAGATCCTTTCTTTTCAGAATCCTCGCAAAGCCCCGGATGGAAACGATGGGTGTTTTGAATTCATGGGAGAAGTTGTTGACAAAATCAGTTCTTAAAAGCTCCACACTGGCCAGCTCCTCTGCCATATGGTTGAAGCTGTCCGAAAGCTGCTTCAGTTCATAAGGCCCCTTCAGGTGGATTCTCGCACTGTAGTCTCCTTCTGCAATCCTGTCTGTGGCCTTCATGATCTCCAGCAGAGGTTTCAGGGGCTTCTCGCTGAAGAGGAAAGCAAAGACAGTTCCGATGACAAGGCTGATGATGGCGAAGATGAGAAGAGAGAGTCTATGGTCATAGTCAATGACGTTGACTCCCATTTTTAGAAGCATGAATCCAAAGAGAAAGATCACCACAGAGGAGCCAAACATGATGATGCAGACGATGAGGGCAAAAAGAAGAGCCAGCTGTACTCTTTTGAGCTTTCTTTTCACTCTATCCATGGTGGATCACCGCTTTATATCCGATGCCGCGGATGGCCATGATATCAAACTCAGGAGCATCTTCAAAACGCTTTCGGAGCCTGTTGATGTGGACATTCACCGTCACATCGGACGTCTCGGTATCCATACCCCAGATCTCGTCCATGAGCTGAAGTCTTGTAAAAATCTTATCCGGGTAGGAAAGGAGCTTATAGAGGAGATAGAATTCTTTCTGAGGGAGGGTCTGGCTCTCGCCTTCTCTTGTCACCGTCAGAGCATCATAGTCCAGGGTGATTTTTCCCACATGGAGTTTATGTTCGTTGGCGATGGAGGCTCTTCTTAAAAGCGCTTTGATCCGAAGAAGCATTTCTTCTTCCTTTACCGGTTTCACCATATAATCATCGGTTCCGGCGATGAATCCCTTTGAAAGCTCTTCCGGGAGGTGCTTGGCTGTGACCATGAGAATTGGCGTGTTATCTCCGACACTACGAAGGTGCTCTGTGAACTCATAGCCATCCATGTTTGGCATCATCACATCCAGCACAATAAGATCAATGTGATGATTCTCCATCATCTTCAGGGCATCCAGTCCATCGGAGGCTGAAACCACCTTATAACCGGAGAGCTCTAGGACAGCTTTCATAAGTTTTGCGGTGCTTTTGTCGTCTTCCACGACCATGAGCTGAAACATAAAAAATCACTCCTTCAATGGGAAAATTATACCATACTACATAAACTGAAGATAAACTCCCTTGCAGCCATAGAGAACTATTCTGGAAGAAAATATTGAAAAAAAGAAAGTGATACGTTTTCAGTTTATTTTCAGTTTTTCTAAGGGCAGTAGAATAACAGTCGTTAGATCAAAAGAAGGAGACGAACATATGCTGCAGATTAAAAACATCAGTAAGAAGTATCAGACAGGAGACCTCATTCAGACTGCTCTGGACGGAGTGAGCCTGAACCTGAGAGACAATGAGTTCGTGGCCATCCTGGGTCCCAGTGGATCCGGAAAGACCACGCTCCTTAACATCATCGGAGGGCTGGACCGCTATGACAGCGGAGACCTCATCATCAATGCCATCTCCACCAAGAAGTATAAAGACAGAGACTGGGATTCCTACAGAAACCATACCATCGGTTTTGTGTTCCAGAGCTATAATCTCATCCCCCACCAGAGCATCCTCTCCAATGTAGAGCTGGCCTTGACCATTTCCGGCATCTCCAGAAAAGAGAGAAAAAACAGAGCCAAAAAAGCACTGGAAGAAGTGGGACTTGGTGAGCAGATCCATAAGAAGCCGAACCAGATGTCCGGCGGACAGATGCAAAGAGTGGCCATCGCAAGAGCCCTTGTGAACAACCCGGACATTCTTCTGGCCGATGAGCCCACAGGCGCACTGGACACAGAAACCAGTGTCCAGGTCATGGAGCTGTTAAAAGAAGTGGCAAAAAACAGACTGGTGGTCATGGTGACCCACAATCCGGAGCTTGCAGAGGAGTATGCCACAAGAACGGTCAGATTACGGGACGGAAGGGTTGTGGATGATACAGACCCCTATGAAGTGGAAGCGGATTCTTTAAAAGAAGCCGAGCATAAGAACATGGGAAAAGCGTCCATGAGCTTTATGACCTCTCTTTCTTTGTCCTTCAACAACCTGAAGACAAAGAAGGGAAGAACCATCCTTACAGCCTTTGCAGGATCCATCGGAATCATCGGCATTGCGCTGATTCTATCCCTCTCCACTGGCGTGAATCAGTATATTGAGGACATCCAGAAGAGCACCATGGCTTCCTATCCCATCACCATCGAAGAGAGGACCTTTGATCTCAGCACTGTCATTGCAGAGACCCCAGCCCCAGGGTTTGCTGAAGAAGAGGCTGACCATGCTCTGGACGGCGTCTATGTCAACGGCTCTGATTTGGAGCAGGCTTCCAAGGTTCAGACCAACTACAATGAGAACAATCTCACGGAGTTCAAGAAGTATCTGGATAAAGAAGACAGTGAGATCCATGAGTATGTGGGTGAAAATGGCATCATCTACAGCTACAATACGAACTTCAGTATCTTCACAAGAGACAGTGAAGAGGCTCTGGTGAATACCGATGGCAGTACACTGGAGGACAAAGAAGAAAATTCCGGAAGACCTGGCGGTGGGATGTTTGGTGGAAATCTCATGGGCGGAAGCGCAGGAAACTTTACAGAGCTTCTTCCTGGAGTGAATGGGGAGGGCATCAGCACTGCCATTACAGACACTTACGATGTGGTGGCAGGAGACTGGCCAAAAGAGTTCAATGAGATGGTGCTGGCTCTGGATAAAAACAGTGAGATTTCAGCCACCAAGCTCTATGAGATCGGCGTACTGCCCACCTCTGAATACAAAGAAATCATGGATCAGATGGAAAATGGTGAGGAAGTCACCATCGAAAACAGAAAGATTGATTATGAGGAAATCATGAATCAGCCGTTCTATCTGCTGCCTGCCGTTGATGCTTTTGTGAAAGAGGAGAACGGACAGTACAGACAGCAGACAACGACAGAAGAACTGGAAAATCTTCTGGAAAATGCAGTGGAGATGAAAGTCAGCGGGATCATCAGACTGAAAAAGGAAGCAGAGTATGCCTTTGTCAGTGGCGTCTTTGGCTACACCCAGGCTCTTACAGATTATCTCATCGACTATACCAATGGTTCAGGGATTGTGAAAGAGCAGGAAGCTTCCAAAGAGATCAATGTGCTCACAGGTGTCAGCTTTGCGCCCGCTGATGATGAGGCGAAGATTGAGGATGCCAAGAAATATCTTGCTACCTTAGGTGTTACAGAGAAAGCAAATCTGTTCCGGACCATCCTGGCCAGCGGCCAGGGCAGCACACCTGGAGACGGAAACGGTATGCCAGGGGCAGGGGCACCAGGACAGAGCGGGCAGATGGGAGAAGTGGAGCTGGCAGCCATGTTTGACAGCTATATCCAGGACCCTGAGGATGAGACCATCCTAGCAATTTACGAAAGTTATATTTCTCCTGGAAGCTATGAGGAGAACATGGAGAAGTTCGGGGTGGTAAGTCTGGATGCTCCGTCTGCCATCAACATCTATGCGGACAGCTTCGATGCCAAAGACAAGATTTCTGAAGCCATCGAAAACTACAATGGCACTGTGGCGGAAGAAAACAAGATCGTCTACACCGATTATGTGGCCATTCTGATGTCTTCTGTCACCACCATCATCAATGTGATCACCTATGTGCTCATTGCCTTCGTGGCAGTATCTCTTGTGGTGTCTTCCATCATGATAGGAATCATCACCTATATCTCCGTACTGGAAAGGACCAAGGAAATCGGAATTCTTCGAGCCATTGGTGCTTCCAAGAAGAACATCTCTCAGGTGTTCAATGCGGAAACCTTCATCATTGGGATCATCACTGGATTCATTGGAGTAGGGGTAACGCTTCTTCTTCTCATTCCAGGAAATGCCGTGATTCATGCCATGACGGGACTTGACACAGTGAATGCGGTGCTTCCACCAGTGAGTGGAATGGTACTCATCGTGCTCAGTATCCTTCTTACCGTGCTCGGTGGTCTTCTGCCAGCAAAGAAAGCAGCGAAGCAGGACCCTGTGGTTGCCTTGAGAACGGAATAAAAAAAGAAGCAGCAGGTATAAAATATCAGAAGAAGCTGATTTTTAAACATGGGCGGGAGTATCGAAGGGTACGCCCGCTTTTTGAGTGTCATGAAATTTAGTGGAGCGTAAAGGAAACCTGGGGCTCAGTATGTTCATTCACTGGAATGATGGTTGATTGATAAGCCTATGAGTTGAATACAGCTCCCTTGTATTTCAGTTTCAATCCAGTATGATGAAGACAGAGAGAAGAAAAGGAAGTGGTTATCGTGAACATGCAGGAAATCATCAGGAAGAAAAGAATGGAAAAGAACCTTTCTCAGAAAGATCTGGCGGAGTATCTGGGGGTCACGTCTTCTGCAGTGAGCAAGTGGGAAAAGGGCAAGGCTCTGCCTGATGTGACCCTCCTTGGACCCTTGGCAAGACTTCTTAAGGTGTCCTTGGAGGAGCTGCTTAGTTTTCAGCGGGAGCTGTCTCCAGAAATGGAAAAAGGATACTTGGAAGAACTTCATAGAAAGCTGAAGGAAGAGCCTTACATGGAAGCAGTCCAGTGGGCAAGGGAGATTCTCCTTACTTATCCTTCTTCCTATCATCTTATGCTCTGGGTCACGAGCCTTCTGGAGTCCCATACTGTGATGTCCCAGGAGAAAGTGCCTGATGAGAATAAGGACCTATTTGAAAAATGGTATCTGAGGGCTCTTGAGCATGGAGAGGAAAAGGAGAGACTCTTAGCTGCAGAGAGGCTCTATTATTTCTATCTGAGAGACGAAAACTATAAGAAGGCGGAAGAGATGCTTACTTATTTCTCTCAGGAAAATCCCCAGTGGAAGAGAAAAAAGGCGCTGCTGAAAACGAAGACCGGAAACCTGGAGGAAGCCTGGAAAACCTATGAGGAGCTGCTCTTTGCCACCTTCCAGATGGCCAATGAGACTTTTCAGGAAATGACCGTTCTGGCCATGAAGAAAGAGGATATGGATCGGGCTAAGCTTCTTATAGAGAAGCAGACGGCCCTTGCCAGAGCCTATGACATGGGGCTTTATTATGAGGCGTCACCAAGGCTTGAGCTCGCTGTTTATGAGAAGGATCCGGGTGAAACGAAGAGAATCGCCGAGGAGATGCTGGAAGGGATCGAGAACTTAGATCACTTCACCCGTTCTCCCTTATATGCTCATATGACCTTTAAAGCTTTCAGCCCGGACTTCAAAAATGAGATGAGAGAGAATCTTCTGCAGGCTCTGAGAGATCAGGAGACCTTTGGATATATGGAAAAGGAGGGATTGGAACAAGCTCAGAAAAACTTGTAGGAGGACTGGAATAAGACAGGGGGTTGATTTGAACCTTAGTACGCAGTGGTTCTGATTGACTTATTCTTACTGATTAAAGTATAATTAATAATAATCAGAGAGATGATTAGTAAGGATAAATGACATAAATTCATCATCAGTGAGGTGAGAGGAAAATGAGAGAGAGCAGTACCGTTGAGTTCAAGAGAGAGTTCACAGAAGACCTGAAGTACGCAGTGGTTGCATTTGCCAACAGTGATGGAGGGAAACTCTACATCGGCATTGAGGATGATGGAAGAATTCGAGGCGTGGATCAAGGGGAGGACCTCATAGTAAGAGTAAGCAATATGATTAGAGATACGGTGAAGCCTGATGTTTCTATGTTTGTCCAGTATGAGATTCTATCTCTGGAGGAAAAAGAAGTGCTGCTTCTTCAAGTTTCTCGAGGGACAGGCCGCCCCTATTATCTGCAAGGAAAAGGTATCAGACCACAAGGCGTCTATATCAGGCAAGGTGCAGCATCCGTTCCTGCTTCAGAGACAAACATTCTACATATGATCAAAGAGACCAGCGGAGACCGCTTTGAGGAAGCAAGGGCCATAAACCAGCAGCTCACCTTCCAGAAGACATGGGACTACTTCAGAAAAAAAGAAATCGAGTTTGGAGAAGCTCAAATGAGAAGCCTGAATTTCCAGGATGAAGACAATATGTATACAAATCTAGCGATGCTGTTTTCTGATCAATGCGTGTCTTCCATAAAGATGGCGGTGTTTGAAGGCAGCAAGAAAACTGTATTCCGGGATCGAAGAGAATTCACAGGGTCCATTCTCCATCAGTTGGAGGAAGCGTATGGGTTTATACACAAGTACAACAGAAACCGCTCAGAATTCAGGGGACTGGAGAGAGTAGACCGGCAGGATTATCCAGAAGAGGCCATCAGAGAGGCTCTTCTGAATGCCATTGTACATCGTGATTACGCAGTGAGAGGATCCACTCTAATCAGTATTTTTGATGATCGAATCGAATTTGGGACCTTGGGTGGGTTGGTTCGTGGGATTGCGTTTAGTGATCTTATGCTTGGTGTTTCGGTTCTTAGAAACGAAAGGCTAGGTCAGATCCTCTACAGATTGAAACTGATTGAAGCTTATGGGACAGGAATGCTGAAGATTCAGGAGAGCTATCAAGACGAGCAGAGGAAGCCGGAAATCAAGGTGGCAGAGAATTCATTCAAAGTAATCCTGCCGAACAGAAATTTCGAGCATGCAGCAGATATCCCTGCACTTAAAGAGAAAGTAGGAAAATACAGGGTTCTTCACGAAGAATCCAGGGAGGGAAAAATCCTGAAGCTGTTCATGAGAAAGAGCAGTATCTATAGAAAAGAAGTGGAAGATGAACTTTCAGTCTCTCAGGCTACTGCGGTTTTACTCATCCGAAGCTTAGTAGAGAAAGGGATTCTCCAGAATGTTTCTGGTGGTAAATACAGCAGATATGAGCTTGGGCTTGAAGGAGAAAAGGTTCTGAAGATGATGATTGAGAACCTTTGATGTGTTTAGGTCCCGAAAAGGGAAAAGGTGCAGAGGTTTCTTCATGAGAGAAACTACTCTGCACCTTTTTTAGGAGCGGTACTGTAGAATTTTTCTTTTCACTGGAGATCTTGAGAGTCCTGCGTTGATGACAAAGGCTAAGATGCCACCGATGCCAAACTGCACAATGTTCCAAGGCACACTGAAAATAGAAGCCAGGAAGTTTCCGTATATGATACCAGAAGCTACATAGTAGCCCAGTACCATGACAATGCCTGCCACAATCATGCCCACCAGCTGACTGAAGGTGATGCCATAGCGGTCCTTCAGCTTAAAGAGGATGAGAGAAAGTAAGGGGAGGCCGATGGCCACCACGAGGAGCTGGATGTTCAGGTTCTTTACAATCTCCCCTGCCAGGGCAATGCTGGAAGCGCCTTCCACATTTTCCATGATGGTTTCTAAAGTGGTGTTCCCTGCGGTGTAGATAAAGGCAAAGAGGGAACCGATCCATAAAAGGGAAGTCCCCCAGAGCACATGCTTCTGGTTTCTTTTCTCACTGGAGAAGTATCCGACGATAAAGCCCATGAGGCCTTTTATGAGGAGCGTGGGCAGTGCCCAGTGGGCATAGCCCCCAAGAAGGTCTGCCATGGCAGATCCGATGCCTGCAGCCACTGCGCCATGGACAGGTCCCAGAAGAATGCCCCCTAGAAAAATAGCGGTATCTCCTGCATGAATGTATCCATTGGTGAAGGGAATAGGAATTTTGATCACAGAGGTTGTGATGAACACAAAAGCCGTCATCAGGGCTGTATAGGTCAAAGTTCTAATGTTGCTTTTCATAGGTACTCCTTCTTCATCTTGTATTCAACTTGAGTATACTTTATAATTGACATCATCAATAGGTACAATTTAAGTGATTTCAATAAGGTCAGATGAGGTGAGAGCATGATCGGATATATGATGAAATTTGAGGATGGAACAGGCATCCCTAAATATATTCAGCTGTATGAACGGCTGAAAGAGGATATCCTCAAAGGAATCCTGAAAAAAGGAGAGAAGCTCCCTTCTGTAAGGTCGGTTTCTGCGTCCTTGGGCGTAAGCAAGATCACGGTGGAAAATGCCTATACACAGCTTCAGCTGGAAGGGTTTGTGGAAAGTGTGCCGAAAAGCGGATTCTATGTTCAGGACATAGAGAGCACTCTTTGGGATTTTGGTAAGGATCCTGGAGATAAAGAGAAAAAGGGGCATGTGCCGGAAGAAATCCCCCAGGACCGGGCCAGTGAGGGCACCTTCAATTTTCAGGAATGGAAGAAAGCCATTAACCATGTGCTGGAATATCGGAGCGACGCTCTTTTAAGTGTTGGAGACATTCAAGGGGAGTATGAGCTGCGCCTGGAAATTGCAAAGTTCATCAGCCAGTCGAGAGGCGTTCGGGCAGAGCCCAGTCAGGTGGTGGTGGGGGCAGGGATCCAGGTGCTTTTCAGTCTTCTGGCCTCTTTTCTTCGGACTTCTATCCAGGAGATTGCTTTTGAGTACCCAGGATTTTCCAAAGGCATGTATGTGTTTGAAGACCATGGCTATGAGACCTTGAAGATTCCCATTGAAGATGACGGGTTAAGGATTGAGGACCTGGAAAAGAGCAGAGCGAAAATTGTCTATGTGTCTCCCTCCCATCAATATCCCACCGGCAGTGTCATGCCCATACGAAAGAGAATGCAGCTGCTCAGCTGGGCGGAAAGGGAGAAAGGCTACATCATTGAAGATGATTATGACAGCATTCTTCGCTATGAAGGATACCCGGTGCCAGCCCTTCAGGGTATATCCACCAGCGACCGGGTGATTTATGCTGGGTCTTTTTCGAAGCTTCTTATACCGTCTCTTCGCATCAGTTTTCTCATCCTGCCCCACGAGCTTCTTGAGAGCTTCCATATGGTGAGAAATAGATACTCCCAGTCTGTATCAAAAACCGAACAGCTGGCTCTGGCAGAATACATGCGGGATGGCTCCTTTGAGAGGCACCTTCGAAGAATCCGAATTCTTTATAAGAAAAAGAACCAGCTGCTGGTGGAGGCCTTCAAAAAATATCCCACGGAATATTTTGATCTGGTGGGCAAAGAATCGGGACTTCATGTGGTCTTGTCCTTTGCAAAAGAAGTGTCACTGCCCTATATGGTGGAACGGGCGAAAGCGGAAGGCATTGCCTTGGAAGGGGTAGAGGAATATCAGGACAACAGGATCCTCGTCTTCTCCTACAGCGGCATCAAGGATGAGGAAATGGATGCTGTGGTGAGAAAACTGGTGAGATGCAGTGAGGATGCAGTGAGAAAGGAAGTGGACTGAACATGGATGGAATACTTTTTGAAACGGAAAGGCTCTATTTCAGAGCCCTTCAGAAAGAGGATCTGGACGAGATCATGGAGATCTGGGGAGACGAGGAGGTCATGGCGTGGAGCGGCGGTGCCGGAACCATAGAGCAGGAGGAACGGTCCCTCTCTTTTTATCAGACCATGCAGAAGGAGAGGGGTTTTTCTCCGTACCTTGTGTTTCTAAAGGAAACGGAAGAAGCAGTGGGCGTCTGCGGATTCAATCCGCCGGTGGAAAGTTTTCATGCGGAGCTTCTTTATCACTTCAAGAAAAGACATTGGGGGAAAGGCTATGCCACAGAGTCCGTCCTTGGAGTGACTCAGTATGCCAAAGATGTTTTACATCTCAGAAGCATCATTTCTTCTGCAGACCCCAGAAATACATCCTCCCAAAAGGTGCTGGAAAAAGCTGGCTACCGGTATATTGGGATGAAGTGGTACGAAGATCTTTCCCAGGAGGAGCCCACCTATGTGTGGGAGAGTGATGAAACAGCATAGAAACAGGGAAGTGCCTTGAAGAGATTCCAGGCACTTTTAATATGCGAAAAAGAGTGTTCCAGAACCTCATCTCAAGTGTAAAAATCGTTGCGGGAGAGGCTTCTACAGAGTATGATGAGAGTAAGATAACAAAGAATTGTATCTTTGTGAAATCATTAGAAATTCCGTGGGACAGAGTTCAGGAATTTGGAGTTTTAGAGGGGGTGAAGCAGCTTGATCATTGTGTATGCGTCAAAAACCGGGTTTACGAAAAAGTATGCGAGTATGCTGTCGGAAAAGCTTGGGGTGGATATAGTGGATGTGAAGGAGCTTCCTAAGGTGCCAAAAGAGTCGGAGGTGCTGTATCTAGGCTGGATGAAAGTGGGGAAAGTTCAGGGACTTCAGAAGATGAAGGGACATAAGGTGGTTGCGGTATGCGGATCCGGAACAGGCAGGAGTGCAGAACCCAGTGAAGAAGAAGTGAGAAAGCGAAATGGCCTTGACAATACCCCGTTTTTTTATCTTCGTGGCGGATGCAGACCTCTTCGTGATCTCAAGGGGATGGATAAGGTGATGCTTTCGATGTTTGTGAAAGCGATGATGAAAAGCGCAGAGAAGGATGAACGGAAAAAGGAGGCGGTGGATATCATTCTTCATGGCTTTGATGGAGTAAAAGAAGAAAATCTAATTCCGGTTTTAGAATGGGCTGAAAAAAGAATGTCTTCATTAGAGAATAGGTAGGGGTCCATGAAATGGTGAATGATCATTGGCAGACTATAGTTCACAGGAATAAAGAAAGAGAAAGGATGGTGTTTTATGAAAAAAATGTGGGTGTTCCCTTTTCTGATGGCAATGATTCTGATAGTTGCAGCTGGCTGTGGCAAGAGTGAACCTGTGGATACACCGGAAAATGAACCCAAGGAGGAAGAGCCCTCGGAAGAAACCCCTTCTGAGAGTCCTGAGACGGAGGAGCCTGGAGAGGAAAAGCCAGAAGAAGAAAAAACCGTCGTACTTTCCTTGGAGGGCTTCGGCAACACCATGTCCAACATCATCAATGATGGTATGGCAGTTTTTGAGGCCCCTTATCTTTATCACATGGACAGCATGATTACAGGAAATATTCTTCGGACCAACCTGGAGACAAAGGAATCAGAGGTGCTGGTGGAAGGGCAGTTCAGTTTTCTAAACTATGGAGATGGAACACTCTTTTTTGCAGGTTCCTATTATCCAGAGGAAGCTACTGAAAGCTCCTATGGTATTTTCAGAATGGATACGGATGGAGAAAATCTCATGCTGCTCCAGAAAGGATACATTACAGATCTACTACTGTATGACGAGTATCTATATTTCTTTAACAGCGATGAGGGGGGCCTCTTTAGGCTCAAGTATGATGGAACAGAAGAAACCTTGCTGGTGAAGGATGTTTACGAAGGCTATGCTTTGGTGAATGATATGATCTATCTGAATAACTATCTGGATGGAGCCAGCGAGTCTTATGTCTACAAGCTTCCTCTTACTGGCGGAACACCAGAGAAGGTGGACGAGCAGGATACCTTCGGTACCGATCTTTTCCCAACCAAGGAATTCATCTTATATGAGCCGAGAGTAAATGGCAGCAGAAGCCTCACGAGATATAGTACGGAAAATGGTCAGTTTTCTCAGCTGGATAAAGCAATCAGCGGCGTCACTGAGGCAGAAGACATCATCTACTATTATTGGTCTGGCCGCCGGCAGGATAAGGCAGACCAGGGTATTTACAAGAGCAAGCCAGACGGGACCGAAGAAGAGCTGATTCTACAGGTGCAGAATGCATTCAGCCTGAACTATGTAAACGGTAAGCTCTATTATCACACCAATGATGAGAAAAGAAGAATCTCTGTGCTGGATCCCGTGACGCTGGAACAAAGCTTCCTTCCCCTGATGGAAGAGGTTGCGCCATAGCCGTTATAATAAACTAGATAAGACTGCTTCCACTTTCAAAGAGGGGAGCAGTCTTTTTCACCGTTATCTACGGATGTCTACAAAATGATTGAAAATTTCAAAAAGATAGAGTACCGTAAAGTATATAGGTTGACGCTCAGAACGAAAGAAGAGTCTTCAGGTGGATATACGCAGATCAGATGAAGAAAGTGGTGAAATGATGAAACAGGTGATACATATCTATGGTGCCTCTGGCTCTGGCACATCCGCTCTAGGGAGGAAAGTCAGTGAGCTCTTGGGGTATACTCTACTGGATACGGATGAATTCTTCTGGAAAAGAACCAATCCCATGTACAGTGAAAGAAGAGAGCCGGAAGAAGCGGTGTCCATGATTCTCCAAAAGATCAAGGCTTCCCAGAAGACCGTCCTTTCAGGTTCTCTGGTGGACTGGGGGGATGAACTCATCAAAGAGTTCACCTTGGCAGTGCGCCTGGATACAGATACGAAAGTCAGGCTTCATAGGATTAAAGAAAGAGAATATGAAAAATTTGGAGCACGTATTCTCCCGGAGGGAGATATGTATGAGCAGCATCTGAGGTTTCTGGAGTGGGCTGGAAAATACGATACTGGAAGCGCCCATATGAGAAGCCGCGAAAAACATGATCAGTGGCAGAAGCTTCTTCCATGCCCTCAGCTGAACCTAAGCGGGGAAGATCCTCTGGAGAAGAATGTGGAGAAGATTGAGGATTTTCTCGCTTTTATGGAGAAGACCGAGGTGATTAAGAAGCTGGTAGAAAGTCATTTTCTAGGGGAAGCATCGGGTCATGATGTCTATCATACCTTAAGGGTTTATCGGAATGCACTGATGCTGGCGAAAGAAATAAACTGCTCTTTGGAGGTGGTGTCTCTAGCCGCTCTACTTCATGATGTGGATGATGAGAAGCTGTTTCAAAGCAGGGATCATCAGTATGCCCGTAAATTTTTGCAGGAAGTGAACCTCTCGAAGGAACTCACAGAAGAGGTTCTGGAAGCCATTCGCACCGTGTCTTTTAAGAACCGCAGAGAAGGAGCGCCATCCACCATAGAAGGAATGGTGGTTCAGGATGCGGACCGCCTGGATGCATTAGGTGCCATAGGAATAGCGAGAACCTTTGCCTTTGGGGGAAGCCGTGGAAGAGCCATGTATGATCCCACGGAGAAACCGAATCTTGAGATGACTCCGGAGGAGTATAGAAACAGCCAAGGCACCTCGGTGAATCATTTTTATGAGAAACTGTTTCTTCTGAAGGATCTCATGAACACAGAGGCGGCTAAAGAGATGGCTAGAGAGCGGGAAGAGTTCATGAGAAGATTTCTAGAGCAGTTCTATCAGGAATGGCATGGATTCTAAGGAAGATTTTGCAGACAAGAAAATAAAGGCAAGGGGAATGAAAAATGGATGAGTTAAGAAGTATATTGATAAAGTTTGTGGATTCAGGGTGGGAACTTATTTCTATCCCATCCCAAGGGTATTTGGATGGAGTGGTTTCTGAAGAAACACTCTTGGAAGCCGTGGAACAGGCTGATAAAGAATGCGGCAGCTGTGGCTGTGAGCTGGATCCGTTATACAAGAGATGTATGGTTCTGTTGGAAGAACAGAAGGTGTGAAGTCTACAGTTCGTTATGAAGAAAAAATGACATTGGAGGGGGACTAAGTATGTTATATGTGTTTGTGGGACCCAGCTGCTCTGGAAAATCCACTACAGCTGAGATTGTAGGAAAAAGGACCGGTGCACAGATTTATTCCGGAAAGGATTATCTGAGACTTGCAAAAGCGGAAGGTGAGGCCTGGAGGATCTTCCAGGAGAAAATGGTAGAAGCTGCTGGGCATGGTAAGGAAGAATCTCTGATTTTTGTTTGTACAGAGAAGGAACTTTTCGATCGGCTCACCCTTCAGGAGGGCTTCTTCACCGTACGGTTTACGGCGGCGCCTGAAGACATCAAAAGAAGATTTGGAGAGCGCATGCGGGGAAATCTCCCCAAACCTCTGGAGATGATGCTGGAGAAGCAGATGAATCTTTGGGAAGAAATAGAGTCAAGACTTCTGGTGGATTCCAGCAGTGAATCACCAGAGGAGGCTGCAAAAAGAGTGTTATCTGAGCTAGCATAGTGTGATTTTTAAAATCAGGACAACGAAAAAGGGAAGAAGTGATTGCTTCTTCCCTTTTTAATGCGTTTAAAGTACGGCTTATTAGCCGAAAAGTCCTTTAAAGAAATTCCCAATGGCCTCCATGATGCTTTTGAAGAATCCTGCGATGCCTGTCTTCACATCCTCATCCAGGTTGTCCCAGGTGGACTTCACATCATCCAGAAGATTTCCCCCGTTTTCAATGAGATTCTTACCAAAGTCTTTGATGGCTTCTTTCTGGGCCTCTGTAAACTCCAGCTCTCCAAACTTCTTCATGAGCTCAATGAGCTTTTCTTTATTTTCTTCAGAAAGAATATCGCCTAAGTTGTAGTTGTTGAGAACATTGTTCACGATGTTTGTGATGTTCACCTGATTGATGTCTCCGCCATTTTCCTCTTTCTCTTTCTGGATCTGGGCTTTGATTTCTGCGATGGCAGCATTTAAGAGCTCATCAGAGTATCCATCTTTCCCCTCATTCTCCTCACTGATGTCAGAGGTTTCCTGAAGCTCTTCTTGAGCTACGATGACATTTTCTTCAGGCAGCTCAAAACCTGCATCACTGAAGGCTTTGTACACACCGGCCAATGCACCGGAACCGTCCACGGCTTTTACGGAAGCGATGCGGATGGTGAGATTCACAGCTCCTGCGGTGATGGCCGCATTCTGGTACTGGGCTGGAGTGATTTTTGTGATGGTTTCTGGGGTGACAATCTCCACCCGGACCCCTTCCCCAGTGTCCCCGGGCTTCAGGTAGACGGAAGAGTATACCTGATAGTAGTCGTAGCTGTTGTGAAGAATGTCATTGAGTTCATTGATTTTTACGATGATCTCTTTGTTATCCTGCTCTACAGATAGAAGCTCTGCGGTTCTTTCCTTCTCAGATGCCGTGAGGCTTTCTCCATAGGCGAATACCGGGTCTTTCAGTTCATCGGCCAGAACTATTTTTGAAGGCATAGCAAAGTTTGAAAGCATGAGGCCTGAGAGCGCTAGAGTCAGTGCTGTATTTTTTATCCATTTTCTTTGATTCATCTTCATAGATCTCCTTTCATGAGGGCAGTATTCTATTCTCCCTGAATATAACACAAAGTTCTTGGGAAAGAATGTAGAAACCTTTAAGATTTTTCTTGGTCGTTCTTCAGAACTTTTCATCCTCACCAAAGGATTAGTTTCCATGGTAGAATAGAAGAAAGATGAAGTATGAAAGATAAGATGCGAGGAGAGAGAACGATTGATTAAGCTGATACTGACAGATATGGACGGGACGTTTCTTAATAAAGAAGGAGACTACAACAGAACCCTCTTTAAAGAGGTGAAGCAAAAACTGAAGGAAAAAGGCGTGCACTTTGCCTGCGTCACAGGAAAACAGTGTGAGCGGGTGGAGGAGCTGTTGGAAGACGAGAAAGAAGATGTCTGGATTCTAGGAGACAGTGCCACAAGAATTAAAAAAAATGGGGAAGTGATGTTTGAATCCCTCATCGAAAACAGTCTGGGAGAAAGGATCCTTGCGAAGCTGGAAGAAGTAGGAGCTCATCAGACGCTGATTCCCTGCACCAATGTGGGAGCTTATCTGAAAGATACGGTTTCAGAATCGGAAGCGCAGATTGTCAGAAACTCTTATCAGACGGTGATTATTGTGAAAGACTTTAGAGACATCAAAGAGCCCTTTGTGAAAATTACGGTGCATGACCCAAAAGGAAACTGCTATGATACACTGAAAAAAATGGAGAGCTTCCAGAAGGAAGCCTATCTTGTGGCATCCGAAGACACATGGCTTGATATCGCAGCCCACGGTGTTCACAAAGGAACTACGGTGGAAAGGCTTCAGGAGATGCTCTCTGTGAGCCGAGAAGAAACCATGGCCTTTGGCGACGGATATAACGATCTGGAACTTCTGGACCGGGCTCATTTCAGCTTTGCCATGAGAAATGCAGTGGATAAGGTCAAGGACCGGGCCAGATATATCACCGGGAATCATCATGAGGATGCAGTGATGCAGACCATGCTGGATTTTCTGGCCTTATAGATGAAGAGAGGAATAGAGATATGGAAAAAAGCAGAAGCATTCGTAGAGCTGGGAAATACATCGAAGATTTTTTAGAGGAGTATGTGGTTTTGGACCTGGAGACCACAGGACTTTCTCCGGTGACCCATGAAATTATTGAAATCGGGGCCATCGCTTTTCGGGGTGGTGTTAAGACAGGAGAGTACTGCACCCTGGTGAGACCTAAGACGAGAATCTCAGGGTTCATTACAAATCTTACTGGCATCAGCAATGACATGGTGAGATTCTCCCCTACCATTGAGGAAGCACTCCCTGGACTTCATGGTTTTCTTGATGGACGTCCAGTTCTTGCCCATAATGCAAGTTTTGATTTAGGTTTTCTCAATGCTGCCTATGAGAGGCACTTTGGCATGCCATTTCCAAATGATTATCTGGATACCATGAGAATCAGCAGAAAACTCTACCCAAACGAAAGACATAGACTTCAGGATCTGACGGAGAGATTCGGCATTGAGCGGGATGGTGCGCACCGCTCCATGGCTGACTGCATCATGACTCAGAAGGCTTATGAATGTATGCGGGAACATTGCAGAAGACAGGGGATTGTATTTCGATAAAATGATCCAAAAGGAGGTATGTTATGCGGTATAGAGTGATTCATCAGCTCCGTGAAAGAAATTTTGACAAAGCTGTAACCTGAAGTGAGATGGAAGTGCTAGATTATCTGGAAAAGAACTTTGAGAGAATACCCCACATTTCTGTTGTCAAGGTGGCAGCAGAGAGCTTTACCTCTCAAGCTACAATAAACAGAACCTGCAAGATTCTGGGATTTCGGGGATATAGTGAACTGAAGTATGCTGTGGAAGAGGATCTTGTGCTGATGAAGTCCTCCACTGAAAAACATATTGCCCATACAGAATACATTCTTAGAAAAATTTCTTTTGACAGTGTGGATGAAGTGGCAAAAGCTGTTTCTGAAAATAGACGTAAGCTACTTCTTTTTGGTCTGGGCGCTTCTAATATCTCAGCACTATATCTCCAAAGACAGCTTCTTTATAAGGGGATTCCCTCAACGATTATTGCAGAAGTGCAGATGCTGAAAAATTTTGAGGACTTTGCACTCATTATTCTCTCAAGTTCAGGAGAAACTCAGCGTTGTCATCAGATGGCAAAGGAAGCTCAAAAAAGAGGACTGAAGGTTCTGGCACTTACCAAAAAAGACTCAACTCTTATGCAGCTTAGCGATCTGACTTTTTATCATGAAGTCCCCGTGGATAAGCAGAAAGGAATTTCCAGAGAACAGCAACTGCATATCATTCTGATGGTCAACGAACTCATAGACCGAATCTAAAAGGATCCCAAAGTCCCATCCCACCAGATGGGGCTTTTCTTATGGATAATTATCCGGAATTTTGGAACAGAAGAACGTATGAAACCGTTATAATCCAAATATAGTGATAAAAAGAGGAGCTGAGGTATTGAATAGAAAAATCAAAATCCTTATGCATACCCATTGGGATCGAGAATGGTACTTCACCAAGGATGAGACAAAAGTGCTGCTTAGGAACCATATGCAAGAAGTCCTAGAGTATCTGGAAGACCATCCAGATTGTATTTACATATTAGACGGACAAAGTGTGATGATAGATGATTATCTTGAAATGGATAAAGGCGGCGAAGTGAAACTGCATAAATTTATAAAGAATGGGCAGCTTCGGGTAGGACCCTTTTATACTCAGACTGATTTGCTTCTGGTTCATGGAGAATCTGTGTTCAGAAATCTTTACTATGGAATCAAACGAGCACGAGAGTTTGGAGAACCTATGCTCATTGGTTACGCACCGGATACATTTGGTCATGCCAGTCAGATGCCTCAGATTTACAAGTCTTTTTCCATAGGATCCACTTTTTTTTGGAGAGGCTTCAGTGAGCTGAAAGCGGAGCATTCAGATTTCTTCTGGGAAGGTGTTGACGGCACCAGAATCCTTGGGGTGAACCTGGCTGCTGGTTATCAGGGGGCAAAGTATCTGGAAGAGGAAGAAGTGGCACTGAAAAATCGCATGGGGAAGATTATGAAGGTCCTGGATACTTATTCGAGTGGAAGTGGCAGACTGGTGATGAACGGCCATGACCAAATGCCGATTCAGAAGAACATTGAAGATATCCTTGAGACGCTTAGAAAACTCTACCCGGAAGATGAAATTGAGATTGGAGATTTTGAGAGCTATCTTGAGACTCTTCCACTGGAAAAGCTGGAAACTGTAAAAGGTGAACTCACACACAGCAAGCATGCGAGGATTCACAGAACCATCGGTTCTACCAGGATGGATATCAAGCTTTTGAACACTGAGATTGAACATAAGCTGCTTCATCAGCTGGAGCCTTTAGCAGTTATTGGTGTGGGGGCCGGTATAGAATATCCTCATGGGGTGATTGAAGAGATTTTGAAGATTCTCTTTGGTGTACATGCCCACGACAGCATCGGTGGATGCAACTCGGATGCCGTGAACCGGGATATATACCATAGACTTCTGAATGCTAAAGAAATGGTGGATACGCAGCTGGAACTGCATCTGAGGCTTCTGTCCTTGGCAAGACCTGAAAAGAATACCATTGTCTTGGTGAACCCATTGCCTGAAGCGAGAGAAGAGGAGATGGTGGAGCTTGTCACGCTTACGAGACAAAGGGATTTCACCATTTTGGATGAGCATCATCAGGAGATTCCTTTTTCCATTCTTTCTCAAGAAGAAGAGGATGCGGGACTCACAGACCGACAGGTGGCTGCAAGGCTCATGGATATTAAAGTCTACCGGAGCAGACTGCTTTTGAGAGTGGAGAAAATGGATGGATTGTCTGTAAAATATCTTCAGCTGCAAGAGGAGCGTACCAGTGTACGGCCGATCATGAAAGTGGAGAAGGCACTCATCATCGAAAATCTGTGGGGCGTGCTGAAAGTAGAGGGAAATCAGATCAGTTATCAGGATAAGATTACGGGTATTCATCATGAGAATGTGTTTTACCTCGAGAACTCTGGAGATGCTGGAGACAGCTATGACTATTCTCCACCCGTGAAGGATCTGTTGGTCCGATCGATGGACTATGCTGAAATCACAGGGGAAAAACGAAGGGGAGCGGGTTTTCAGGAACTTCAGCTTACGATTCAGTTTGCAGTGCCTCACTCCCAGGAAAGTAGAGAGAAGAGCGTAGCAGATAAAACGGTAACCTTTGAGGCTGCTTTCCGTCTTTATGAGAAGGACCCGAAAGTATACTGTGAGTTAAAACATAAAAATGCAGTAAAGGATTCCCGATTCCGTGGAGTTTTTTCAACTGGGATGATCGTAGATGAAGTCCAGGTGGATGGATATCTGTCCTGCCAGAAAAAGAAGGTATATTTGAAAGAGGAGCTCGCCATCTGGGAAAAGGAACAATGGGTGGAGAAGCCTGTGAGCATCGAAACTATGCAAAGCTTCGCTGTGCTTCATGATGAGGAGAGAAGCGGACACCTATATACTGAGGGACTGAAGGAATATGAAGTGCTGGAAGATCAGATTCATTTTACTTTGTTCCGGGCATTCTCTCATTTAGGCAAGAGAAACCTTGTCAATCGGCCTGGAAGGCCTTCAGGAATTGAGATAGAAACCCCGGACAACCAGCTCCTGGGAACGGAGTTTCATTTCAGATTTGCATTTTCTTTCCATCTGAAGGATGTGAACCCCTCAAAAGAATCAAAAAAGTATCTGACTCCCATCATGGGGTACCATAAAAAAGAGTTCAATCGTTTTAACATCAACAGAAGAAATGCCTTGATTGTGCCGAAGAAAAAGCTGAGCCTTCCTTTACAGGAAGCAGTTGTGTCGGCTGTAAAGAGAACAGAAGAAGGGAATGAGGTTTTCGTAAGAATCTTCAATCCAGAGAATAGAGATATCACCGTTGAGTTTCCGGAAGGAACCTTCCTTGCCAATGGTATGGAAGAAAAACTAAGACCATTGGAGAAGGTCCAGATGAGACCTCAGGAAATTCTCCAAGTAATTTTGTCTTCAATGGAAGAAATATAAATAAGAAGGAGCGTAATGATGTCTAACTTCAAGAAAAACTTTCAAAGCTTCGGCAAATCTCTCTTATTTCCAATCAGTCTGCTCTCATTTATGGCTATTTTCCTTGGGCTCGCAGCGGCACTGCAAAACAAAAATATCATCGCGACACTGCCTTTTCTAGAAAACACAAGTATCCAGAATGTCTTGGGCCTAATCCGTAGGCTGGCAGGGCTCCCCTTTGGGCAGCTTCCTTTGCTCTTTGCTATGTCCATACCTTTAGGTATGGTAAAAAGAGACAAGGGTGTAGCAGTGTATGCGGGAGCTGTGGGATATATCGCTATGCTTATGGGCATGAGCTATATTCTCCAGGTTCAGGGACTTACTTCAGCGACAACGTCAGTGGACTATCTCATGCAGAACAGTGGATTAAGCCAGGTGGATGCAACGCTTAGAAACTCTGCCTTCACGAATGTTCTGGGCATCTTTGTATACAATACGAATGTCATTGGTGGTATTATTGCTGGTCTGATGGGAGTATATATCCATAACAAGTTCAGGGAAACTGAACTTCATCCGTCACTGACCTTTTACAGCGGCAAACGTTTTGTGCCCATTGCAGCTGCTCTGATTATGGCAGTTGTAGGTATTCTCCTGACCTTCGTTTGGCCAGTAGTCAATACCGCCATCATCTCCATGGGAAAACTGATCAGTGAAACGGGACTCTTTGGAGTGTTCTTGTATGGATTTACTGAAAAAATCATCAATCCAACGGGACTGCACCATATCCTCAACCAGACATTCCGGTTTACAGCACTTGGTGGAGTAGAAACCATCAATGGGGAATCTCTTGTAGGAGCACTGCAGATTTATCTGTACCAGCTGGATAACCAGCTTCAGTTCTCTACTCAGGCTACACAGTTCCTGGCACAAGGCAAAATCCTTCATATGGTGTTTGGCATGCCTGCTGCAGTCATGGCCATTTACCATACTGCGCTACCCGAAAAGAGGGATAGAGTACTGAAGTTCTTTCTTGCTGGAGTCACAGCTGTCATACTGACAGGAATTACAGAACCCATTGAGTTCACCTTCATCTTTATTTCGCCCATACTTTGGATTGTCAACGCAATATTTGCTGGACTGGCATTTCTTGTGCCTGCACTTTTCGGAGCTGCCATCGGGAACATCCAAGGTGGAATTATTGACTGGCTTGTGTTCGGAGTTCTCCAAGGGGCACAAACCAAATGGTATCTCTACCTGATTGCAGGACCAGTCTTCTTCGCTATGTATTATTTTACTTACAAGTTCATCATCACCAAATTCAATGTAATGACCATCGGCAGAAGAGAGGCGGACTTCACAGAGGAGGATGACGAGTTGAATGGAGCAGTATCCATCTCACAGGATGACAGAGTCATTGCGAAGCAGATCATTGAAGGCTTGGGTGGGCTGGAGAATATCGCAGATATTGACAACTGCATTACAAGGCTTCGAGTGGAGGTTCTGGACGCATCAAAAATCCAGGAAGACCTCATCAAGAAATCCAATCCCAATGGCATCATCAGACCAGACCAGAATACCATCCATGTGGTATATGGCGGGAGAATCACCAAAATCAGAAATATTGTAGACAATTATGTTTATGAGCTAAGAAGCCAGGAACAGCACTGAAGATAAGAGGGGACAGGGCTTCACAGAATGAGCCCTGTCTTCGTTTATTATGAAAGGAGTTATCATGAAAAAGTTCAACATAGTCATTGTAGGTGGAGGAAGCACCTGGACACCAGGACTGCTGAACAGTCTTTGCAAAAAGAAAAGTGAGTTCCCACTGGGGAAACTTGTAATGTATGACATAGATGAAGAACGTCAGAGTGTCATTGGTGAGTTTGCAAAGATTCTATTCAAGGAAAAGTATCCGGAACTCGATTTTTACTACACCACTGACAAAGAAACAGCATTCACAGACGTAGATTTCGTATTCTGCCAGATGAGAACAGGTGGATACACCATGCGTGAAAAAGATGAGAAGATTCCCATGGAATTTGGAGTAATCGGACAGGAAACCTGTGGTCCAGGAGGATTTGCCTATGGCATGAGATCCATCCGGGATATGATTCAGCTGGTGGAGGATGTGAGGATGTATGCCAAGGATGCTTGGATTTTAAACTATACCAATCCAGCTGCGATTGTGGCAGAAGCGTTGAATCGGGTGTTCCATGAGGACAAGAAAATTCTCAATATCTGCGATCAGCCTGTAAATCTTCTTCGATCCTATGGAAAGATTCTAGGCATGGATCCCTATGAATTTGAACCGGTCTATTTTGGACTCAATCATTTTGGCTGGTTTACCCATCTTTTTGACAAAGAGGGCCATGATCTGGTTCCTGTGATTAAGAACATTGTGAAGGAAAGAGGGTTTGCGCCAGCGGATGCGGAGCAGCGGGATAAGTCGTGGCTGGAGACCTATGCCATGGTGGAAGATATGCTGAAAGATTTTCCGGAATATCTGCCCAATACCTATCTTCAGTACTATCTGTATCCAGAGTATAAGTTTAATAAAATGAATCCGGAATTTACAAGAGCCAATGAAGTGATAGAGGGACGGGAAAAGAGAGTCTTTGAGGAATGTAGGCGGGTTGCCTTGGAAGGCACCACGAAGAATGCCCATGTGGTCCATAATGACGCCCATGGCGACATGATCGTAGAAGTTGCAGAATCCATTGCATTCAATAAACACCAGCTCTATATTGTCATTGTGGAAAACAACGGACTCATCGGAAACATTCAGAACGATGCTATGGTGGAAGTCACAGCAACCTTAGGTGCCAATGGACCAAGACCTTATGGAGTTGGGAACATTGACACATTTTATAAAGGCATGATAGAACAGCAGCTTGCATATGAGAAGCTAACTGCAGATGCCTATTTTGAGGGATCATACAGCAAAGCGCTGAAAGCTCTGACATTGAATAGAACTGTTGTAGATGCCAAGAAAGCTAGAAAAGTACTGGATGCTCTCATAGAAGTGAATAAAGACTATTGGCCTGAACTCAAGTAATACGAGAGGCTGTATCTAAATACAGAAGCCATCCAAAAACAAGACCAGCGAGAAAGAATGCATTCTTCGCAGGTCTTGTTTTTAATTGATTTCAATCTTCAAAGTAAAAAGCTGAATCATGCACATTATGAATAGAAGGGATAATGTATGCGAGAATAGGCATCCACACAATACTACAGCAGTAAACTTTGAATGAAGCATGTAGTATGTATACATTATGTGAACAATGAGGACTCCATCACAAGAACGGTATATGATAGTCTTAAGAAAATGAATGGAGGGATTTTATGTGTACAGCTGTGAACTATAAGACTGATGGTTTTTACTTTGGCCGCAATCTCGATCTGCACTACAGTTATGATGAAAAAGTCACTATTACGCCAAGGAATTTTCCGCTGAAATTCCGTTCTGTGGGAGAGCTGAAAAATCACTACGCCATCATCGGCATGGCTACGGAGATGGAAGGATATCCACTTTACTATGACGCCACCAACGAAAAGGGGGTCAGCATGGCAGGGCTTAATTTCCCAGGGAATGCGGTGTTTCATCCTTTTGAAGAAGGAAAAGACAATGTATCACCTTTTGAGTTTATTCTCTGGATCCTTGGTCAAAGTAAGGATATGGAAGAAGTGAGAAAGCTTCTTTCAAAACTCCATCTCTACGATGAGCCCTTTTCTAAAGAGGTTCCGCTGGCACCACTGCACTATATGATTTCTTATAAGAATGAGTCTATAGTGGTGGAGTCTGTGGCAGAGGGGCTGAAAATCTATGAGAATCCGGTGGGTGTTCTTGCAAATAATCCGGAATTCACCTATCACCTTCACAGGCTGAATGACTTTATGCAGGTTACAGGAAAAGCTCCTGTGAATCTCTTTTCGGAGAAGCTTCCCCTGAAACCATACAGCCTGGGCATGGGCAGTATGGGGCTTCCAGGGGACCTTTCCTCCAGCTCACGGTTTGTAAGAGCTGCTTTTGTAAAGTTTCAGGACTATGTGCCCAAAGGAGAAGAAGAAAGTGTCAGCCAGTTCTTCCATATACTGGATGCGGTTTCCCAGCCTAAGGGATGCACGGAAGTGGAAGGTGGGCACTTTGAGTACACCATTTACAGTTCCTGCGTGAATACGGAAAAAGGGATCTATTACTATAAGACCTATGACAACAGTTCATTGACGGCTGTTTCACTTCAGAAGGAGAATCTGGATTCTGACAAACTGCTACAGTATCCGCTGAGGAAAAAGCTGGTTGTTCAAAGTGAGAACTGAAACATAGAAGTTTCAATGGAAACGAGTTAGAATGATTTGAAGACGAATGAATATTTTGGAGGAAACTTGATGGATCATAAAGAAAGAATGCTGCAGGGGTTACCCTACAAGGCCTGGATGGACGGACTTTCAGAGGAAAGGGCAATCTGCAGGGAGAAGATTTACGAAATCAATCATCTGCACCCAAAGGAGTGGACGAGGCTTCCGGATCTTCTCAAAAACCTTTTTGGTTCCACAGGAAAAGAGCTACAGGTAAATCCGCCTTTTTTCTGTGATTATGGCTACAACATTCATGTAGGAGAGAATTTCTATGCAAATTACAATCTCACCATCCTGGATGTGGGGAAAGTCACCATCGGCAAAAATGTGATGTTTGCTCCCCATGTTTCCATCTATACGGCAGGACATCCCCTGCATCCAGAGATGAGAAACACAGGATATGAGTACGGCATTGAGGTGACCATTGGAGACAATGTGTGGGTTGGCGGCAATGTGGTGATTTTACCGGGCGTCACCATTGGAAATAATGTGGTCATTGGGTCCGGGAGCGTCGTCACAAAAGATCTTCCGGACAATGCACTGGCTGCTGGAAATCCTTGCAGGGTGCTGCGATTGATCACAGAAGAGGACCGGAAGTATTACTTCAGAGATAGGGTTTTTGATGAAGAGACCTTGAAGGATCTGGGTTTAGAGCTATAGTTAAAAGAGTACAGTCTGCGGAGCTTCTGCAGGCTGTTTCTATTTCTTTTTGAAATAACACAGATTGTTCATGCCTTTTCCCGAGCCGCTGACTTATAATAAAAGGAACTAGAATGAATGGATAGGAGTGGTTTTATTGGACGCATTTGGACTTATGGTTGGTTTGGATAAAAAAGATGCATTTGAAGGATGGTTCTCCAAGGTGGATGCCAAAGAGGCAGGAATCTTGTTTTCTGTCATCTGGGGCTATACCACCCATGAGAAGACAAAGCATGCTTTTATTCAGTTCACAAGCAGCTTGGATCACGACACTGCATACATCTCCTACCCCATAGAAGAGATGTGGGTGGAGGAGAATCCTTTTGTGCTGCATATTGGGAACAACGTACTGTCCAAGGAGAAGATGGTTCTGGACTTCGTGATGGATGGAAAGAATGTGAAGGGCAGCTTCCGTTTTGGAGAACTTTCTCCCATCAGAACCTCCTTTCTGAAACCTGGCATCATGGGGTGGCTCACCCACTTTCCCAATGAATGCAATCATGGCATCATCAGTATGAACCATGAAGTGTCTGGAAACCTTGCTGTGGGAGAGGACAGCTTTCTCATATCAGGTGCCAAAGGGTATATGGAGAAAGACTGGGGTATCAGTTTTCCGGAAAACTATGTCTGGGCCCAGGCCAATGACTTTGAAGACTCTTCCATCGCTTTCAGCTATGCCACGGTGCCCATGCTGGGAAAATCTGCGAAAGGGTTTTTCCTGGTTCTTCATCATGAAGGAAAAGAGTACCGTTTCAGCTCCATTGAAGGAAGTTTTATGCTGGACTTTAAGGTTCGGGAGGATGCCTTTGTGGCCGTGATTCAAAAAGGGCGTTATAAAGTGGTGCTGAAAGCGAAGCAGCTCAATCCAGTGGCTCTGGCATCTCCAGACCATGGGGAGATGCGGGCGAAGATTAAGGAGTCTTTGGATGGAAGGATGGCACTTCTGCTGTTTAAAGGAAAAGAAAAAATCATGGAGCTTCAGACGGAGAGAGGGTCCATCGACGTGGATTTTGGAGAGAAAGCCGACTAGAAGCGAAAGGATCGAGTATCCTTCCTTGTGAGAAATGAGAAGAGAAAGGGGTAGAAAAATGGCAGGCATCAAAACCAAGAAAACAGAGGAAGATGTGGTGGAGTTCATCCATGCATTTTCAGATACAGAGAAAAAGGCTCAGGATGCTTTAGCGCTGCTGGCTCTTATGGAAGAGTTCACCGGGTGGAAAGCAAAGATGTGGGGAGCCAGCATCATTGGTCTTGGACAGTACCACTACAAGTCTGACAGAAGCAAACAGGAAGGAGACTGGCCCATATTAGGCTTCTCTCCAAGAAAAGCGGCGATTTCCCTTTATGTTTATTTCGGAGGAGAAGACCAGGATGCGCTTCTAGAGAAGCTTGGAAAGTTCAAAATGGGCAAAGCCTGCATCTATGTGAAAAAACTGGAGGATATTGATCTTTCCGTTCTGAAGGAACTCATGGCATCCACCATGAGAAAAGTGGAGGAGAAGTATCCAGTGGTGAAAGCCTGATCAATGGAATGAAACTTACTGAAAAAGGTGAAATGATTGAAAAAGATTGCTGAAGTACTGAAAGAAAGAAGTGAGCAGCTGGCACGGATGCTGCCTGCTCTATTTCTCGCCCTGAAGGACAAAAGGACTCCGCTGCTGGCCAAAGTGCTCGCAGCAGGCACACTGATCTATGCCCTTTCTCCCATAGATTTGATCCCGGATTTCATCCCAGTCCTCGGATATGTAGATGATCTTCTGATTCTGCCTCTTCTTGGGGGACTTGCCATCCGGCTCATTCCTAAGGAAGTTCTTGTAGAGTCCGTGGATAGAGCAAAAGCTTTATGGCCGAGGGGTCTTCAAGCCAGATGGTACTACAGTGTGCCCATCCTCATTTTCTGGGGGGCACTCCTTGGTTGGATTGTTTTTTCATAGTTAGATGAAGTCAGGTGATTCGCAGCCTGGCTTTTTTTTCGCTTTCTCGCGTAAAAATATTTGGGTCTCAAATTAAAATCCTCTTAATGTCTGGTGATTGCATACCGATAGATAAGTGTAAGGTTTCTGCTTTCTTGTATTTTGAAGAAAAAGAAGCGAAATGCGTGGACGCAGTATACCCTCATGAAGAAACCAAGGATAAAGGAGCAATCTATGTTTAGAAAAATTAGAACGAAACTTGTTGTCATCACCAGTATCCTCTTACTGACACCCATTCTGATATTGGGCATCACCAGCTACCTGTCGGCAAAGTCGGAGCTGGACAAGAAGGGAGAGGTGCTTCTGAAAAATGGCGTGCGTCAGGTGATGCAGCTCATTGAAGTGAAAAAAGGGGAAGCGGAACGAGGAGAAATCACCGAGGAGGAAGCCAAAGAATACGTTCGAGTGCTGCTTCTGGGAGAGAAGAATGCGGAAGGGAAAAGACCCATCCGAAGAGAGATTGATCTTGGGAAAAGCGGATATTTCATTGCCTATACCTCTAAAGGCCTGGAAGCCATGCATCCCAGCCTGGAAGGACAGGATGTGTGGGAAGTGGAGGAGAAGGGAGGCACAGGCTTCAAATTTGTTCAGGAGCAGATTAAGATCGGTATGAATGGCGGTGGGTTCCTGCGCTACGCCTGGACACTGCCAAACTCCGAAAAGATCGGGTATAAGATCTCTTATCAGGAGTATGACAAGGACTGGGACTGGGTGGTGTCTGCCAGTGCCTATGAGGAAGACTTCAATGAAGGTGCAGAGAACATTCTGATGCTCATCGGTATTGTGCTCTCCGTCTCTTCTGTTTTGGGACTTCTTGTCATTGTGCTTCTGGCCAATAATATTACAAGGCCCATTCAGGCCATCGCAAGCTCCATCAAGAAAATGTCTGAAAAGGATCTGAATCTTGTTGAAGTTCAGGTGAAAAGCAGGGACGAAATCAGAGTCTTGGGGGATTCCTATAACAGGCTTCTAAAGAATTTAAGAGGACTTGTTGGCACCATGCAGAACACCTCAGGGTCTGTGGCAGAGCTTTCAGGAAACCTTGTGGACATTACAAAGCAGTCCACCAGAGCCCTGAATGAAGTGACCCAAACCATCCAGGAAGTGGCAGAAGCGGTCAGTGAGGAAAGCGCTATGACAGAGCAAGGGGCTGTCATGGCGGAAGATCTTGCTGGAAGCATTGAGGATGTGGCCGAAAAGACCAAATCCGTAGAAAAGCTGTCCAAGGAAACGGAAAAAGAAAGCAGAGAAGGACTTTCCGCTGTAGAGAATCTCATTACAGTCACCGGAAAATCCAATGAGGCCACCAGGAAAATTGCAGAGGTCATCTCCAAGGTGGAAGACAGTACCAAGCACATTAGTGTTTTCACCTCCACCATCACAGGGATTGCAGACCAGACCAATCTTCTGGCGCTGAATGCCAGCATTGAAGCCGCCAGAGCTGGGGAAGTGGGCAGAGGCTTTGCAGTGGTTGCGGAAGAAATCAGAAAGCTTGCAGAGCAGTCTTCTCAATCTGTTCATGAGATCAGAGACCTGATTTCAGAGATTGAACGTCAGTCTTCTCAGTCTTCCGAATCTCTTATAGAACTGGAGACTGCCATGAAGGAGCAGAATGAGAGTGTTGTCTTCACCAAGGAAAAGTTCACATCCATTGAAAGGGGCATCCGCAGCGTAGTAGATGTGCTTACTGGCATCCAGAAGGATGTAGAAACCATGAACCTCAAAAAAGAGAAAATTGTGGATGCCATGACAGGCATATCCGCCAGTACGGAAGAAGTCTCTGCCAGTACGGAGGAGGTTTCCGCCAGCACAGAAGAGCAGCTGGCCGGCATTGAGGAGATCAATGCCCAGACGGATAAACTCAATGAACTGGCCAAAGAACTGGAGCACTTGATTAAAGAGTTCAGATTATAATCGAAGTAAGGATACAGACAAAGGGGTTCTTGGGAATCCCTTTTCCCTTTGGGTAGAAACAGTGCTATGAACAAGATAAAGTGGAATCATCCTTTGTGGAGAATAATTCTCCATTTTCTTTGTAAAAGCACTTAACAAAATTAAGTTGCACCCGATTAGAAAAATATAGATATATAAGTGATTCATTTAAATAATTACAAACAATCACTTGTAAGTATTGTTACTATATTAACAAAAATTGGATAATTATATCCCGAAGGAGGACTCATGTTTCAAACGATAAGAACCAAACTCATCACGGTATCGAGTCTCTTGCTGCTTCTGCCCATTATGATCCTTGGAACAGCCAGTTACCTTTCTGCCAAGGAAGAGCTGAACACCAAAGGCGAAGTAATCCTGAAAAATGGCGTGCATCAGGTGAGGCAGCTCATTGAGGTCAAGAAGAAAGAAGTGGAGTGGGGAGAACTGACTTTGGAAGAAGCCAAAGAATCCATCCGCCAGATTCTCATGTCTGAAAAGGACAAGGATGGAAAAAGAACCATAAAGAAGGACATTGATCTTGGAGAAAATGGCTACTTCATTGCCTACGACAGTGATGGCACTCTAGTGATGCATCCCAGCCTGGAAGGAGAAAATCTATGGGAAACCACGGATAAATCAGGGTCCGGGATGAAGTTTGCCCAGGAACAGGTGAGAGCTGCCAAGGACGGGGGAGGCTTTGTCACCTATTCCTGGAATCTCCCAGGGAGAGAAGAAGCTGCACCGAAAGTCTCCTATCAGGAATATGACGAAGAGTGGGACTGGATCATTTCTGCAGGAGCCTATGAGATGGATTTTAACGCCGGAGCAGACCATATCCGTACGATCCTGATATATGTTTTCCTTGGGGCTGTACTATTTGGCGCTATCATCATCATCATCTTATCCAGAAGCATCACAAGGCCCTTGGGCAGAGTTACAGAAAGTCTGGAAAAAATGTCTGAGAACCATCTGGATCTTTCACCGCTTCCCGTCAAAGGGAAAGATGAGACAGCAGTATTGTCGAAATCCTTCAACATGGTGCTGCAGAACCTTACGGATTTGGTAGGCACCATGAAAATCAGTGCATCTTCCGTGACAGATCTTTCCAGCAGTCTGGCCGCTGTGACCACCCAGTCGGAAATGGCGCTGAATGAAGTCACAAGGACCATTCAGGAAGTGGCCCAGGCCGTATCTGAGGAGACAGGCATGACGGAAAAAGCTGCAGTGGAAGCTCAGGAACTGGCAGAAAGCATTGAAGAGATTGCAAAAAAGACCAGAACCGTAGAAAGCCTTACCAAGGAGACGGTAAAAAAGAGTGAGATGGGTCTTAAGACTGTTAGAGAACTTTTGGAGGTGACAGAAAAATCGGGAGAAGCCACAAAGAAGATCAGTGAAGTGGTTTCGGGGGTCACGGATACCACAGGAAGAATCAAGATCTTCACTGAAACCATCACAGGCATTGCCCAGCAGACGAATCTTCTAGCTCTTAATGCCAGCATTGAGGCGGCAAGAGCTGGAGAGGCAGGTAGAGGATTTGCAGTAGTGGCTGAAGAAATCAGAAAGCTGGCAGAGGAATCTTCAAAATCCGTCATGGAAATCCGGGACCTCATTCAGATCATTGAGGAAGGTGCGGTACAGTCAAAAGTGACTCTGGGCGGTCTCACATCTGCCATGGAAGAGCAGAATGTAAGTGTTGAGGGCACAGAAGTGCAGTTTAACGGTATCATGGAAAGCATCGGAAAAGTGGTGGCTGTAATTTCAGAGATTCAGAAAGAAATGCAGACGATGACGGTGAAAAAGGAAGTCATTGTGGATGCCATGAATGGCATTTCTGCGAGCATCGAAGAGATTTCTGCCAGCACCGAGGAAGTCACAGCCAGCACCGAAGAGCAGCTGGCTGGGGTGGAGGAGATTAATTCACAGACGGAGAAGCTCAATGAGTTGGCAAAAGATCTTGAAAAGCTCATCAGCGCATTTGTTTTATAGCATCAAGAAGACTTGGAGACAGGAAGGGGAACCTTCCTGTCATCTTTTTTATTCCCATGAAACCGAACTGTGGGGTCAATGAGGCAAAAAAGAACAATCATTCGTTTTTTATGGTAATGGATACAAGGACCTGATAGAATTATAGGAACGATTCAATTAAATATTCACATGAAGTTGAAGTGATCAGGAGGCGAAAATGCAGAAGGTGAAAATACTCCATTGTGCAGATTTACATTTGGGGTCAGAAATGATGACCCTGCCAAAGAAAAGCAAGGAAAGAAGAGGGGAGCTTCTCCGGACCTTTAGAAAAATCACAGACCTCTGCCGGGAAGAAGCGGTGGAGATTCTTCTCATTGCGGGAGATCTCTTCGAGGGGTCCAATGTGGATTCAGAGACCGTGCAGTCCGTGAAAAGTTATCTTGGGGCTCTTTCATGCCCTGTTTTTATCTCTCCGGGGAATCACGATTATATTTCCTTGGATTCTCCCTATCTTGAAGACGGATGGCCGGAGAATGTAAAAATCTTTAAAGGAGCCATGGAGAGGGTGCTTCTTGAAGACAAGAACGTAGCTGTCTATGGTGCTGGATTCACAGGAACCTATCAAAGAAAATCCATGCTCCAGTTTGGGGAAGTGAACTCTTCGCTTCTCAATATTTTATGCATTCATGGAGATGTGGTATCCCCAGGCCAAAAAAGTGATTATCATGCCATGACACTGGAAGACTTCAGAAAAAGCGGCATGGATTATGTGGCCTTGGGTCACATCCATAAACGGGACGACATCGGAAGGGCTGGCGATACATTCTATGCCTATACTGGATGCCCCGAGGGCAGAGGATTTGATGAGCTGGGCAGTAAAGGCGTATATCTTGGAGAACTTTATAAAGGCCGCCATACGCTCCACTATGTGGAAGTGTGCCAGAGACAGTATATCCGTTTGGCCCTGGATATCACAGGACTGGTACGAGAGCTGGAGGTGGAGCATAAAATCAGGGAAACCCTTCTAACATGCTATGGTAAAGACTTCGACCGCCACATCTACCAGATATCTCTTACTGGAACCCGTAAAGAAGAAGAGGCTCTACCTGTGAAGACCATCGAGAATACCCTCTCCGAATCTATATACCACCTGGAGCTTTCGGATGAAAGAGTGGTGGAAAGAGACTATGAGATCCTTCGTGAGGAAGTGAGCCTCCGTGGACTCTATGTGAGAAATCTCTTAAGTCTTCTGGAGGAGGCAAGAGAAAAAGAAGATGAAGTGCTTCTTGCCACCTACGGGAAAGCACTGGAATACGGCATGACATCCTTTGAGGGGCAGGTGAATATCATTGAAGATTAGAAAGATCCATATCGACTGCTTCGGCAAGTTTGAAAACTACGACCTGGAGCTCTCAGATGGAATGAATGTCATCTTTGGTCAGAATGAGGACGGAAAGAGCACCCTTATGGCCTTCATCCTCATGATGTTCTATGGATACAGCGGAAGATCGAAGGATCTCTCCAAGAACCTGAGAGAGAAATACAGACCCTGGAATGGAAACGAGATGAAGGGGCATGTTCTCTTTGAACATAAAGGAATCCTCTACCGATTGGAAAGAACCTTTGGCAAGAGCAACAGCTCCGACAAGGTGAAGATCTTTGATGAGATCACGGGAGAAACCATCAAATGGGCAAGCACAAAGGACCCAGGACAGGAGTTTTTTGGCCTTGGAGAAGAGGCGTTTTCCAAGAGTGTATTCATCGGGCAGGGCGGTATTCTTGTGGATGCCAGTGGCAAAAAAGATGAAATCACGGAGAAGCTTCTCAATCTCGTCACCACAGGAAGTGAAGATGTGAGCTATAAGAAAGCCTTGGATACCCTGACATCCTCCATGGAAGCGCTCATTTCCAAAAGTGGGAAGCAGGGAGCCTTGGTGAAAGCCAAAGAAGAGATGGCAAGGCTGAAAGAAGAGCGCTATGAGGCAGAGCAGGATGAGATGGATAAAAATGAGGCGCACCTGTCCATAGGCCAGTTGAAGAAGATGCTCATGGAAGAGGAAGCCCAGGAGAGAAGCTTGAAAGAGCAGCTGAAGGTACTTGAGTATGCTTCAGAGATGGAAAAAGTAGAAGAAGCTCTTTACCGGGAAGAGAAACTTCTTTTGGCAGAAAAAGAGGCGGACCGAGTAAAGGAAAAGCTCTCCACAAGAGAAGGAACGCTCAGTAAAGAGCATCTGGAGCATCTTAAAAGGCTTCTGAAAGACCAGGATGATCTCTCGAAAAGCCTGCAAGCGGAAGAAGAGAGGCTGGAGCGGCTGAAACAGGAGCTTATAAGGCTGAAAGATAGTCCGATGCAAGAAGTGAGAAAAGAGGATCTGGAGGCACTGAAGGAGAAAGAAGAACATCTTCTAAAGTGTAAAGAGCTTTTAACCCATCTTCATCTGGAGGAAGTAAAACTGGATGAACTGGAAGAGATCAAAAAGAAAAGAGATGCGCTGAAAGAGAAGCATGTACAACTGAAGCTCACCTATCATCGTGAGAGAAAAGATCTGCACGACAAAGAAACCACCTATAAGCAAGGTGCAGTGGAAAAGGAAAGACTGGAAGAAGAAAAAAAACAGCTGGAACTGGAGCTCAAAGATCTGCAGGTGGAAGCCGCCATCCTGAAAGAGAAGGTAAGAGGGACTGAAGAACGACAAAAGGAAGAGTCCATCAAGGGAGAGCGCAGCATAAGAGAGGCCATGGAGCGTCTTCAGGAAGCAGAGGAACCAAGAAAGGTCACCGAAGAAACTGCAGGCGGAAAAACGCTGCACAAAGGGATGCTTGGACTGGCTCTTTTAGCTGCAGCCGCTTCCGTGCTTTTGGGCATTTTAGTTGAACCGTATTTTTACAGCGGACTGCTCCTTTCCGGGCTTCTCCTTCTTCTTTCCATAAGAAAGAAAAGCCCCGTTGTGCGAGTCCTAGAAACAGTGGATGAAAGCCTTGTTGCGAGATACCGTGATGAACTGAAGATGGTGCAAAAGGAATCAGAAGACAGGAAACATGGAATCCAGGAAGCTCTTTTGGATCAGCGGAAAGAGATGGAAAAGACAGAAGAAGGAGTTCAGAAGATAGAAAGCCTTTTGAGAGAGCTTGTGGATGATCTGAAGGAGAAAGCTGCGCTGGTGACGGACCTTAAGAAAGACTTGGAGGAGAAGACGATTCTTTCTGCCCAGCTGGCAGAAAGACTGGCAGGAGCGGAAGAGGATCTCAAGGAGCAGGAGCTTCTTCTTGATAAAGAAGAGAATGAGAAAGGATTTCCGGACCGCCAGGAGCTCTCAAGTAAAATCACAGATACAGAGACTGAAATGAATAGGCTGAAGAAGGAGACGGAAGACATTCTTGGCAGTTTTCAAGTGGACACCTATGATCAGCTTCTCCAACGGCATCACCTCTATAAAGGGCGTCAGGAGAAGATAAAAGAGAAGGAGGAAAATCTTCAGGGAGAACGCGAAGCGGTGTCAAAGATGAAGATGGCAGGGGAAGAAAACCTGAAGCTCTTACTTAAAGAACTATCTTCCATAAAAGAGGTCGAAAATCTCAGCTCTGCAGAGCATGTGCTTCTTATGATGGAAGAGGCTTTAGAAGAATATGACAGGCTGTATCGCCATGTTTCCTACCTGAAATCTGAAAGAAAACCCTTGGAGCTTTCCATGACAGGAGAAGAGCTGGCAAGTAAAAGAGAGGAGCTGCGAAACACCATAAGGAAGCTCCTTGGCAAAGAGAACTATACAGAAGAGGATCTTCAGAAGGTCCGTCAGGGAAAAGAAGAGCAAGAGGCTCTGGAGAAAAGGATACACAGCCTCCGAGAAGAGATCACCAAAAAAGAAACGGAGCTGAAAGAAAAATACAAGCACAAGAAGAACCTCAGTCAGATTGACGATGAACTGGACTTCTATAAAGAGAAAGTGGAGAAAAGGCAGAGGATCTATGATGCGCTGAAAATCGCAAGAGAACAGCTGGAAGGAGCTTTTTTGGAGCTTCAGAGAAGCTTCGGGCCAAAGGTGAATGAAAAAACAGAAGAGATCTTCAAAAGACTGACAGGCGGTAAGTATCAGAAAGTCCGTGTCACCAAAGACTTCTCCATCTCCGTGGAGGATCCTGAAAGAAAGAGCAGCTATGAGTGGGGCTTCTTAAGTGGAGGAACCATTGATCAGGCCTATCTTTCTTTACGGCTTGCCATCTCGGATCTAGTGATGTCTGGAGAAGAAAACCTGCCCATTTTCCTGGATGACGTATTCACCCAGTATGACGATGAGAGAGCCTACGAAGGACTTCGATTCCTATATGAGTATGCAGTGAAAAGAGAAGACCCTCTTCAGGCGGTGCTGTTCACCTGCCACAGAAGACTCTTTGAGTGGGCAGGGGAACTGGGAAATATCGATGTAATGGAGATTGGAAGAACTCGGAAATAAATAGAGAGAGTCATGAAAAGAGCTGGGTTTCATTCGCTTTTCCTTTTCATGGCTCTTCTTTTATTGAGTAAAATACTTTGAACTACTAACAAATTGGCAAAGTTTTCCATTTTGCATTTCATTTTGGAAATATTTTCCAAAAACTATTGAAACCTGAAAATGAACGTGGTACTCTTTTGGTAACCGGTAATGGATTACAGCCGGTGGCACTTATTGAATTTATTTTTGGAGGTAAAAATTATGTTTGAAAAGCTTCAGCGTCTTGGTAAAGCTTTCATGATTCCCATCGCAGTTCTGCCGATTGCTGGTCTTATGCTTGGTATTGGAAGTGCATTCACCAATGGTCTGATGATTGAAACCTACGGCCTCACATGGCTCCTTGGTGAAGGAACATTCCTTTACTATGTATTAAGCACCATGGCTGCCATCGGTAATGTGGTCTTTGGCAACCTTCCTCTGATTTTTGCTGTGGGCATCGCCTCTGGTCTTGCGCTTCAGGAAAAAGGAGCAGCGGGTCTTTCTGCAGCCATCTCTTTCGTTGTTATGCATTCTGTTATTGGCAAGGTGCTTTCCTTCCTGGGACATACTCCAGAAACCACCTCCATTGATTATTTTGTTTCCCAGGGAATGAATGCGGTGGAAGCTGCAAAGCAGGCCAATGTGTATGGCTATGAACTGGGAATGTTCTCTGTTCGTATTGGTGTACTTGGCGGTATCATCATCGGTATTGTAGTCGCATTCTTAACCAATAAATATTATGACAAGAAAATGCCAGAAGCTCTTTCCTTTTTCTCTGGCGTCCGATTTGTACCCATCATCAGTGTTCTGGCAGCAAGCCTCATTGGTGCAGTGATTCCTTTTGTATGGCCTTATGTTCATCTTGGGATCTCCACCTTCGCAGAGTTCTTTGGAAAGACCGGACCCATCGGTGTGTTCTTCTATGGATTCTTCATGAGACTTTTGAACATCTTTGGTCTACACCACGCCATCTATCCTCTCTTCTGGTTCACCTCTTTAGGTGGAGAAATGGAAGTGGCAGGAAGACTGGTCCAGGGTGGACAGAATATTTTCTTCGCTCAGCTGGCAGACCCCAACACTTTGAGATTCAGTGCAGAAGGCACTAAGTTCTTTACAGGTGGATATCTGCCCATGATGTTTGGACTTCCTGCAGCTGCTTATGCCATGTATAAAGTGGCTGATACCAAGAACAAGAAGCTTGTAGGCGGACTTCTTTTCTCCGCAGCTCTTACTTCTTTCCTTACAGGAATCACAGAACCCATTGAGTTCACCTTCCTGTTTGTAGCTCCTGCTCTTTATGGAATCCATGCCCTCCTGGAAGGTATTGCCTACGCAGTGCTTTATATGCTGGATGTTGCGGTTGGCGTAACATTCTCCAGAGGAATCATTGACTTTACTCTCTTTGGTCTCCTTCAGGGAAATGCGAAAACAAACTTCATCTGGATTCTCATCCTGGGTATTCCCACTGCGCTGATCTACTACTATGTGTTTAAAACCCTCATTCTGAAATTCAACTTCAAAACCCCTGGTCGTGGAGACGAGGAAGTGAAGCTTTATTCCAAGAAAGATGTCCTTGCAAAGGATATGGATATTGAACAGGTCATTGACGCGCTGGGTGGAAGAGAAAACCTGGTGGATGTGGATGCCTGCATCACAAGACTTCGTGTTACTGTAAAAGATGTCTCCAAGGTTGCGGATGACGCCACCTGGAAAGGAGAGCTCAAGGCAAGAGGAGTCTTCAGAAAAGGCAATGGTGTTCAGGTGGTGTATGGAGCACTGGCTGAAGTGCTGAAAAATGACATCAATAAAGTAAGATAAACTTCGGATATATCTCCAGATTGAAGCTGAGACGCTTCTTTCTGGGGATTTCATCCTATGAGGCATGGTATATACCATGGACAAATGGAAACCTCAAAATATATAAAAATGAACAAAAAGGAGGAAGCTTTTCCCTGAGAGGGTTGAAAAGCAGACCGAATGAATAAAATAGAAATTATGGAGGCTCTCAAAGGAAATCTGGTGGTTTCTTGTCAGGCGCTTCCTGGAGAACCTCTTCACAGCTCCTTTATCATGGGGAGACTTGCCTATGCAGCCTATCTTGGCGGTGCCAAGGGCATCCGGGCGAATTCTGTGGAAGACATCAAAGAAATCAAAAGAAATGTGAACCTTCCTCTCATCGGAATCATTAAAAAAGTCTATGGGGACTGTCCAGTATTTATTACCCCCACCATGAAAGAGATTGATGCCCTGGTGGAAGAAGGTGTGGAGATCATTGCGCTGGATGCCACAGACAGACTGCGTCCAGATGGTGAAACCATCCGGGAAGCATTTCCGAAGATCCGGGAGAAATATCCCCATCAGCTCTTCATGGCGGACTGCTCCACCTTCACTGAAGCGGAGACTGCAGAAGCCTTGGGATTTGATTTTCTAGGGACAACGTTAGCCGGCTACACGGACTATACAAAAGAAAGACAGCTTCCCGATGTTTCTCTCATGGAAGAGATTGTGATGAAGCTTCATACGCCACTCATTGCTGAGGGCGGCATTTCCACACCTGAGGAGCTGGAAGCTGTAATGAACAGCGGTGCCTTCTGCGCTGTGGTGGGTTCTGCCATCACCAGGCCTTTGGAAATCACAAAAAGATTCATGGAAGCTGTTAAAAAATAAGACATCTCGTGGTAAAGTAGTAGAGGGGGTGTCCTATGAAAACCTATGATATTTATCAATCCATAGAAACCTTATACAATACCTTTACGAAATCCGAGAAGAAAATCGCAGACTATACGCTGAAACACCGGGAAGAGATCATGTATATGTCCATCACGGAGCTGTCTGATGCCACCAAAGTGGGAGAAGCCAGCATATTCCGGTTCTGTAAAACCGTAGGACTGGAAGGGTATCAGGCCTTTAAAATTGCCCTGGCCAATGCATCCAGTGAGGAAAAGACCAGTCAGAAAATCTACAGCAGCATTCAAAAGGAAGACTCCATGGATGTGCTGACAGACAAGGTCCGGGTGGCGAACATCTCTGCCATTGAAAGCACAGCGCAGCTGGTCAATCCTGACCATATGGAAAAAGCTGTGGACTACCTGGTGGCAGCGGACAAAATCACCTTTTTTGGGGTAGGCTCTTCTTTTACCACAGCCCTGGAAGGGCATATCAAGTTTCTAAGAATCACCAGTAAAACCGGTGCAGCCTTTGATTCCCATCTTCAGGCCATGACAGCTTCTCTTATGAAGCCCAGTGAAGTGGCGGTGATCATTTCGTTCTCCGGCCAGACCAAAGACAGCATCGAAGTGGCGAAAGAAGCAAAGAAAGCCGGGGCCACGGTGATTGTCATGACGAGATACCAAAAATCCCCACTGACAGAGTACGCAGACCTTGTGCTTCTTACCGGTTCAGTGGAAGGACCCCTTCAGGGAGGATCCACTTCTGCCAAGGTGGCGCAGCTTTACCTTCTGGATATCCTTTATACGAAATTTTATTTGAGGACCTATGAAGCAAGTGAAATGAATAAAGAACTGACTCTGCAGTCGGTGCTGCCAAAGCTCTATTAAGCATGATAAATAAGATAAGAGCGTAGATGCCGGAATTACCATCCGGCGTCTGCGCTCTTATTTCTATATATGGGGAAACATATAAAGTGAAAGGAAATTAGTTTCTGGTGGCACCTTCGATTTTGTAGGTGACATCGATGATGAATTCAGGTGTGTCAGTGATGAACTCTCTATACTTACCATCGGTATACTGCGCCATGCCGCCTACATTGTAGACTTTACTCATGTCATAGCCGTTGGCTTCCAGGATCTTCATCATCATGGCCACTCTGCCGCCAGACTGGCACATAAGGAAGAGGGTCTTGTCTTTTGGAAAGAGGGTATTCAGAATGGCCTCTGATGATTCATATACTGCAACTGGTGCATCCTGAGGTCCTCCATAGAGCTGAACCATGGAAGTGTCTGTATGGGCATTTTCATTCCAGATGTAAGCGAAGAAGGGAACGGCTTCAAAGTTCTTGAAGTGTTTTTTAGCATAGTCGTTGTAGTCTCTCAGATCAATATAGACCACATCATTTCTGCCAAGATACTCCACAAGGTTTTCGGAGCTGATGGCGGAATTGTCAATGGAGTAATCTCCTTCGGTTGTTCTTGGGGCAGGCAGCTCTTCCACTTTGGTGTACCCTGCTTCCTCAGGGTTCTTCACCCAGCCTTCAGCAATGAGCTGGTCATCCGTTTTTGCTTCCTCTTTTGGTGCAGCAGTGGCTGCGCATCCTGTAAGCACAACAGAAAGTGAAAGAATAGCAATGAGTTTTTTTAACATGGTGGTTCCTCCTAAATTATCTTATTGGAAAAATTCGTCTGTGGCATGGTAATCCATGAGAGCATTGATGATTCTGATGATGTTGTTTGCGGAAACAGAAGATCCGGAGAAGGTGTCGATGGTGAAGTCTGTTCTTCCTTCACCTGTTGTATAGTCTTCTGCTTTAATGTCCCAGATGGTGCTGATGGCCTTCATATAGGCCTGGTTCTTCCCTTCAAAAAATGGAAGATACTCGGTCTTGAATGTCTCATAGGTGACACCGGCAGGAGTTGGATTTGAATCTCCCCAGAATCCCCCCAGATAATGATTGGTGGAGTCCTTATCAAAGGAGAGGGTCACAACTTCCGCATCCTCAATCTTCTTGCTGCTTGGAAGACTCAGTTCAATATAAGCAGTCTGCCAGAAGTTCACATCAGCAGAACGGCAGGTACAGGACAGATAGGTGACCTGATACTTGATGTAGTCTCTTGCAGTATACTTGAAGTTCACAAAAGCATAAAAAGGTGTTTCATTCTTTGGTCCGTCAATATGTGCATGAGGGATAACCTGCACCACATTACCAATAGAACCAGGCCCTAAGCCTGCGCTGGTATTAAGGAACTCATTGACTTCCTCCAGGTTGATGTCACCAGCGGGTGTAGTTTGTTCTTCGCCTTCCACTGGTGTTTCAGCTGTTTCCTGTGGGGCAGCACATCCGGTGAAGCTGGCAACAAGAAGAGCAGCGAGAAATAATGAAATTTTCTTAGACATTGTTTACCTCCGTTTTTTAATTGATAGGTCGATTATGGCATGCTGTTCATAAAAGGTCAATATATTAACAATCTTTAAAATTATTGTTAAAAAAATAAATAAGTCAACGCGAAAGTAAAATTAATAATTATGATAAGCATTGGTTTTCAATGATTTTAATAAAAATAGCCAGATCGCTTAATGATATATAAAATTGAATATGAGTTAGATATTAAGTATGGATTTATATAATAAAGCATTGTAGAATCATGTCGAATTGTTTTTGTGAATAGAGAAATGAAAACGAATTAAAAAAGAATGGTTTTGAATATCAAAAATGTGATTTCTGACAAGGGTCAGAAATGATGATTTAAAAAAACAGCAGGGTATAAAATTATGATATTCATTTTTCATACAGGCGAAAAGATAGATGAATTTTAGAAAATCAAAGAATGCACACTTTAAATTCGTTGGAATTTTATAGAAGCAGCTTTTATCTGATTGTGGATCTGAGTCTTTTTTAGTTTCGTTTATGAGAATCTGAAGGTGTTGGTCTGAAACAGGGCGGTAATATCAGGTCTTTTTATTTTTTTGTGGAGACAGAAGAAGAGAAGTTGGAATAGATACCCCGTACCCGTATTAAAAAAACAACATATGTCATAAATGGACTCTTTTTTTGAGACGAAAGGTAGAGTATTACAGTTTGTCTTAAGAGAAGAGCGTGTGGAACCAAATAAAAGAAGCAGGAATGCAGTGACATAGGTGAACTTGAGGATTATACTTCTTCCTGGAGACAAGTTAAGGAAAGTCTAAGAATTTCTTTGTTTACAGGGGTTTTGGGTGGTGGTAGAATGAAGCAAGATTTCCGACCGACCGTTCGGTCGGATGAATGAGGAGGACCTGAAGTGATTTCAAAATACAGTGTTAAGAAACCCTATACCGTTGTGGTGGCGGTGATTCTGACCATCCTTCTGGGTGTCATTTCCTTTCTGGGGATGAAGACAGACCTTCTGCCATCTCTGGATCTGCCCTTTGTGGTGGTAATCACACCCTATCCAGGTGCAAGTCCTGAAAAGGTGGAGCAGCTGGTCACAAGACCCCTGGAGGCAGCCCTTGGCACTTCCAGCGGACTAAGCAGCATGAACTCCACGTCCAGTGAGAATTCCAGTTTGATTTTCCTGGAATTTGTGCAAGGCACCAATATGGACAGCGTTATGATTGAACTTTCCGGAAGCCTGGATCAGGTGAAAGCAAGGCTGGAGGAAGGCATTGGCACACCGATACTCATGAGGATCAGTCCGGATATGCTGCCCATTGTTGTGGCCAGTGTAGACGTGGAGGGAATGAGCCTGGATGAGCTTTCAGCCTTTACAGAAGAAGAAATCATGCCCTCTTTTGAGCGGCTTGATGGTGTAGCTGCAGTAACAGGCAGTGGTCTTGTGGCGTCACAGCTGGAAGTGAGTCTTCTTCCTGAGAAGATTGCAGTACTCAATGAACGGGTGGAGAATCACCTTCTGGCGGAACTTGCAAAAAATGAGACGGAACTGAAAAATGCCATGGCCAGCCTTGAAAGCGGCCAGAAAACATTAGCAGCCGAATCTCAGAACCAGAAAGAGCAGGTGGCCAAAGCCAGTGTGGAACTTTCCAGCGCCATGGCGAATCTCAATGCCCTCTTGGCAGAGGAAGCAAAGCTTACCGCAGAGAAAGCCGCTCTGGAAGCCACCAGAGACCAGCTGAGAAGTGTCCTGGATATGAACGCCATCTTCACGTCTCTCTTTCCAGAAGGAACAGACAACCTGACACTGGAAGATCTGCAGCTGATTTTATCCTCCATGGAATCCGGAGCACCTGAAGCCATGGAAGGGATGACAGAAGAGATGATTTCCGGGCTTTCGGATCAGGTGCAGGAGGCGGTGAAAACTCTTGTGGCGGTGGAGCTGGAACTTTCCAGCCTGAATGTCCGTCAGATGACTTTAAGTGCCATGAAGCCGGAGCTTCAGAAAGGTCTCAATCAGTCCAAGGCTGCCGCAGAGCAGCTGGAAGCTGGAAAGATCACCATGGCCATTGAGCTGGCAAAAGCAGAAGTGCAGATGGCCACAGGAAAAACAGAACTGGAGAAAGGCCTTGCCGCATTTGAGGACGCAAAAAAGCAGGCACTGGAAAGTGCGGATCTTACAGGAATCCTCACAGAAGAAATGGTGAAGAACATCCTCATGGCTCAGAACTTCAGTATGCCTGCAGGGTACATTGAAGAGGGAGATGGACAGATCCTTGTGAAAGTAGGGGACGCATTTGAAAAACCTGTGGACATCAGGGACCTTGTGGTCTTCAGTATGGAGCCCATTGGAGACATCAAACTGAATGAAGTGGCTGAGGTGGAGAAAAGAGACAACTCCGATGAGATCTATACAAAAATCAACGGAAACAATGGTGTGCTCTTAACCTTCCAGAAGCAAAGCACATCCTCCACGGCAGAGGTTTCTGATCTCATTCACAGTGAGATTGAAAAGCTGGAAGGGCAGCATGAGAATCTCTCCATCACGCCCATGATGGACCAGGGAGAGTATATTGATATGACCACCAGCAGCGTCATGGAGAATCTTCTTTTTGGTGGGATCCTGGCCATTCTGGTGCTGATTCTATTCCTTCGGGATCTGAAACCAACCTTTGTCATTGCTTTAAGTATTCCCATCAGTCTGACCTTTGCGGTGGTGCTCATGTACTTCAGCAATGTCACGCTCAACGTCATCTCCCTTTCAGGACTTGCTTTGGGTGTAGGAATGCTGGTGGACAACAGTATCGTTGTCATTGAGAATATTTACAGACTGAGAAAAGAAGGAATGCCAGCGAAGGAAGCGGCCATCACTGGAGCCAACGAAGTGGCAGGAGCGATTTTTGCATCCACCCTCACCACGGTCAGCGTATTTCTTCCCATTGTGTTTACCGAAGGAATCTCTCGACAGCTCTTTACGGATATGGGGCTTACCATCGGATACAGCCTCATCGCAAGTCTTATTGTAGCCCTTACACTGGTGCCCTCCATGGGAGCCACCATGCTGAAGACCACCTCGGAAAAAGAACACAAGTGGTTTGATAAAACTGTGCAAAGGTATGAGAAGCTGCTGGGAATCGCCCTGAAGTATAAGATGATTGTGGTGCTTTTTGCTGTGGGACTGCTCGGTCTTAGCATCTACCTGACGACCACCATGGGCACAGCATTCATTCCAGAAGTGGACTCTCCTCAGATGAGCGCTTCCTACGAGGCGCCGGAAGGTCTTGAAACCGATGAGGTGAATGCTCTCAATGACGATATCGTAGAAAGAATCCTTTCCATAGATGCAGTTGAGACTGTGGGTGTCATGAGAGGCGGCAGTGGCTTTATGGGATTCGGCGGCGGCGGAGGTACAAATAATGGAGACGCCAGCACCTTCTACATCTTATTGAAGGATGAACGAAGCCTCAGCAATAAAGAGGTGGAGCAGCTGATTTATGAGAACACAGAGGATCTTGGGGGAGAAATGTCCGTGAGCGCCAGCAACATGGACATCTCAGCCTTCGGTGGCAGCGGTATTCAGGTGAAGGTGGAAGGATTTGATCCGGATGAGATGGCAGTGCTTGCCAAAGATGTGGCGAAAGTCTTATCTGAAACAGAAGGAACAGAAGATGTGACCACGGGCTTGGAAGATGCAGGGGAAGAAATCAGAATCACTGTGGATAAAGTGAAGGCCATTCGAGAAGGTCTTACAGTAGCCCAGGTCTTTGCAGAAGTATCCAAAGCGCTGAGCCAGGAAATGACGGCAACGCAGCTGACAGAAATGGGCGCCAGCTATCCGGTGGTGCTTTTAAAGCCCATACAGGAAGGTCTTAATAGAAACACCGTGGGAGATCTTTCTATGGTGGTGCAGCAAAGAGACGGTTCAGAAAAGACGGTCATACTGAAAGATATTGCCACTGTGGAAGTGACAGAAAGTGTACAGTCCATCAGCCGAGAGAATCAGAGCAGATACATGACCGTATCGGCAAGCATTAAAGACGGCTACAACATCGGTCTTGTGGGCAGAGAAGTGGAAGAGAAGTTTGCATCATTTGAAGTGCCTGAAGGATATAAGATTACCTTTGAAGGAGAAAATGAGACCATCAATGATACTTTAGGAGATCTTGTGATCATGATCACCCTTGCTGTGGTGTTCATCTATCTCATCATGGTGGCTCAGTTCCAGAACCTTCTATCGCCGTTTATCGTGCTGTTCACACTGCCCCTAGCCTTCACAGGAGGTCTTCTTCTTCTCTACATTGCTGGCATGGAGCTGTCCATCATTGCGATGCTCGGGTTCCTTGTTCTGGCAGGTGTGGTGGTAAATAATGGTATTGTGTTTGTGGACTACGTCAATCAGCTTAGAGAGAGAGGGATAGAGAAGCGTGAAGCCATTTTAAGAACTGGCGCCACCAGAATCCGTCCCATCATTATGACAGCACTGACCACAATTCTCGCTCTGACGACCCTGGCTTTAGGCTACGGCAGCGGAGCAGAAATGATGCAGCCCATGGCTGTAGTAACTGTGGGCGGCCTTACCTATGCGACACTTCTGACACTCTTTGTGGTACCGGTACTGTATGACCTCTTTGTCCGTGTGAAAAAGAGGAACTCCTTAGAGAAGATAGATTCAGAGGAGGTGCAATCCTAATGGATGAACAGATACAGTATTCCCCAAAGCAGATTCTCATCTTTGAAGGGGTGATGAATCTGCTGCAGGAAGGAAGACCCATTCATGAACTGAAGGTGGCGGAAATTGCCGAAGCATCGGGCATGGGGAAAAGCACCGCCTATGAGTACTTTTCCAGCAAAGAAGAAATCCTAAGAGAAGCCCTTACCTATCATATGAGTGAAAACTTTAAAAATATGGTCCGGTTTGTCTTTGAGGCTGACACTTTCAAAGGGATTTTGGAGAAGGCTCTCTTATACTTGGAAGACAGCTTGGAAAAAAGATTCACTGGGATCTTTCTTCTTGCAATGTCAGAGCATCAGGTAAAATCAGATAAGGGGCATTATATGGACCCTTTCATGATGGAGAAGATGGATGCAGTGACCATGAGGGAACTGGAAAGAGCGATGCTGATCGGAAAAAATGAGGGCAGCGTTGCAGCAGATCTTACTTTAATGGATTTAAAAATGACTGTTCTCGGATTTTTCAGCGCTTTTGTGCATGAACTGCTGCCTTTGAAATCCATCCATTGTGGGATCAAGGTGGAGCCTGATCTGAGCCTTGAAAACAGCGAGGAGATGATAAAACGTCTCCATGAAAGAACGGTTCGCCTTATGCTTAAGACATTGGGGTAAGGCAAGAAAGGAGCTGAGCAGTATTGCTGAGCTTCTTTTTTTTTTAGATTAATTATCCTCATTGATTTTATTAATCTAAAAATAAGTTGCGGTTTTGTGGACATATTTTTATTTTTGTTTTTCTATCTCGATAAATTATTAGACAAAGTTATGAATGATATGTAAGTTCATCAGTTCACATTGGTTGTGAAATAAAATGTAATCGTTTATACTGATATGGATTGCTATAATTTTATCCATCTTGGACATTCAGATGGGTATTGAATAAACAAATAGTAGGAGGGACTTTGCATGACGAAAGTCTTATTGAATGACTTAACAGTCCGGGATGGAAATCAGAGCCTTCTGGCCACGAGAATGGCCAAAGAAGACATCATCGCTCTGGTGGAAGCCCTGGACAAAGTGGGATACAATGCCATGGAAGTGTGGGGTGGCGCTACCTTTGACGCATCTCTGCGCTTTCTTTCTGAAAACCCCTGGGAGATCTTAAGGGAAATCCGAAAGGCAGCCAAGAACACCAAGCTGTCCATGCTGCTGCGTGGTCAGAACCTCGTAGGCTACCGCCATTATGACAACAACACTTTGGAGCGGTTCATCCGCCTTGCC